>CAYVUM010000024.1:16554-36455 GCA_964454795.1 uncultured Rhodospirillaceae bacterium
AGGCGGCGATGGCGCGCTTGCCGCCGGGCCGTCGCTCAATCCCGGCTGAACGGGCGAGACGGCCGGCTCCGCAACCGCGGCCGCCCGCTCTTCGGCAGCAGGTGGTAAAGGCCCTGGAGGTGCCGCTTTCGCGCGCAGCTGTTTGATCACCGGGACGATGCGATCGATCACCTCGTTGAAGGCATCATCGGGATCCGCCCAGTCCATCACCGGCCGCGCACCCCGCGGAAGGGCCTGAAGCCGGCCGAGCGGCGAATGCTGCCATCCGCAGCGCTTCAAGATAACGGGAATGACCCGCGCCTCGTCGCGGTCGTGACGGTCGAGAGCGATCTTCATCTCGCGTGAGACGCAGTAATCGGATGCGAGAAAGGAGATGCTGACCAGGGCAACAACAATCTGCGCTTTGCCGAGATTGTCGTCAATTTCCTCTTCCCAGCGATCACCGGGCATGATCTCGCGATCGGACCAGGAGGTGATCCAGCCGCTCAATTCCAGATTTCGAAGATGCTGCTGGAAGCGACGAGCCAGGTCGGCATCATCGTGGGCGTAGGATAAAAACAAGCTTATAGGCTTCGTCACGGACCCACCCTTGCCGCTCCGTAGTCTTAGATATGACGCAAAGAGGGCGGGTTGTCACCCCGGCTCTTGCTGCGGGCGAAAATCGGTGGCGTCGCACCGTCGGAACAGGTGCGACGAGAGAGCTCCACTCACCCCGCAATCGCCTCATCCCCCCCCCCGGGAGCCGGTCTTGTCTTGATCACTGCGACGACGGCAGCATCAACGAATCACTGCCGGTCGCTCCCGGCGCGTCGCACCCTGAGCGGTTCAGTCCGTCTGGAACGCAGGGGTGGCGCCGGCGGCGAGGGTTTCGATCAAAGCGAGCTGCGCGGGCAGACAGACGGACTTAAGGTCGCAGCGTTCGATCGCCGTCTCCCGGGCGCGGCGGCGGATCGGCTCCATCTCGCCGCGGTTGTCGAGGGCGGTGTCGACGGCTGCCACCAATGCGGCTTCGTCGAAAAAATCGAACAGCAGACCGTTGTCGCCATCGCTCACGTATTCGGTCACCGGCGGGGTGCGTGAGCCGGCGACCACGCAGCCGGCGCTCATCGCCTCCAGCATCGACCAGGACAAAACAAACGGATAGGTCAGGTAGACATGCACCGAGGAGACCCGGAGCACGTCCAGGAACCGCGCGTACGGAACCTTGCCGACCATATGCAGTCGGGAGAGATCGAGCCGGTCGCGGACCGCCTCGAAGTAAATGGTCCTATAACTCCGGCCGCCTGAAGGCTTGGCGCCGTAGCTCACCCCGTCACCGCCGATGATCACCACGTGCGCCTTCGGATGCCGGGCCATGATTTCCGGCAGCGCCCGCATGAGAATGTGATAGCCGCGGTACGGCTCGAGGTTGCGACTGACGAAGGTGATCACCTCCGACTCGGGCGTCAGCACCGTGCCGCTGGCGAACTTGAGCTGCGCCGACGGATCGGGGCGGACCACCTCGGTGTCGATCCCGTCGAACACGGTGCTGATCCGCGGTCGCCAGACCTCCGGATAGGTGGCGCGCTGCCAGCGGGTCGGGCTGATCCCCCAGGTCATCGCCTGCAGGTTGAGCAGCGCCGAGGCGGTTCGGATGCGCGATCGCAGGATGTCGTCCGAAGACGGCGGAAACGCCGGGTCGAAGCCGACGTCCCGGTTCCGGGAGCCGTAGAAGAACTCGCAGAAATGCAACGACCGGGCTTCCGGCCAGACGTCCGGAACGAACAGACCGTCACCCCAGCCGGGATGGCAGCAGATGACATCGGGCTTGAAACCGCCGGCACGCAGCGTCTCAAAAGTGCGGGCGGCGGTGTGCCCCCGCTGCACGGCGTTTTCCAGGTGGCGGACGAACGGATGGGTCGCAGGCTCGGCACCCTTGGGGCTCTCGTAGCCCACCTCGGCGATCCGCGGGTGGCGCAGCCGGCCGAGGTTCCGTTTTTCGCCAACGGCAACGACTTCGTTTTCCGGGCGGTCGGCCAGATGCGCCGCGAGGTGCTTGTACTGACCCGGGAAATTCTGGTGGATGAAGAGAATGCGCATCGGCGAACTCATAGCCGTCACAACCGAACACCTCAAGCCCCGCACTTTCGCACAATCAGGCAAACGGCTGCCGATGGTCCGCCGCCGCCCGACCGGGTTTGACACCTGCGCCGGTTAACACTTTGTTTGCCATGCGGGCGGCACAGTCCCGGCAACGGAGGACCGAGACCTTGGCCGACCGCGCAACGCCGCCCGCTGCCCAACCATCGCCGCGCCCCGTGGCCGTCGCCCTCGACTGGACGCCGGGCACCGAGACCGCGCCGGCGGTCGTCGCCGCCGGCCGGGGTTTCGTCGCTGAGGAGATCCTGGCCCTCGCTTTCGCCCATGGGGTGAAAGTCCGGGAGGATGCCGACCTGGCGGAGATGCTCGCCGCCATCGACGTCGGGGCCGGGATACCCCTGGAGGCGTTTGCCGCCGTCGCCGAAATCCTCGTCTACGTCTACCGCGCCAACGGTGAGCTGCCGCCGCCGGCCCCACAAGCCGCCCCGGACGGCGCCGCGGACGGCGCCGCGGCGGACAACGGCTAAGCCGGGGCCCGGGCCATGGCTGCCGCCGATCTGCTCCAGTTCGTGCTGGCCCTCGCCTTTGTGTTGTCGCTGATCGTCGTGGCCGCGCTGGTTGCCCGCCGGTTCGGTCTCGGCGGCGCCCTGCCGCGGTCCTCGGGACGCCGCCGGCTGGCGATCGTCGAGGTGCTGCCCCTCGACGGCCGCCGCCGCCTGGTTCTGCTGCGCCGCGACGCCGCCGAACATCTGGTGATCCTCGGTGCCGGCGGCGAGACGGTGGTCGAGACCGGGATCGCCGGGTCTGCCCGGTTCGACGAGACGCTCGATGCCGTTCGGGCCGCGGCGAAGGCGGAGGGGGGACGGCGATGACGGCATTTCGCTGCCTGCGCGGATGGCTGGCCGTGTCTGCGGCGGCGGTCTTCAGCGTTGCGGCGGGCGCGGCGGCGGCGCAGAGCCTCTCCCTCGACCTGGGTGAGCCCGGCGACACGGTGACCTCGCGGGTGATCCAGATGATCGCCCTGATCACGATCCTCAGCCTAGCGCCGTCGATCCTGGTGATGGTGACCTCATTCACCCGGATCGTCATCGTCCTGTCGTTTGTGCGCACCGCCATGGGCACGCAGCAGACGCCGCCGAACCAGGTTCTGGTCAGCCTGGCGCTGTTCCTCACCCTCTACGTGATGATGCCGACCCTGCAACAGGCCTACGATACGGGCATCGCGCCGCTGATCGAGGGCGAGATCGGCGAGGAAGAAGCGCTCGAGCGCAGCGTCGCGCCGATCCGGGCGTTCATGCTCGCCCACGTCCGTGAGCAGGACCTGGCCCTGTTCATGGACATGGCTACAGGCAATCAGGGTGCCCCGCCCGACCAACCGCCGGCGGTTACCAACCCCGACCAGGGGGGCGGGACAGTCATCGTCCCACTCGAACCGGAGGCGGGGGAGGATGACGGGCCGGCGGTGGTCCCGCTGCGCGCCCTCATCCCGGCGTTCATGATCAGCGAGTTGCGGCGGGCATTCGAGATCGGCTTCCTGATCTTCGTGCCATTCCTGATCATCGACATGGTCGTCGCCTCGATCCTGATGTCCATGGGGATGATGATGCTGCCGCCAGTGATCATCGCCCTGCCGTTCAAGATCATCTTCTTCGTGCTGGTTGACGGCTGGTATCTGGTGGTCGGCAGTCTGGTGCGCAGTTTCGGCGAAAGCCCCGCGCCGCCGCTTTGAACCCGCACCGCCGCTTTGAATTTGACGAGGACCGCCGCTTTCCGTCATATTTTTTTACAGAAGCGTGCTGTCCTCGAGCAACGGAGACGGGTCAGCGGCAATGCCGTCCGCGGCCGGGCCGGAGAGGGCCGGGAAGAACGGGCGCCGGGAACAGCGGTTAAGGGAGCGAACGCCATGGCCAAACCTGAAGACGGCGAAGAACCCGGCGCTGGCGAAAACCGCTCGCCTTTGCGTGTGGACCAGTCGTTTCTGACCATACGCAGCGAGATTGACCGGCTGTTCGAGGATTTTCTGCGCGAATGCAAGCCGCCGTTCCGCTGGCGGGGCAGCGGCTATAACCCGTTCGGCCGGGTGGAGATGGAGATCGGCCACACCGGCGAAGTTCTGCCGCGCGCCGACATGGCCGAGACGGAAGCCGGCTACACCCTGACCCTGGAACTGCCCGGGGTCGCCGAGACCGACATCGAGATCTCGCTCGCCAACGGCCTGTTGATCATCGAAGGCAATAAGCGCCCGCCGGCCGTCGACGAAGACCTGAAGGTCCATGTGAGCGAGCGGCATTACGGCGCTTTCCGGCGCACGTTCCGGGTCCCGGCGGCCGCCGATGAGGACGCGCTGCGTGCGATCACCAGGGATGGCGTGCTGACCGTGATCATGCCCAAAGCCGGCTACGGCGATCCGGCCCTGGCGACGGTGGAGCCGGCGGGGGGCTGAGCGCCTGGAACAGCGCCGGAGCCGTGGCGGCATTCAACCGGCCCGGCGCCCGGCTCAGCCGATCAGGGCCCGGATGAACGGCGGCAGGGCGAATGCGGCCCGATGGACGTCCGGAGCGTAATAGCGGGTCTGGATGCCGGAGGCTTGGTAGCGCTCGGCCAGCTGCGCCTCGGGCACCTGCCGCAAGCCCGGATCGGCGCTCGCCCAGCCCAGCGTCATAACGCCGCCCACGTACGTTGGCACCGACACCAGGAAGAACGCCGCATCGGCGAACAGCGGCCGGAGCAGGCCGCTGACATGGCCGACCTCGCCGCTTTGCAGCATCGGCACGCCGCACTGGGTGATGAGGATGCCCGTCTCCCCGAGAAGCCGCCGGCAGTTGGCATAAAACTCGCCGGTGAACAGGACTTCGCCGGGGCCGGCGGGATCGGTGGAATCGACGATGATCACGTCGAACGGCCCGGCCGCACCGGCCACATAGCGAATGCCATCCTCGATGAGCACGCGGGCACGGGGATCCTCGAAGGCACCGCCACTCAGCGCCGGCATCAGCTCCCGGCACCGCTCGACGACGGCACCATCGATCTCCACGATCACCGCTTCGTCGACCGGATGGCGCAGCACCTCGCGCAGGACCCCGCCGTCACCGCCACCGATGATCAGCACCCGCCGCACCGCACCGTGCGCGAACAGCGGCACATGGACAATCATCTCGTGGTAGATAAACTCGTCGCGCTCGGTGGTCTGGACAGCGCCGTCCAGGACGAGCACCCGGCCGAAGCCGGGCGTCTCCAGAATCACCAGTTCCTGGTAGGGTGTGGTTTCCCGGTGCAGTTCCCGCTCGACCCTGTGCTGCTGCGCAAAGCCGAGGCCCTGATGCAGGATCTCGGAGAACCAGATCAACCGATGAGACCCCGACGGTGCTCATCGAAGACCACCTGCCCCGGGGAAAACGCTTCCTTCAGCACCGGCAGCGCATCCATCGGATTGCAGGCCCCGCACATGAACACGTCGACGGCGGCAAAGTCGCGCTCGGGCCACGTGTGGATACTGATGTGGGACTCGGCCAGGACAACGACGCCGGAAACGCCCTCGCCTTCGCCAAACTGGTGGATGTGAGAATGGAGGATCGTTGCCCCCGCAGCCTCTGCGGCGCGGCGCAGTGCCAACTCGACGTAGCCGGGATCGGTCAGGTTTCTGGCCTCCCACAGGTCCAGCAGCACATGACTGCCTGCGTATCGACAACCGTCTTTCTCAATAAAGAAATCCGGCCCGACGGTCACCCCGGCGGCCGGACGGCGCGATGCGACAAGCGCGTCGTCAAAGGTGTCGTTCGGCATCTGCTCCTCCAAAACCTCCCCAGCGGAACTCCGCCCGATGTGTGGCTCTAAACTCGACAAGGAGCGTGCGTGTGGCACAAAATGGCCGCCTCACGCAAGGGAATTTTTGGGGAGACGAGCCGGGCGCGGGCGTGGCGGCACTTTTCGTGCCCGCCCGGAGCATCCGGCTCCGGGCGAAGGCGAACCACCCGGTCCATCGCCGGGCAAACCGGTCAGTTTAGGGCGTCGAGACCGCCGCTGCGCAGCCGGTCGCGCCAGACCCCGAGAAAGGCGTGAAAACCCTCCACGTCCTCGAGGCGACGGTCGACGACCGTGAAAATCCCCGCCTCGCCGCCGGGATCCTCGCCGGCGATCAGCCGGAACGCATCGCCGTAAGGGGTCGATTTCATGGCTGCGCTGTGAGCGCCGCGCAGCCGGACCAGTTCGGCCTCATTGCCCGAAAGGGTGAGCGCCACGGCGCGGTTGAGGACAAAGCGGGCCTGATCGTCCGAGAGCGCTGCCTCAGGTGCACCCCCCTCGGCTTCGACAAGCCGTTGAAGCGATTGAGCAGCCTTCGGCCAGTCCCGGGACGCCCAGAAGGCCTCGGCCCGGATCAGTTCGGCATCGCGGCTGCGGTCACCTTGCAGGAGCAGCAGTGCAGCTTTCGTCCGGTCCAGCTCGATCAGGGCCCTGGCCCGCAGATGGCGTCGCTGGCCGGCCAGATCAGCGGGGAGTCCGGTCGCCGCCGAACGGTCGAGGGCTTCGAGTGCCGCGGCCGGATCCCGGTCCAGCAGCCGGACCAGCGCCAGCCGGGCCCCGACCCGGGCCTGGTCGTCACCGCTGAGCCGGTGGCGTACCTGATCCTCGAGCAGGGCCGCCGCCCGGTCAAGCAGGTCGACGGCCACCAGGCGGTCGGCCAGCCGGCGGATCATCTCATCCCCCGGGGCGCCGGCGGGAGTGAGTTCGCGGAATTCATCGAACAAAGCGATCGCCTGCAGCGCCGGAAGGTCCGCCGCCGCGCCGTCGAGGAACAGGCGCTCGAACGCGGCGGCCATGTCCCCGGTCACCGCCGGCACATCCGGGTGGTTCGGAAAGTGGGCGACCGCCTCCCGGAGTGTCCGCAGGCCGTCCGCATAGGCGCCGGCGGCTAGGTGGAGGCGGCCGAGCCGGGTCAGCAGACCGAACTCCAGGCTGTCCCCTCGCCACGCAAAGCGAAGCCGGTCCAAGCGGTCGCGGGCTTCGGCCAAGTCCAGGTCGCCGCGCTCGAGGGCGAGCCGGGTCGCGGCCGCCGCCGCCCGGGTCGCGCTTCGCCGGTCGTCGCCGGCTTCGGCGATCCGATACTGCTCGAGAGCGGCGCCGGCCTCACCGGTCGCTGCGAGGATCCGCCCGCGGAGGTAGGCCAGCGCGCCCTGGTGGTCGGCGTCGCCGGCCTCGCCGGCGAGCACGTCCACGTACCGCCGGGCGCTTTCCTCATCACCCGCGGCCAGCGCCGCCTCCGCCAGGGCGGCCGGAAGCGTCCGGCGGAGCCCGGGCGGATAGGTCAGAGCGATGGGGCCGGCGGCGAGCATCTCGCGGCCGGCGGCGTCGGGAAAGCCTTGAGCCACGGAGACGGCGCCGCGCCAGAGCGCCGCTTCGGCAACCCCGGCGAGGCCCGGATGGTTCAGATCGGTCGCTGCTGCGTCCAACCGCCCCATGAGCAGCCGGCCAATGCCACGCTGGAGCCGGAAAGCCGGCTCCTCCGCCACGGCCGGCCGGCCGGCGGCCAACAGGGCGAGATGGCCGAGCGCCTCGGCGGCGAAACCGTTCGCCAGATAGAAGCGGACCAGATTTCCCCGGGCCGCTTCCCGGTCCCGGGGTGCGGCCGCGATCACGGCATGGGTCAGACGCTTGCGCTCGGCGGCGAAGCGCTCCGGACGCGTCACCGGCCAGGCGTCGGCGGCGAGGAGCCGGCTCAGCCCGTCGGCCTTGCCGAGCAGCGCCCGCGATCTGGCGCTTTTGGGAACGTCGGACAGGGCGAGGCCGCCCCGGCGGACGATCTCGACACCCCCGCTGAGGGCCCGGACCTCCAGATCATCGACCCGCGGCACCACCACCACGCCATGCCGGGTCGCGGGCAACTCCACCTGCGGGAACCGGTGATCGCGGCGAAGGGGCGCGGTCCGGGGTGGTGCCGGAACGACGATCAGGCGGTCGCCCACCCGGGAATCCACGAAAGTGACGGGCTCGGCCGGACCGGGCACCGGCACGAACAGACGGGCTCCGAGCGGCGGCTTATCGAGCCGCTGCGGCTCCACCGAAACATCCCCCACGGGCGCCCGGCTGCCCGGCGGGGTCACCGAAATCTGCCATTGCCCGCCGGTATGGCTCACAGCAAGGCCAGCGCCGTCCCTGAGGTCGAAGCCGATGACCGTTGCAGAGTCGCCAATTTCGACCGCCACCTGCCCGACCCGTCCGCCGACTGCCCGCGCAACCGTTCCGTCCTCCACGTCCTGTCGGCCGGCAAGGACGATCCAGGCCCGCCCGGCGCGTTCGAACACGGCGGCGGCGTCACCGGGCAGACGCAGAGTGCCGGTTGCGGACGTCATCGCCGGTTCCGCCGCGGCCTCCCGCAGGTTCTTCGGTGCAGCCGCTGACGGCGATCCGCCCTTCGCGATCCGGGAGCGCGCCGGTCCCTCCACGCCCCCCGGCCGCCGGGAGACCGTCGCGTCCGGTACCGGCTCGCGGGCCGCCGTCGCGTGCGGTGCCGCCGCCGGCGTTTCAGGCGGTGGCGATGCGGGTTCCTGAGCGGCCGCGGCAAGGCGCACCGGTTTGCGGGTCGCCGCCGGGATGGGGGCCGGAGCCGGCGGCAACTCCGCTGCCGGAGACCGCGGCGCCGCGCGCTTTGCCGGCGGGTCGGCCACGTCGATCACCACCCGGTTGCCGACCCGGAGATGGCGCACGGTGGCGCCGGTGGGAATGGCGAGAGCCACCGTTGTCCGGCCGTTGCCGGCACGGGCGGCCACCGCCGAGATCGTCCGCGCCGGCGGGCGCGGCAGCCGGCCGGTAGCGATGTTGGCCTCCTTGTCGAAGGTCACGGTGGCGCTGCCCTCGGCGACAGCAACGCGGTAGCCGACCGGTCCGGTCCAGTCGAAGACCAGCCGGCTGAACGCCTTGTGGTTGCCGGTGCGGACCCCGATCGTCGGACGGGGTTTACCCGGATCCGCAGCCACAGCGGGCTCCGCGCCGCGGGCGCCGCCACCGGACCATGGTGCCGGCCCCGCGAGAAGCAGAACGAGGATGAGGAGGCCGCCGGCCCGGGCCAAGCCGGCCGCAATCGCCGCTGATCCTGCCTCAAATGCGCAGGCCTTCACCGGCTCGCCTCCGTCGACATCACCGCGATTTCCACCCGGTCGCCGCTGGCGCCGGTCCAGCGCGCCAGCACTTCCAGCGGCCGGCGATAGCCGCCCTGGCGCAAGCCGCCGGCGATCGCATCCGCCCGTTGCAACAGCTCCGACCAGCGGCGCTCACGCACACGCGCGCCGCCCGCGTCACGGCCGATCACGCCGATCACGCCGACGGCGTTGTCCAGGTGGCGAAGGAGGCTGCCGATCGCAGCAACGCGGTCCCGCCCTTCCGCGGTCATCTCGCCGCGCTCGTCGAACAGCCGGGGGGCGGGGAGCGAGACGATCAGCCGCCGCCCGACCCGACGGATCTCCTGGCCGGCCAGATCGGGAAGCCCGCCCATGGTTTCGGTCAGGACGGCGCGCAAATAGTCAAGGTCGGCCCCGGGAACGTCCGGACTGCGGTCGACCCGTCGCCGCGCCGTCGGCAGCGACGGGCCGTCGGGCCAGGGCTGCAGCGTCCGGGTCAGCGAGTCCACAGCGATCCGCCACTGATTGAACTCGATCCCCTGCATCGAAAACACCAGGACGAAGAACGCCAGCAACAGCGACATGACATCCGTGAACACCACACGCCAGCCCCGACCCTCATCGCCGGTCGCCGGCCCGGGATCCGGCCAGGGATGCGATTCCTCTGCGTAAAAGTACCCTTTTGGGTTATCATTTGTCCAGCGCGGCTGCACCCGCCCACTCCGTTCCTGCGGTCCGTCGGCGGTCATGGTCCTCTTTTCCGGCCTCCGTCCGGGTCCGACTCGCGCCCGGCCCGGGCTGGCGCGGCGCCAGTGGCGCTCGGCGGATCGTCATCCAGGTCGAACCGGAAGCGGACGGTGGCGGGCCCGGCGGGCGCGATCCCGGCGGTGACCGCCTCCCGCCCGACGCCGGCGGCGATCAGGGCTTCGGCGAGCCGCCCGGCGCGCGCCCCGGCCAGACCACGACGGTCGTCGCCACCGCCGCTGGGCGAGACCAGAACCGTCACCGCCGGCCAGTCGTCGGCGGCGGCCAGGGCACCGGCCACGTCATCGATGAGCGCCGGGATCGCAAGGCGGAGGCTCGCCGTCCCGGAAACGAACAAACGCTCGACGGGAACGGCGAGGTGCAGCACCTGCCCCGCGGCCGGCCGCTCGACGACGACGATGCCGAGCCGGGTGGCGAACTCCGCCTCGATCGTCGTAAAGGACGCCGCACCGTTCAGGAAAGCGCCCGCATCGGCCTCGGCGGGCTTCGGCACCTCGCCTTCGATCGTCGGCGCCGCAAAGGTTTCGGCAACGCTGCCGAGCGCCATCGCCTCGCGGGTGCCGTCCGGCTGGGAGATCGCCACCAGAATGATGAAGAATGCCAGGACGATCAGCACCAGCGACAGAAACATCGTCGCCGTCGCCCGGCGGACCGCGACCTCCCCGGCGGCCGGGCGGAAAGCAGCCAGGCCCGGCGGCGGCGGCGCGTCGACAACGCGGAGGATCGCCGCAAATCCCGCCGCATTGCCGGCGCGGTTCCAGTGAGAGAGCCCGCCCGGATCGGCGCCGGGGTTCGCCGGGTCGGCGGCGGGCTCGCCGGCAAGGAAATCGGGCCCCGGTCCTTGGGGGCCGTCCTGTGTCACGGCAGCAATGGGAACGGTCTGCTCCACAGGCCGAGCCCGATGCTCAGCCGGCCGTCTCGCCGTCCGGTCCGGCGGACGGCGGCGGCGGCACGTCCGGGATCCGGCGAAGGCGCGACAGTTCGACGGTCATCTCCCTGGCCTTGCCCGGATTCATTTCCGCCATGATCGGCGCGAGCTTGCGCTCCTTCATCCGCTCGGCAACGAGGAGCAGCGTGTCCATTTCCAGCGCTTCGAAGATCTTTGCCGCGTCCTTCGGCTTCATGTTTTCGTAGATTTTCACCAGAGAGCGGACCTTGGCGTCTTCTTGCTGCTCGTAAACGGCGACCAGCTGCTCAAGGGTGGCGCGGAGGTCGCGCAGTTCCTGGATCCTGGTTTCGATGCGCGCTTCGGCCGCCTCGATCAGGGCTGTCTGCCGGCCGAGTTCCGCCTCGCGCTCATCGAGCGTCTTGCGGCGGGCCGCAAGCTGCTGGAGGACCTCGACCTCGGCCTCGCTGAAGGTCGTCGGGGCGCCGTCTGCGGATGCCGGGCTGCCGTCCGCCGGCATCCCGCGACCGGGCGTCGTGACCGCCGTTTCGCCTGCTCCGCGAACAGCGTCAGAGCCGGGCCCGCCGGCGTCGCCATCACCGCCACCACCGGGGGGGTCCGGTGCCGCCGGAGCATCCGCCCCTGCAGCTTCCATGTCCGCCCCGCCGCCGGCCGGCCGGGTCCCGGTCACCGCCGCCGGGTCGGCAGCCTGGGCGTCGGCAATCGCCACCGTGCCGGCGAGGAGCAGCGGAAGGCGGCTCATGACCAGCTCGGCCTTAACGATCAGTGCCAGAGCTGCGACGGCGATGACCACCGGCAGAAAGCGGAACTCGCGACCGGAAAGCTTTGCCATTGCGGTTGCTCCTACCGGCCGGTGGCGAGCGCGGCGAGCAGCTCGCGCTCGCTCTCGCTCTGGTCCGCGCGCAGAGCCGGAAGCGCGGTGTCTTGCGCCTCGGCGTCCGCGAGGCCGGCAGCGAGGGGACGCACCGGCGCCGCGCGACGGGCCGGCCGGGCGGGCAGGGGCGCCGGCTCCGGAGACGGCGAGGCGGGAGGCGGCGCGGACCCCGGCATCGAGACGATCGGCAACGCCCTCTGCCCGCTCGATCAGGAACCGCAAGTCATCCTGAAGCCGGCCGGCCTCCGCCCGTTCGGCCTGGAAATGGTCGGTTGCCGCCGTGATGTTGGCGAGGCCCTTTTCGGCGCGGCCGATCGCCCCCTCGAAATGGCCGGCGACCCGCTCCAACTCGGCCCGGTCCCGGCGCAGGCCACGAAGCCGGCGGTTGAGCAGCAGCGCATAGACGATGGTCACCGCAAGCAGCACCGCAACGAGAACATCCAGCGCCAGCGCCCACATCACAGACTTCCCTTTGCCCCTCGGCGCTCGATCCGCTCGCCGATCTGGATGGCGATGCGCTCGCCCTTGCGGCCCATGGCGCCGGTGTAGAGGGGCACATGCCCGCACCGCATTTCCACCGGCGAGTCCGGGGTGGCGTTGAAGACGATGCGGCTGCCGACCTCCAGCTCGAACACCTCGCCCAGTTTGATCGTCTGCTCGTCCATGACGGCGATCAGCTCGATCTCCGTCTCCCACAGCTCGTCGGCGAGATGCTGCTCCCAGATCGAGTCGCGGCCGAACTTCTCGCCCATGAACATCTGCAACAGCAGTTCACGCACCGGCTCCAGGGTCGCATAGGGCAGCAGCAGTTCGATGCGGCCGCCGCGGTCCTCCATATCGATGCGGATCCGGGCGACGATCGCGGCGTTGGACGGCCGCGAGATGGTGGTGAAGCGCGGGTTGGTCTCCAACCGGTCGAAGCGGAAGGTGACCGGGCTCAGCGGCTCGAACGCGGCACTGAGATCGACGACCATCACCTCGATCATCCGCTCGACAAGGCTGCGTTCGATGGTGGTGTACGGCCGGCCTTCAACGCGCATTGCCGCCGTGCCCCGGCGACCGCCGAGGAGCACGTCGACGATCGAGTAGATCAGCGCCGAATCGACGGTGATCAGCCCGTAGTTGTCCCACTCCTCCGCCTTGATCACGCTGAGAATGGCCGGCAGCGAGACCGCGTTCAGATAATCTCCGAAGCGGGTCGAGACGATGCTGTCCAGGGAGACCTCGACGTTGTCCGAGGTAAAGTTGCGCAGGCTGGTGGACATCAGCCGGACAAGGCGGTCAAAGACCACCTCAAGCATCGGCAACCGCTCATAGGAGACCAGCGCGCTGTTGAGGATCGCGTGGATCCCCGGCTTCTCGCGGAAGGCATCGCTGCTCTCGTCGACGCCGAGCAGGCTGTCGATCTCATCCTGGTTGAGGACGCCCGAGCCGCTGGGCGCGCTGCTGTCCTCCGCGCCGAGCATGGCCTCCCATTCCGCGGCGAGATCGCCCTGATCGCCGCCGCCGGCAGCCCCGTCGTCGACGGTCCGGCCGTCGCTATCCTCCGCAGGTGGCGCCATGACCGCCGCTTCCTGTTGCTCTCGCTACTGGACCATGACCTCGACGAACAGGAGATCGTCCACCCGGGCCGGCGCAATCTCGCCATTGACACGGCGCATCAGTTCCTCGCGCAGCCGGAAGGTTCCGGCCGACCCACTGAGATCGGCCGGACGGAGCTCGCGCAGATACACCTGGAAGCTGTCAACGATCCGCGGCATCAGGGTTTCGAGCCGGTCGACCGTGCGCGGATCGGGCACCTCCAGGCGGGCACGGAGGCGAAGGAACCGGCGCCGTTCGCCGGCGGTGTTCATGTTGACGATGAACTCGGGCAGATCGTAGTACTGCCCGGCCGCGGGACCGGCGCCATCGTCGTGAGGATCGGGATGGGCAGCCTCGCCGCCAGCGGCATCGGCGTGCGCCACGCCGCTGGCCGGGTCGGACGCGCCGAGCAGCCCGTCAAGGGCGCCGGACAGGAACGCGCCGCCACCCCCGCCGATCACCACGGCACCCACCGCCGCGATGATCAGCAATCTGCCCCGGCGCTTTTTCCGGGGCCCGCTGGCCGCGCTGTCGTGGCCGGGCTCCGCCATCATACTCGCCCCTTACCCTTGGTGTTGGTGACCCGACCGGCTCTGCCACGGGCGGGACACGCCGGATGCAGGGGAAAGCCGGCCGACGGTTCACGCCTGCATCGCCAGCCGAACGGTAGCGCCACAGGGTTAACGGTTCGTTGTTGCCCGGACTTCGATCACCGCACGCGGCAACAAATGCCGGGCAGGCCGTGCCGCCGCCCCCGGGCGGCCGGCGATTTGCGGCGGGCCGCAACCTCCGTTTCCCGGGCGGAACCGGCGCGGCATCAAATCCGGTGCCTCTGGCATGCGACGTGCTTCAACCCCGGCATTCGGCGATCACCCCGTCTCCGGGATGACCGCCACCTCTTCAGCCGCCCGGACGCCGCCATGGAAACCACACTGCTGATCGCTGCCTCCCGCCAGTCCGTGCTGCGCCGCCAGCTCTCGATGATTGCCAACAACGTCGCCAACACCGACACGGCCGGCTTCAAGGCGCAGCGGATGATGATGGAGACCTTTCCGGTCCGGACCCGCGGCGACGGGCCCCTCCCCGTCACCCTCAACTTCGTCGAGGATGCCGCAACCATGCGGGTGACCCACGACGGCGGCCTGAGCGAAACGGGCAGCCGCCTGGACGTGGCGCTGCGCGGTGATGGGCATCTGGTGGTTGAGACCGCCGACGGCCCCCGCTACACCCGCAACGGCCGGATGCGGGTCGATGTGGAGGGCATGCTCGTCACCGAAGCGGGGGACCGGGTGATGTCACCGACCAATGAGCCACTCCTCATCGGTGCCGACACCGCCGACCTGACCATCGGCCGTGATGGCACGATCACCAACCGCAACGGCGTTCTCGGGCGCCTGCAGGTGGTCCGCTTCGCCAACCCCTCGGCGATGCAGCCGGCCGCCGGCGGGATGCTCTCGGCCACGGAAACGCCGCAACCGATGGCCGATCCGGAGGTGATCCAGGGCTCGCTCGAAGGCTCCAATGTCGAACCGGTCCTGGAGCTGACCCGGCTGATCGACGTCCATCGTGCCTATGACCGCACCCGCAAGATGGTCGAGCAGGAAGACGAGCGGATGAAGCGGATGATCGACAGCTTCACCCGCAGCAACTGATCTCCGGTGACTTCTCAGCGGGTCGAAGGCGATCCAAGCGGATAAGGACAGCCCAACATGCGAGCCCTCGATATCGGCGCCACGGGCATGATGGCCCAGCAACGCAATGTCGAAGTGATTTCCAACAACCTTGCCAACATGAACACCACCGGCTACATGCGGCGCCGGCCGGAGTTTCATGACCTGCTTTATCAGGACCTCCGCCGGGCCGGTTCCACCTCGGCCGAGGATGGTTCGGTGGTGCCGACCGGGGTCCAGCTCGGCCTCGGGGTCAAGCTCGCCGCCGTCTACCGGATCCACACCCAGGGCAACCTGGCCGCCACCGACAACACCTTCGACCTGGCGGTTCAGGGCGACGGATTCTTCCAGGTCCAGCTTCCCGACGGCTCGATCGCCTATTCCCGCGACGGCACCTTTCAACTCAACGCCGACGGCGAGATCGTCACCCATGACGGCTTTCTGGTCCTTCCGGGCGTGACCATTCCGAACGACGCCGTCGACGTGACCGTCAACCAGTCCGGCGAGGTTCTGGTCAAGTTGCAGGGACAGGTGGCGCTGCAGAACGTCGGGCAGTTCCAGACCGCCACCTTCGCCAATCCGCCCGGCCTGGAGGCGATCGGCAGCAACCTTCTGCTCGAAACCGAGGCCTCGGGCGCGCCGGCCGTCGGCACCCCCGGGATCGACGGCTTCGGCACGATCCTGCAGGGCTTCCTCGAGACCTCCAACGTCAACGCCGTCGAGGAGATCACCAACCTGATCTCTGCGCAGCGGGCCTACGAGATGAACTCCAAGGTCATTTCCGCCGCCGATGAAATGTCGGCCGTCCTGTCCAATATGCGATAGGAGAAATTCAGCGATGATCCGCTCCGGCCCCTGTTCGGCGAGGCTTGTTCCGATTGTCCTTGCCGGCCTGCTCTCCCTCCCCGCACCGGCGGGCGGCGAGCCGCAGGACGACGGCCGCATCCGCAACGATGCCGGCTTCGAGACGAAGGTTGCACCCGACGGCGTCGTCGCGCTCCGCGACCGGGTGGTGGTCAGCGAGGCGGTGGTCCGCCTCGGCGATCTGTTCGAAACCGCCAGCGCTGCCGCCGACACCCCCGTGGCCTATGCGCCGCAGCCCGGCCGGCGCGCCGTGTTCGACGCCCGCTGGCTGTGGCGGGTGGCCCGCGCCTATGACCTGGCGTGGCAGCCGCTGACCCGCCACGACCGGGTCGTGGTGGAGCGGGACAGCATCGTCCTTGGCCGCGAGGAACTGGAGGCGCTCATCCTGAACGCCCTCGCCGAAAAGGATGTGGACGTGGACAACGCCCGCCTCCGCCTTGCCCAGACCGGGACCGAAATCGCCCTGCTCAACGATCCGGCCGCCGATCTGATCGTCGATGATGTGCTGTACGATCACCGCCAGCACCGGTTTGTCGCTTCCCTCATCGCCACCGGTCCCGGCGTCGCCGACCGCCGGTTCCGGCTCACCGGCCGACTGGAGCCGATGTCCGAGGTGCCCGTCCCCGCCCGTCGGATCGCCGCCGGGGCCGTCATCGGCGCGGGCGATCTCACCTGGACCGCGCTGCCGAGCGGGCGGATCAAGCGCAACACGGTCATGGACCAGGGGCGGTTGATCGGCATGCAGGCGCGCCGGACGCTGCCGCCGGGCGGAACGATCCGCGCCGGCGACGTGGGCGAGCCCGTCGTCATCGCCAAGGGCGAGCCGGTGACGATTGTCCTGTCGGCGCCGCAGATGCTGCTGACCGCCCGCGGCCGGGCCCTGGAGGACGGCGGCCGCGGTTCCGTGATCCGCGTCGTCAACGACCAGTCGCGGGCCGTGATCGAAGCCGTGGTAACCGGACCAGGCCGGGTCGAGGTGGACCTCGATCCCGGCCTCGCGCGCCAGCCCTGACAGCCCTGGAGAGCCTGCCAATGACCTCCCCGAAGCGTGCCCGCTCCCACCGGAACGGTGCGGCCATCGCTGTCGCCGGCCTCCTCGCCGCCGTCAGCCTGTCCGGCTGCAACATCTTCACCCGGCTTTCCGAGGTCGGCTCCGAGCCGGCGCTGAGCGAGATCGTCAATCCGACCACCCGCGAGGACTACCAACCGGTCAGTCTGCCCATGCCGGCACCCGTCGTCGCCGAGGCCAACCCGAATTCGCTCTGGCGTCCGGGCGCCAAGGCCTTCTTCAAGGATATCCGCGCCAAGGACGTGGGCGACATCCTGACCGTGCGGCTCGACCTCGCCGACAAGGCAAAGCTCCAGAACAAGACCGACAGAATACGCGACGACAGCGAAAGCCAGTCGATCAACACCCTTCTCGGCTATGAGAACAGCTTCAACGACATCTTTCCCGAGGGGGTCGCTCTTGGCGGCGAACTGTTCGACTTCGAAACCGACCACATGACCTCCGGCGACGGCGAGATCGACCGCAAGGAGGAGATCGAACTGAACGTCGCGGCGGTGGTCACCCAGGTTCTGCCGAACGGGGCGCTGGCGATCGCGGGTCGTCAGGAACTGCGGGTGAACTTCGAATTGCGGGAATTGCTCGTCACCGGCATCATCCGTCCCCAGGACATCGAGGCCGACAACACCATCAGCCACGAGAAGATCGCCGAGATGCGCCTCGCGTACGGCGGCCGCGGGACGCTGAGCGGCCTGCAGCAGCCGCGCTGGGGCACCCAGCTGTGGGACATGCTCTGGCCGTTCTGACGCCGGCGGCCCGCCGCCGGCGCAGCCCGTGGTTCGATAATTGAGGAGATCGACCGATCCTTCGCTTGGAAATCAGGCGAAGGATCCGATCCACCAGGGTCCCAGATTGGGGCAGCCGTCCCGTCAGCGCGTCCGGCAAACCTGACGCCATCCGGGTCGTTGCCGGAACGGCGCCGCAAAAAGGATACGGGAGCAGCATGCTCCCGTATCCCTGCGGCAAACGGGAGCCTGACCCGCCCCCCCGTTAACGCTGGCGGGGCAACCGCGCGCCGAGCCCCGCACGCGATTGCCGCAATCGCAGGGCCTGGAGGCGCGCAAGGCCGCCGGTGATCGGAACCAGGGAGGCGGCTGCTCGCCCCCGGCCTCTCCAGACCCGCACGGACACCCGGGGTCGGATGGGCATCCGGCCCCGAAGCCGCGACGCACTTGTCGGAAAGTTGCGGCCCAGGGAGTACCAGACGCTTTCGCACTCACTCGGCAACGCACCCTTCAATCCTCATCAGCCGCAGCCGGCGGGCGGTGCCGTTCCACCAGCTCCAGCCACGGACCCGGCGCAGGGTAGTCGATCGCACCTGCACTCAAGTGTGAACTGGCTCACACCCCGGGCGTCTGCCGCCCGAAAAAAACCAGAAAAAGGGAACTAAACTTCACCCGGCGGGGGCTGGCAGCGATGATCACCCCAGCCGCCGGCGTCAGCCTCTCAGGCCGCATTCTTGACCTGATCGAAGGCGGCGAGCGCCCGCTTGCGCGCTGCCATGTGATCGACGATCGGCGGCGGGTAGTCTTCCCCGAGGCGGACCCCCGCGTCGGCCCGGACGCCCTCCGGGGCCTCGCAGGGCTTATGCAGCCAGCGGTCGGGCAGCGCCGCCAGTTCGGGGACCCAGCGCCGCACGTAGGCGCCGTCCGGGTCGAATTTCTCGGCCTGAAGCGTCGGGTTGAAAATCCGGAAGTAGGGCGCGGCATCGGTGCCGCAACCGGCCACCCATTGCCAGCCGCCGGCGTTGCTGGCCAGGTCGGCGTCGACCAGCGTGTCCCAGAACCACGCCTCGCCGGCTTGCCAGGGCTGCAGGAGGTGCTTGATCAGAAACGAGGCGGTGATCATCCGCACCCGGTTATGCATCCAGCCGGTTCGCCAGAGCTGGCGCATGCCGGCATCGACGATGGGATAGCCGGTCCGGCCCTGCTGCCAGGCGTCCAGCGCCTCCGGGTCGTCGCGCCAGGGAAAGGCGGCGAACCGGGATTGCAGCGGCCGGTCGGGCAGTTCCGGGGCACGGGCCAGGGTGTGGGACATGAACTCGCGCCAGCCGAGTTCCCGGAGAAACGCATGCGCGCCGCGCGCCACCCCGCTCCGGCTCTGCATGATGTGGCGGGTTGCGAACCAGACCTGCCGCGCGGTCACCTCGCCAAAATGGAGGTGAGGGGACAAGCGCGATGTCGCCGCCGGCTCAGGCCGATTGCGCAGCGTCTCATAACTGGCCAGCAACGCGCCGAGAAAGGCGTCCAGCCGGCTGTGAGCCGCGGCTTCGCCCGGGGTCCAGGCATCCCGGAGACCGGCAGCCCAGTCCGGGCGGGACGGCCGCAGCGCCCAGTCGCCGAGCCGCTCGCCGGGGACAACCGCTGCCGGCGCCGGCAGGCGTTCGGGACCCGGCGCCGGCTCACCGGGGCCGCGGTCCTCGTCGATCGCCGCCAGGCAGGCCTTCCAGAACGGCGTGAACACCTTGTGCGGTTCGCCCCCAGCGGCGGTGATCGCGCCCGGGGCAAACAGCAGCGAGCCCGGGAAGCTCCGTCCGGCTAGGCCGCGGTCCGCGAGCGCTCGGGCAAGATCGGCTTCGGCAGCGGTCCAGAACGGCTCCACGTGGGCATTCCAGTACACGGCCGCGGCTTCACAGGCGGCGGCCACCTCGAGAATCTGCTCGACCGCGCGGCCGCGGCGGAGAACCAGGCGGCCACCGCGTTCAGCAATGTCCTGATCCAGCGCCTCAAGGCTGCCGTGCAGCCACCACCGGCTGGCCCCGCCAGGTGCCCAGCGGCCGGGGGTGACGTCGTCGAGCACATACACAGGAACCACGGGCCGCCCGCCCGCAACCGCGGCAGCCAGCGCTGCATTGTCGCGGAGCCGGAGATCCTGGCGGAGCCAGACGACGATCGGCCGTTGTATCATTACCCTCTCCAAGTCAGACCAGCCGGGTGGATCGGATCATTCGCCTGGTTCCCAGGCGGATGATCGGTCGATCCAC
>CAYVUM010000025.1:0-36349 GCA_964454795.1 uncultured Rhodospirillaceae bacterium
CCGTTCGAACAAAGTTCGAACCGCTTTTCCGACTCGGCCGCCATTTCAAGGGAAATGGCGCGCTCGGCAGGATTCGAACCTGCGACCTTCGGCTCCGGAGGCCGACGCTCTATCCACTGAGCTACGAGCGCCCTGGGCCGCCCGCGAGAGGTGGCCCTGTTTGCCGTTGGGACTTTACGCCCGGGTGGTGGTGGCGGCAACCCCGGGCGTTACGCCCGGCCGCGCCGGGCCCATCAGCCCTTTTGTTCCAAAGGAAAACCCGCTAAAGGTGACACGGGTATCAAAATGTTGCGATGCACACCGGCCGGCGCCGGCAATCCTCCACAATTTCGCGGTGGATGCAGCCCGGTCCCACCGCGGCGGAGCGCGTGGTCGCGGCCGGGTTCGCCACGGTCTTTGGGACTGTCAGCGAAAAAGGGGATGCCGGTTCCGGCTGGCACGAGGGGTCGAACATGTTCATCGTCATGATTGCTTCGGAACTGTCTCCGGTCGCCAAAGTGGGGGGCCTTGGCGATGTCGTGTTTGGCCTGAGCCGGGAGCTGGAGATTCGCGGTAATTCCGTCGAGATCATTCTGCCGAAATACGACTGTATGTGGTATGATGAGATTTGGGGACTTCACAAGATTTGGGATCAGCTTTGGGTTCCATGGTATTCGGGCGCGATTGCCTGCAGCGTTTGGTTCGGCTTCGTCCACGGTCGGAAGACGTTTTTCATTGAGCCTCATTCGCAGGATAATTTTTTCCACCGGGGTTGTTTTTATGGGCATTCTGACGATGCCATGCGATTTGCCTTTTTCTCCAGGGCAGCCTTGGAGTTCATGTTAAAGGCGGCCAAGCGGCCTGACATCATCCATATCCACGACTGGCAAACTGGTCTCGTCCCGGTTCTGCTCTATGAAATGTATCAGAATATAGGGTTGGATCGGCAGCGGGTGGTCTACACCATCCATAACTTCAAGCACCAGGGTATTTACGGTGAATCGGTGTTGTGGGCGACCGGTCTGAACCGGCCCGAATACTATTTCCATCACGACCGGTTGCGCGATAACTTTAATCATCGCGCTCTAAACTTCATGAAAGGCGGTATCGTCTACTCCAACCATGTGACCACCGTCTCTCCGCATCATGCCTGGGAAGCCCGTTGTACCGATCAGGGCCACGGTCTCAGCCACACTCTCGCCGTTCATGAGAGCAAGTTCTCGGGAATTCTGAATGGTGTCGATTACGACGTCTGGAATCCGGAGACCGACCGGTTCATTCCCAGCCACTTCAACGAATGGCATGTGGATGAAAAGTACGGGAATAAGGAAGCGCTTCGCGACCGTCTCTGGCTCCGTAAGGATTTCAAGCCAATCGTTGCCTATGTGGGACGGCTTGACGCCCAGAAGGGGGTACACCTGATCCAGCACGGGATTTTCTTTGCACTTGAGCGGGGCGCCCAATTTGTGCTGCTCGGCGCGGCGGGCGATACCGGCATCAACAATCATTTCTGGCATCTCAAACATCAGATGAACGACAATCCGGATGTTCATCTTGAGATCGGCTTCAACGAGCAGCTCGCCCATCTGATTTATGCGGGTGCGGACATCATGATTGTGCCGAGTATGTTCGAGCCGTGTGGGCTGACGCAGATGATTGCGATGCGCTATGGCACCGTGCCGGTGGTTCGCGCGGTCGGTGGTCTGGTGGACACCGTTCATGATCGCGACTACGGCCACGTGCCGCCTGAAGACCGAAACGGCTACGTGTTCGAGAATGCCGACTTCGGCGGCCTTGAATCGGCGCTCGGCCGGGCGATCGGGCTGTGGTTTGCCTATCCGAAGGAGTTTCGCCGGCTGGTGACCAATTGCCTCGCTGCGGATTATTCCTGGGGGGTATCCGGTGGGCATTATCTGGGTGTTTACGAGCACATCCGGGCGAAGTGAGCGCCCGGGGCGGCCGGCGCCGACTGGCCGGGCGCGCTCATGGAGGAGCCGGTCGGTGCAACGGCGCCGCTGATGACCTGCCGGCGGAGCGCTGGTCAATCGGATCATCCGCCTGGTTCCCAAGCGAAGGATCGGTCGATCCACTCAGCGATTGAGCC
Organism: uncultured Rhodospirillaceae bacterium; assembly: GCA_964454795.1. Taxonomy (GTDB): domain Bacteria; phylum Pseudomonadota; class Alphaproteobacteria; order Rhodospirillales; family Defluviicoccaceae; genus CAYVUM01. The sequence continues at coordinate 2,084 of CAYVUM010000025.1, forward strand.
TGTGATTCGATTCAGCTGACGGACGGGACTCATCCGTCAGCATCGAACCACTCGGTGCCGCCATCGTCGCCCTCGCGGGGTGCCAGTCCCGCCGGCGCCGCCGCCTCGAAGCCGGTGGCGAGAAAAGCCAGCACCCGCTCAGCCATGCCAAAGTCGTCCAGATCGGTGTGACCGGCGCCCTCCGGCCACCAGCCGATTTTCGGCTCCGCGGCGGCCGCGAACAGCCGGCGGCCGAGCCGCTGAGGGACGATGCCGTCGGCATCCCCGTGGCCGATGAACAGCGGTGAACCGATCCTGCCGATCTTGGCGGCGTTGTCGTAGCGATCCTTGAGCAGCCGCCGCGCTGGCAGCAGCTTGTAGTGGTCGGCCGCCACGTCTGCTGCCGAGGAGAACGGCGCATCGAGGACAACGGCAGCCACCGGCGTGCCGGCGTCCGCCTGCTCGGCGGCAAGCTGAACGGCGACCCCGCTGCCGAGCGATTCCCCGAACAGTACGGTCCGGCCGGACGCGAAGCCGCGGGAGGCGAGAAAGCCCAGCGCAGCCCGCCCGTCGGCATAAAGGCCGGCCTCGGTGGGCCGGCTGGGGTTGCCGCCATAGCCCCGGTAATCCACCAGCAGCCCCCCGTAACCGGCGTCCAGATAGGGGCGGATGCGCCCGGCCCGAAAGCCGATGTGTCCGGCATTGCCGTGGAAGAAAACGATCGTCCCTCGTCCCGGCACAGGCGGCTTCCACCAGGCGTTGAGGGCAAGCCCGTCGGCAGTATACAGCGTGACCGCGTCCATATCCCCGGCGCCGGCCTCGGTCCGGTCCGGGCGCGCCGTATGCGGGACATACATCAGCTGGCGCTGCAGTCCGTACATGGCTGCGATAACGAGCGCATAGCCGGTGACAGCCAGGGTCAGGACGGCGGCGATGGTTGCGGTCATGATCTTCTCTTCCCCAGGCGGGCCGGCACGGCTCAGCGGCGCTCCCTGCGGGGCGCGATCGTCGCCCAGTCGGCGTCATCGAGGGCGCTTGCAAAATTGAACTGGCCAGCGCCGCCGAGCCACTCGCCGCCGTCGATGGTGACCACCTCGCCGTTGATGTATCCGGCAGAGTCGCTGAGCAGATAGGCGACGAGATCGACAAACTCGTCATGCCGTCCCGGTCGCCCGAGGGGATTGCGGGTCTCAAAGGTCCGGGCGAGGTCGGCACGCGGCACCAGCCGGGACCAGGCGCCTTCGGTCGGAAACGGCCCGGGCGCAATGGCGTTGAGGCGCACCCCTTTCCGACCCCACTCCACCGCTAGGGACCGGGTCATCGCCAGGATCCCGGCCTTGCCGAGCGCCGATGGCAGGACGAAGGCCGAGCCGGTCCAGGCGTAGGTTGTGACGATCGACAGCACCTGCCCGGCGCGCCCGGCAGCGATCCAGCGCCGTCCGCAGGCGAGCGTGCAGTAGGTCGTGCCGTGCAGGACGATCGCCAGCACCGCATCGACAGCGCGGTGCGACAGGGTTTCGGAGCGAGCGAGAAAATTCCCTGCGGCATTGTTGATCAGTACATCGAGCGGAGCTTCGGCGAAGAGCTCGCCCACCACTGTCTCGACAGCCCCGGGATCGCGGATATCCAGACGGCGCCAACTCACCGCGCCACGCTGCGGACTCACCGGCGTGGCGCCGTTGAGTTCGGCGGCGGTCGCTTCGAGCACATCCTCGCGGCGCCCGCAGATGACCACGTCAGCGCCGAGCCCGATGAGCCGCGCTGCCGTCGCCTTGCCAAGTCCGGTGCCGCCGCCGGTGATCAGCACCCGTTTTCCGTCCAGGAGGTCGTCCACGAACATGTGAAAGACGCCTTCCACGTCAGCTGGATCTTGGAACCGGAACGGGAGGGTGACCGGACGGGAGGTTGAGGACAAGACGAATCAGCGGTGGCAGCGCCCGCGCCGCTCATTCGTGCGCCCGACCCGCCCGGTGGTGGCGGCAGAGGTCAGTAGCGGCTGGGGTAGATGCTCTGGATCACAAAGCCGTCTTGAGGCGGAAATCGCTCTGAAATCAGGTCTCGTGCTTCGCCTTCCGAGCGGGCGACGACGTTTCGCGTCTGCGGGCTTGCCCAGCGGTCGTCAAAAAAGCGGTGCCGGCAGTTGCGTTCAACGAGTTCGCGGACCGCTTCGTTGTAGATTGCCACTTCGAATACCCGATGGCCGTTTGCCGGCAAATGGAGCATACCGACGATCTTTAGTCCGTTTTGCCGTGATGCTGTCTACCCGGTTGCCCGAAATGCGGAGACCGCCCTTCCGTCCGATTTGCCGGCGCCTCCCGGGCGCATCACGCTTTCTGCCTCTCTACTGACTGTATTTAAGCACAAGCCGAAGGGCAGACAAACCGGTTTTTCGCTGTCGCGGCAAATTCACCCGTGGATGCGAGACTGCCGGATCGTCGCTGCCCGCTCGACTCACGCCTCTCCGATCACCGTTACCTCAACGGGGCGGCGGCGGGGGCGGTTGTCATGGTTGATGACGATCAGCTGCTGCCAGGTGCCGAGGCGGAGCCTGCCGCTGCGGATTGGCACCACCATCGAGGGGCCAAGCAGCGCCGCCTGCACATGGCTGTGGCCGTTGCCGTCATGCCAGGCCTGTTCGTGGGCATAACGGGCGTCGGGCGGGGCGAGGCGGCGGATCGCGTCGCGCAGATCGGCCACTGCGCCCGGTTCGTACTCGATGGCCGAAACCGAGCCTGTCGACCCGATCGCCGTGACGTGGGCGCTGCCGGTCCGGACCCCCGAGCGGGCGACAATCCGGGCCACGGCGGCGGTGATGTCGGTGATGTCCGGGCCGATGGCCTGCTCCACCTCGAAGCCGTCGCAATGCACCGTGACCGCCATGATGCTGTCCTCCCGGGGGCGGGGCTTTTCAACCCCCATACGCTACCACGGGGGCGCCATCCTGTGATACACCACCCCATCTGTAATTCCGGCGTTTTGTGTACGTTCCTGCATGACCGTTGTCACCCGCTTCGCCCCGTCGCCGACCGGGTTCCTGCATATCGGCGGCGCCCGTACGGCGCTGTTCAACTGGCTTTATGCCCGCCGGTATGGAGGCCGCTTTCTGCTGCGCATCGAAGACACCGACCGGGCGCGGTCAACCGCGGAAGCGGTGGCGGCGATCTTCGACGGGCTTTCCTGGCTCGGGCTTCACTGGGATGGCGAGGCCGTCTCCCAGGTTCAGCGCGCCGGTCGCCATGCCGCGGTCGCGAGACTCCTGCTTGACAGCGGCCACGCCTACCGGTGCTGGGCCAGTGCCGAGGAACTCGCGGCGATGCGCGAGGCACAGCGCGAAGCTGGTCAGCCGGTGCGCTACGACGGCCGCTGGCGCGAGAGGGATCCGGCGGAGGCGCCGCCGGGGGTTGATCCGGTCATCCGCCTGAAGGCACCCCGCGCCGGCGAGACCCGGATCGATGACGCCGTGCAGGGGCCGGTGACGGTTGCCAATGATCAGCTGGACGACGTGATCCTGCTGCGCGCCGACGGCACGCCGACGTACATGCTTGCCGTCGTCGTCGACGACCATGATATGGCCGTTACCCATGTGATCCGGGGGGATGATCACCTGACCAACGCCTTCCGCCAGGCGCAGATCTACCGGGCGCTCGGCTGGGACCCGCCGCGGTTCGCCCACATCCCGCTGATCCACGGTGCCGACGGCGCCAAGCTGTCGAAACGCCATGGTGCCCTCGGGGTTGATGCCTACCGGGAGGAGGGGTTCCTGCCCGAGGCCATGGGCAACTATCTGCTCCGCCTCGGCTGGGCCCACGGCGATGACGAGATCATCAGCCGCGAGCAGGCAATTGCCTGGTTCGACCTGGATGCGATCGGCCGGGCGCCGGCGCGGTTCGACCGGGCCAAGCTGGAAAGCCTGAACGCCCATTATCTGCGCATCGCCGATGACGACCGGCTGACGGGCGAAGTGCTGGCCCGGCTCCGGCGGGAGCACCCCGACCGGCTGTCCGGCGATGCCGCCGGGCGGGTCCGCCGCGGTATGCCGGGCCTCAAACAGCGGGCTCGCACCCTGGTGGAACTGGCTGCCAATGCTGCCATTTATGCGCTTGAGCGGCCCGTGGTTCCCGACGGAAAGGCCGCCGCCGAACTGGCCCGGTCGGGCCGGGCTACACTCTCGGGTTTGACGTCGCACCTTGCTGCCCTTAATGAGTGGGAGGCTGCGTCGCTAGAACGCTCGGTCCGGGAATTTGTCGAAGACCACGCCGATGACGGGTTGACCCTGCGGGCCGTTGCCCAGCCCTTGCGGGCAGCCATCACCGGTTCCACGGTATCGCCGCCGGTGTTCGAGGTGATGGCCGTGCTGGGACGAGCGGAAACGCTGGCCAGGCTGGATGACGCCCTGAAAGCGTCCAACCGGCCGGCCGGACCCTGAACGGGAGGGAGCGATCGTCGTCGTCCGGCCGCTCGCCGGGCGGTCCGAACCGCACAGGGGTAATCTCATGCCCACGATTGGGAAGTCATGCCGATGAACGACAGCGCCAAGACGACCAACCGGACCGTGACGCTCACCGATAACATGACGGGCAGGACGTTCGAACTGCCGGTGATCAGTGGCAGTGTGGGGCCGGATGTTATCGACATTCGCAAACTTTACGCTGATACGGGATTTTTTACCTTCGATCCCGGCTACACTTCAACGGGGAGTTGCGAATCCGCGATTACATATATCGATGGCGACGCTGGTACGCTTCTTTACCGGGGCTACCCGATCAATGATCTGGCCGAAAATGCGGACTTCATGGAGGTCTGCTACCTTCTGCTCTACAGCGACTTGCCGACCGCCGACCAGAAGCGCAAATTCGAGCATGACATTACCTATCACACCATGCTCCATGAGCAGATGCACCGGTTTTACGAAGGTTTCCGGCGCGACTCCCATCCGATGGCGGTCATGGTTGGTGTGGTTGGTGCCCTGTCGGCCTTCTACCACGACTCCACCGACATCACCAATCCGCGCCACCGCATGGTCGCGTCCTACCGGATGATTGCCAAGATGGCGACCATCGCGGCGTGGGCGTTCAAGTATGCCATGGGCCAGCCCCTCATGTATCCGCGTAACGAACTGAGCTACGCGGAAAATTTCCTGCACATGCTGTTCGCTACGCCCTGCGAGCCGTACAGCGTCAACCCGGTGCTGGCCCGGGCGATGGACCGGATTCTGATCCTCCACGCCGATCACGAGCAGAACGCCTCCACCTCCACGGTCCGGCTGGCCGGATCGTCCGGCGCCAATCCCTTCGCCTGCATCGCCGCCGGCATCGCCTCCCTGTGGGGGCCGGCGCACGGCGGCGCCAACGAAGCGGTGCTGAAGATGCTCGAGCAGATCGGCGATGTGAGCCGGGTTGGCGAGTACATCAAGCGCGCCAAGGACCCCAACGACCCGTTCCGGTTGATGGGCTTCGGCCACCGTGTCTACAAGAACTACGACCCGAGGGCGCGCATCATGCGGCAGACGTGTCACGACGTGCTTGATGAGCTCGGGGTCCGTGATGAACCGCTGCTTGATCTCGCCATGGAGCTTGAGAAGATCGCCCTGGAAGATGACTTCTTTGTTAACAAGAAGCTCTATCCGAATGTGGACTTCTATTCTGGCATCATCTTCCGGGCGATGGGCATCCCCACTTCGATGTTTACCGTGTTGTTCGCGGTGGCGCGCACAGTCGGCTGGATTGCCCAGTGGAACGAAATGATTGAGGATCCGACCCAGAAAATCGGCCGCCCCCGCCAGCTTTACACCGGGGTCACCCAGCGCGACTTCAAGCCGCTGGCACAGCGGATGTGAGCGGCTTTCGGCGCCGGCCGGCGACTTGCTGCGCAGCCGGGGTTGAGCGGTGAGCGGCGGGCCCCTGCACACTGCCGTGATCGGCGTCGGCCATTTCGGCCGCTTTCATGCCCAGAAGTACGCAGCTCTTGCCGACTCCCGGCTGATCGCCGTCTGCGATGTGAACGGCGAACGCGCCGCCGCGGTCGCCGCGGAGCTTGAAGCGGCTGCCGAGACCGATCACCGGGCTCTGATCGGCCGGGTCGATGCGGTCAGCATTGCGGTGCCAACCCATGCCCACCACGCCGTGGCCCGGGATTTCCTCGCCGCCGGCGTTCACGTCCTGCTCGAAAAGCCGATGACCGGTGACCTGGCGAAGGCGGCCGACCTGATCGCCGTTGCCAAAGGCACGGGTGCGATGCTTCAGGTCGGCCATCTCGAACGGTTCTCAGGGGTGCGGGCGGTCATGGACACCGTCGTCCGCCGGCCTCTCTATATCGAAGCCAACCGGATCTCACCATTCCGGGGTCGGGGGACGGACGTCTCGATCGTCCTCGACCTGATGATCCACGACATCGACCTGATCCTCGGCCTGGTCGGGGCGCCGGTGGCGCGGATCGACGCCGCCGGCGCGCCGGTGCTCTCCGACCGGGAGGACATCGCCAACGCCCGGCTGGTCTTTACCAACGGCTGTGTGGCGAGCATCACCGCCAGCCGGATCGCCACCAAGAACGAACGCAAGATGCGGATTTTCGAGCCGCACGCCTACGTCGCTGTGGATTTCGTCGCCCGGAAGCTCACGGTGGCCAAGAAAACCGGCGAGCCCGGCGCTTTCGGACTTCCGGGCATTACGATCGACGAGCACCAGTGCGAGGAAACCGACAGCCTGATGGACGAGATCGCGGCGTTTCTGGAGGCGATCCGAACCGGGGCGGCTCCGAAGGTCACCGGCGAACAGGGCCGTGCCGCGCTGGCCACGGCTGACGAAATCGGCCGGACCCTGGAAGCTCACCGCGCCTTCGTGGAAAGCCGGTTGGCCGCCGAGGCGGCCGCGGGTTAGCTCTGCTCAGGTCTTTGGCGACAGGTGTTCGTGCACGGTGCTGGGGCCGCCGCCGGGACCGTGACCTGGTTCCCCACGGTCCGGCTCTCCGTGGCTGTGGGCGCCGGCCCAGCGATCGACGGGGACCAGGTGGAGGTGGCCGTGGCGCACGCCCGGCTGGGCGGTGACCTGGCCGGCGAACGCCCGCACCGCGGTGATCGCGCCCTTGAGGATCGTTGTCTCGAGGCAGGTATCGTGGTCGATGTGGAGATGGAGCGTCGCCATGTTCAGGTCATGGCGGCGATGCTGGACCTCAACCAGCCGGGTCGCCTGTAGCCGCTGGCGATGGTCGTAAACGTAGGTGAGGCTGGCCACGCACGCGCCGCCCGCGTCGACCTCCAGCTGCTCTGCCCCAAGGGCGGCGCGGATCAGGTCGCGCAGTGCTTCCGAGCGGTTGCCGTAGCCGCGGCGGGCGCAGAAGCCGTCGAAGGCTCCGAGGAGTTCATCCTCAAGGGAAATGCTGATTCGTTCCATCGCCGATCCGCCGGTTCTGAGGGTCGGGAAGGTCGCCGACCGCGTGTATGAAGATGTGAAAATTTTTCATACGCACCCTGGCGCCGCGCCGCTAGGATGGATGAGCCGGTTCGGCGGGATTGCCGCCCGGCATCAACGGGAGCGGGGAATGCCTGTCGACCGAAATCCGCAACCCGCAGGGATCGGACACCCCATCCAGCTTACCGCCATCGCCACGTCTGGTCACGGCCGGGTCCGCAAGGCTGGACCGTCCGGGAACCGCGGCGGGCCGGCAGCGGCGCGGGGTGGGACCAGACGGTGAGTTTCCGGCGGGCTTCCTGGCTTTTCGGGGCGGCCGTGCTCGCGGTTATGTCGGCGACGGCTGCGGCCCACGGTGTCGACTGGCGTCTGACCCCGGGCGCCGGTGCGACGTGCTTGGCGTTTGTCTACTCGGATGGTCGTCCGGTCGCCGATGCCATTGCGGAGGTGCGCGATCCGGACGGGATCGTGGAGCAGCGCGGCCGGACCGACCGGGCCGGCCACCATTGCTTTCTCGCCGACCGTCCCGGCGACTGGCGGGTTGCCATCGATGACGGCCTCGGGCACCGGCTGACCGCCCGCATCCCGGTGGTGGCCGAAGCAACGACCGGCAATCTGGCGCCGCGCTTGGGACCCGATCGGCACTCGGCGGTGGAGATCGCCGGTCTGATCGCCGGGATCAGCCTCACCGCCAATGTCTTCGGTGCGGCGTGGTGGATGGCGAAGCGGCGGGCGCTGCGCCGTTCAGCGGATCGCTGAGAGGGTCGGCGCCAGGTCCTCGATTTTGCTGATCCGGTCAAACCCCTGGCGCATCTCGGACATCAGGAATTCGACCCGCTTCATGGGCCCGCCGACGTCAGGATCGGGAAACAGTGAAAGCCAGGCATTCAGCTTGACCGACAGCGCACAGAGCACGGCACCGGTCGTGGTGTGATAGCTGCGGACCAGGTCGACGACCTTGCGGTAACGTTCGGCACTCAGTTGCGACCAGAGCGTACTACTATTGCGGTCGAAGTTCTCGAACCGGCCGGTGATCTCCACGAGCAGGGTATTGATCGTGGCTTCCATCATGTTGCAGGTATTGACAACGTTCTGATCCTGGCTGATCTGGCGATTGCTGCGGATGGCGTTGATCGACGATGTCAGATTGTCCATGGCTGGCACGATGTCGTCAAGGCACTGCCGATAGTATGAAAGTGATAAAAAGACATCGCCATACTCCGCGATAAAAGCCGGAATCTCGCTAAGAGTGATGTTTAATTTTTTGGCGACGTTGCTGAGGTTTCGCCGGGCAGTGTCATTATTGGGTTGTCGGAATAAGGAAAGAATGTCGGAGTATCCCACAGAATTAAGATTTACGTCACCGTATACTTCACGAATGAGCGGTCGGGTGAAGTGCCGCATGTATGTGGTCAGCTCTGAGGCTTTCTGCCGCGAAAGCTGGAAGACCCGCACATCGTCGATTTCAATCCCCAGATTACGCAGAGCGATCCGCAGGCTATAGACATCATAGCTGGGTAACTGCGCGCACTTCTGAATGATCGACAAATCTGGATCAGGAGGGTTCCGCTTCAAATTGAATTGCAGAGGAACATCCTTCAGTGAGATCTGGCCACTGCCGCTCTCGCACCCGTGATACATTTCGATGACGGAATCCAGGTGGGTGTTCTTGATCATCCGGGCGCGGCGCAGGCCAGGTTTTTTCAACGGCAGGAAGGCAAGAGGAAGGATGTGCAGGGCATCCCGGTCGCTGTTCAGAACCTCAACCCCGTCGACCAGCACGGAGTCATCGGTGGTCCTGGCTTCTGCGGTCGTCGGCACGGTCAGCGATCCTCCGGTCGCCTGGCAGCCCTGCCTCCCGGCGGCGGTGATCCGGCCGCCAGGCTCGTGGATCGGATCCTTCGCCTGGCTCCCAAGCGGATGATCGGTCGATCCACTAAACGATTGATCTTGTGATTCGATTCAGCTGACGGATGGGACTCATCCGTCAGCATCGAACCACTAGCTGAGGCTGTCGAACAGGGCATCGATCTGATCCTGGGTCTGGGCGTCGCCCGGCAACTGTGGCCCGGAGCAGAGCGCCCGACCGGTGTCGTCGGTGATATCCGTCGGCGCAGCGGGGACCGGCCGGGCGACGTCCAGTCCGCGACCGAACACATCGATCAGCGCGGCGAGATTGTGCTCAACCAGAGTCAGAGCGCCGATCACCTTGGTGACCCGCTGACCGGTGAGATCCTGGAACGAACAGGCCTCGAAAATCCGCGTCGCCGCGTCGATCAGCGCCTGCCTGGGAGCTTCGTCGAGGGTCATGGCCACGTCCTGGACCGTTTCGGCGGCATCGAGAATGGTATTCGACGCCTGCGCCGTGGCTTCGACGATCGCTTCGAGCTCGTCGGTGGCTGAGGAAAGATTAACGGCATCGATCTCGTCGCGGCCGATTTCGGCCACTTCGCGTTGCACCTTGCGGATGTATGTGGACATGGCGCGCAGGGTAATGATCAGCGTCCGGATCGGCGCACTTCGGTCGGCCTCCAGCAATTCGACGAGACCGCGAACAAATTCCTCAGGAGTGTTGCCGGCCGAAGCAGCGACAGACCGAAAAGATTGCGCATGGTTCATCACCCTACTCCTGCCCGTTTAATTTTTTAGGACGGCTTGGCACCGGAGAAAAATCAGACAGAACCGCAAACAGCACTTATTTTGTTCTTTAGCGTGTCAGCATTAAAAGGCTTTACGATATAGTTAGATACACCTGCTTGTTTTGCTGCCATGACATTCTCGGTCTTGCTCTCAGCCGTGACCATGATAAATGGCAGACTGCACAGGTTTGAATCGGCGCGGACTTCGCGGAGAAGGTCGAACCCGGTCATCGGCTCCATGTTCCAGTCAGCTATGATCAGGTCAAATGTACCGGTCTTCAGCTTACCCAATGCCTCGCTGCCGTCCTTCGCCTGTTCTACATTGTTGAAACCGATCTGACCGAGGAGATTTCGCATAATCCGCAGCATCGTGGAATAATCATCGACAATCAGAATTTTCATGTCTTTTGAAGCCATCAAAGCCTCCTGTAATGATCGTCGGTTTGTCGTCAGACGCAGCAGACTCGGTCATCGCTTGAGCTTGGAGGGGCGCGGGTCCCGAGCTTAACGCGCAGAGTGCCAAGGGCGGCAGTGCGATAACCGGCGGCACCTGCCGGCGGAAAAAAAACACGGATTGGTTAAGGAAACCCTGTCTTCGGAGAAACGGGAACCGAGGGTTGGCGAACGGCAGAAACGCTCCCGTAAGCCGACTTTGCCGGCGCAGGAGGGGGTGCCCTGGCTGCTTTACCGAACTTTAAGTGCTTTCTCGTCTTCTGACGGTGCTGCCGGCCGGACCCTATCGGCGCAAGCGGGCTCTGCGGGCCCGGATCGTCCGCACCAGGCAGTGCCATCCCGATCGCTCACGGTGCCGAGGGGACCATGGACGACCTGTTGCAGGAATTTCTGGCCGAAACCTCCGAGACGCTCGCCATCCTCGATGTGGAACTGGTCCGGTTCGAGCAGGACCCGAACGAGGCCGACGTCCTGATGAACATTTTCCGGCTGATGCACACCATCAAGGGCACCTGCGGCTTCCTCGGGCTGTCGCGCCTCGAGAAAGTCGCCCATGCCGGCGAGGATGTGCTCGGCCGCTTCCGCGACGGCGACCTGCAGGTCACCGCCGCAGCCGTGAGTCTGATCCTGGCAGCGATCGACCGGATCCGCGAGCTGATCAGCGCGATCGGCGAGGACGGCCGCGAGCCCGACGGTGACGACCAGCCGCTGATCCTCGACCTCAGAGCCATCGCCGAAAATCCCGCGGCCGGCAGTGTCGTTCCGGCCCCGGAACCGCTGCCAGACCCGGCCGCAGCGGTTCAGGCAGAGGCAGAGGCAGAGGCAGAGGCAGAGGCAGAGGCAGAGGCAGAGGCAGAGGCAGCATCGCTGCCGGCGGCGGCCACGGAACCAGAGTCTGGCACGGTTTTCGGCAGCGAGCCGGCGGTGGCGGCCGACGGAGGGGGCCGCGGCGCGGAGATGACCGCACCGCAAACCCCGCTCCGGCCAGCGGCGGCAGCCGTGCCGGCTCCGCCCCGCCCCCCCGCAGCGCTGCCGGCGGACCGTCCGGAGGATGCGGCTGTGGCGGACGGGGCCAGCGACCGCCACGCCAGTCCGGCCGGCAGCCAGTCGATCCGCGTCAACGTCGGGGTCCTCGAGGATCTGATGACCATGGTCAGCGAGCTGGTGCTGACCCGCAACAACCTTCTGCAGATGGTTCGCGGCAAGAGCGACAGCGAGTTCGCCGAGCCGCTGCAGCGGCTGAGTCTGATCACCACCGACCTGCAGGAAGGGGTGATGAAGACCCGGATGCAGCCGGTCGGCAATGCCTGGGGCAAACTGCCGCGGATCATCCGCGATCTCGCCGTGGAGACCGGCAAGAAGCTCGATCTGCAGATGGTCGGCGCCGAGACCGAGCTGGATCGCCAGGTTCTCGAGCTGATCCAGGATCCTCTCACCCATATGGTGCGGAACTCGGCCGACCACGGGATCGAGGCGCCGACCGAGCGGCGTGCTGCCGGCAAGCGCGAGGTTGGCACCATCCGGCTGCGCGCCTTCCACGAAGGCGGTCACATCATCATTGAGGTCAGCGACGATGGCCGCGGCCTCAACACCGAGCGGATCCGCAGCAAGCTCCTGGAGCGCGGGCTGGTGACGGGTGTCGAACTGGAAGGCATGTCCGACAGCCAGATCCACCAGATGATCTTCAAGCCGGGCTTTTCGACGGCCGAACAGGTCACCAGCGTCTCCGGCCGCGGTGTCGGCATGGATGTCGTCCGGACCAATATCGAAAAGATCGGCGGCACGATTGAGCTCAAGTCGACCCCGGGCGCCGGCACCACGTTCACGATCCGCATCCCGCTCACCCTGGCGATCGTCTCGGCGCTGATCATCGAGTGCTGCGGCGAACGGTTCGCGCTGCCCCAGCTGAGTGTGCGGGAGCTGGTTCAGGTCGCTCCGGGCAGCGAGAACGCCGTCGAGGTCATCAAGGGAACGCCGGTCCTGCGCCTGCGCAACCGGCTTCTGCCGCTGATCTCACTCCACAGGCTGCTGAAACTCGAAGACACCACCGACCTGACCAACCGGCGCTTCTTCGTCATCGTTACCCACGTCGGTGCCCACAATTTCGGCCTGGTGGTCGATCAGGTCTTTGACACTGAGGAGATCGTCGTCAAGCCGGTGGCCCGGGCGCTGCGTCAGATCCCGTTCTATTCGGGCAATACGATCCTCGGCGACGGCTCGGTGATCATGATTCTCGATCCCAACGGCATCGCCGCCCATCTCGGCCAGGATTCGGTCTCGGCCCGCGAGGAGAGCGAGGCAGCGGCGGCGAGCGTTGACCATTCAGCCGAAATCATCCTGTTCCGCACCGGCGGCGACACGCCGAAAGCGGTGCCGATGTCCCTGGTCGCCCGCCTTGAGGACATCGAGGTGGCGGCCGTGGAAAGCTCCTGCGGTCGCGACGTCATCCAGTACCGCGGCCAGCTCATGCCGCTGCTGACCCTGGACGGCAGCACCGCCTGGCGGCAGCGAACCCGCTGCCCGGTTCTGGTGTTCACCAACGGTGATCACACGGCCGGGCTGATCGTCGATGAAATCCTCGACATCGTCCGCACCACCCTCGACGTGGATTTTTCGGGTGAGGCGGTCGGCGTGGTCGGCGCCGCGGTGATCAACGGCAACGCCACGGAAATCATCGATGTGGGCTTCTTCCTCAACCAGGCGTTCATCGACTGGTATGGCGAAAGCACCGATCCCGACGCTGCCGACGACCCCGAGCGCAAACGGATCCTGATCATCGACGACAGCCCGTTTTACGTGGAGACGCTGCGGCCGCAGTTTGAGGCCGAGGGCTTCGCCGTGACCAGCATCTTTGACAGCGAGGGCGCTCTGGCTCTGCGCAACAAGGGGATCCGGCCGGCGCTGATTCTCTGCGGCCTCAGCCTTCCCGGCGGCAGCGGCTTCGATGTCGCCCGGTCGATCCGCGCGGATGGCGCGTGGGGGCCGGTACCAATGATCGGCATCGCCGGCCGGGTGCTGCCCGCGGATGTGCAGCGCGGACGGGAAGTCGGCTTTGACGATGTGGTTCCGAAGATGCATCGCCGCGAGCTGTTCGCCGCCGTCCGTAAAGCCCTTGCCGCCACCGAGTCCGCCCTGGGATGCGCCGCATGATCCAGTCCGCCCCTGCTTCTGCCGCCGAGATCCCGGACGAGCGTCCGGCCGGCGCCGACCGCACTGTCACCACCGAACACCCGCTCGCCCGGGACCGGGAAGACGACGTTCTGACCTTCTGGATTCACGGTCAGCTGTTCGGCCTGCGCATCCTCGACGTTCACGACGTCCTCAGTCACGCCAGGCTGACCCGGATTCCCCTGGCGCCGCCGGAGATCGCCGGGGCGCTCAATCTCCGCGGGCGGATCACCACCGCCATCGACACCCGCCGCCGCATCGGCTTCCCGCCGGCGGACGGGCAGGCCCGCCACTTGAGCGTCGTCGTCGAGCACCGCGGTGAGCTCTACAACCTGATCGTCGATGAGGTGGGTGACGTTATGCAACTGTCCTCCGACCGCTACGAGGACAACCCGAACACTCTCGACCCGCTGTGGCGACAATTCTCCAAAGGCATTTATCGCCTTGATCATGCGCTGCTCGTGCTGCTCGACGTGGCCAAGCTGGTCAGCGGCCCGTCCACATGATTGCCCGCCGCACCGCAAGGGCCCCGGGCATCCGTGATAACCGATCGGAGTGGTCATGAAGGACTGCCTTATCGTTGATGACTCCAAGGTCATCCGCATGGTGGCAAGCCGGATCGTTCACGACCTCGGGTTTCAGACCCGGGAAGCGGCAAACGGTCAGGTCGCTCTTGAGCTCTGCCGCGAAGAGATGCCCTCGGTCGTGCTCCTCGACTGGAATATGCCGGTGATGAACGGCCTCGAGTTTCTCCGGGAACTTCGCAAGCTTGCCCGCGGCGGCGATCCTAAAGTCGTCTTCTGCACCACCGAAAATGAAATGGACCGAATCCAGCAGGCGATTGAAGAGGGCGCCGACGAATACATCATGAAGCCGTTTAACGAGGACATCGTTGAGGCTAAGTTCTCGATGATCGGCGTGCTTTAGACAATGGGCGGCGTGGACGCGTCAGCGACAGCCTGCCAGACCGGCCGTTCTCCTGACGGCGGGCCGGGCGATGCCATTCGGGTGATGATCGTCGATGACTCCGCGGTGGTCCGCGGCTTCATCGGCCGGGCGCTGGAGACCGACGAGCGGATCGTGCTCACCGCCTCCGTTGCCAACGGCCAGATCGCCGTTGACCGGCTTCCCCGGGAACCGGTCGACGTGATCATTCTCGATGTCGAGATGCCGGTGCTGAATGGCCTTGATGCGCTGCCGAAGCTTCTTCACGTCGATCCGGCGGTCCGGGTGATCATCGCCTCAACCCTCTCGACCCGCGGTGCCGATATCACGCTGCGTTGCCTCGACCTCGGCGCCGTCGACTATGTGCCGAAGCCGACCACCGCCGGCGTGCTGGGATCGACTGCCTGTCGGGATTCCTTCATCCACGAGTTGATTGGCAAGGTCCTGGCCCACGGGCTCTCCCGCCGCCACGGCCGGCCGCTGCCGGGCGCCGCCGCCTTTCCGGTGTCCGCCGGAGCAAAGTCGGCGACCCGGCCCCTGCCGAAGCCGGCCGCGGCCCGGCCGCGAATTGTGCTCCGCCGGCCGGGGCGCTGTGCCCCCCGGCTGCTCGCCATTGGCTGTTCCACCGGGGGTCCGCAGGCGCTCGGCCATTTCGTGCCACAACTCGCCGCCGGCCTGACCGTACCGGTGCTGATCACCCAGCACATGCCGCCGACGTTCACGGCAATCCTCGCCCGGAACCTGGCTGTCCGTTCCGGTCTGGAGTGCAGCGAGGCCGCCGACGGCGTCGTCCTCAGGCCGCGTTGCCTCTATGTCGCACCCGGCGATTTTCACCTGATCGTCGACCGCCACGGCGGCGAGGTGGTGCTCCGGCTCGAGCAGTCGCCGCCCCGGAATTTCTGCCGTCCGTCGGTTGACCCGATGTTCGAGAGCGCTGCCCGGGTGTTCGGCGGCCACGTGCTCGGGGTGGTCCTGACCGGCATGGGCAGTGACGGCCTTGCCGGGTCCCGCGCGATTGTCGAGGCGGGCGGCACCATCATCGCTCAGGACGAGCCGACCAGCGTGGTTTGGGGCATGCCGGGTGCGGTCGCCTGCGCCGGTCTGTGCGCGGCGGTGCTGCCGCTCTCGGAACTCCATCGGAAAATTCCCTCCCTGATCGCAGGACCGACGCGATGACAAACACCGACTATCAGGTCATCTTCTCCCTGGTCCGGGAACGCAGCGGGCTGGTCCTCGGCGACGATAAGGGCTACCTGGTCGAAAGCCGTCTGAAATCAGTGTTGCGGGCGCATGCGCTCGCCGATCTCCGGGCGCTGGTGGTGCGCCTGCGCGCCGGTGATAAAAGGCTGATCACCGATGTTGTCGAAGCCCTGACCACCAACGAAACCTCGTTTTTCCGCGATACCAAGCCGTTCCATTCGCTGACCGAGACGATCCTGCCGCATTTGCAGGCTACCGTTGGCAAGCATCGGCGTGTCAGGATCTGGTCGGCGGCGGCCTCGACCGGCCAGGAGGCGTATTCGATCGCCATGACGCTTGCCGAAGTGAAGCGGCGTTTTCCCGACCTTCAGGTGGATATCCTCGCAACGGACATCTCCGAAGAGGTTCTGGCGAAGGCGCGGGCTGGCGTTTACTCACAGCTCGAAGTTCAGAGGGGGATGCCGGCCCCGCTGATGATCCGCCATTTTGCAAAGCGCGCCGACGGGGACTGGGAAATCAAGCCTGAGATTCGACAGGCGGTGAGATTCCAGAAGTTTAATCTTCTCGACAATCCAGCCCAACTCGGTAGCTTCGATGTGGTCTTTTGCCGAAACGTACTGATCTATTTCGAGAGATCGACCAAGGCGGCTGTGCTCGAACGGCTCGCCCGCCGGCTCGATCCGGAAGGGTTTCTCATTCTCGGCGGCGCGGAGACCGTCATCGGTATCACCGAAGTGTTCAGCCCGCTGGACGGCCAGCGGGGGGTCTACCGGCTTGCCGGGGCCGCCCCCCCTGCCGCCAAAGGCGTCCCTGTCTCCGCCCCGGCCCTATCGGCCGCCGGCTGAGGGCCGGCGATCAGAAGGATTTCGATCGATGCGCAATCTGACCGTTCTGCACCGTTTCCTCATGGTGGTGGGGATCGGCATTCTCGGCACCATCGCCATTTCGGCGAGCAGCCTGCTCGTCCTGCGCAGCAATCTGATGGATGATCGCAAGCGGGAGGTGGCCGAACTGGTCAACGCTGTCACCTCGGTGATCGCCGACTATGCAGCCCGCGCAGAGAGCGGCGAACTCAGCCGCGAAGAAGCCCAGGCTCGGGCCCGGCGGACGATCGAAGCAATCCGCTACGATGAGACCAATTATTTCTGGGTCAACGATTACGACGTCCGGATGGTTTTCCATCCGATCAAGCCGGCGCTGAACGGCCAGGATTTGTCGACCTTCGAGGACAAGACCGGCAAGCGGCTGTTCGTTGAGTTCGTCCGCGTCGTCAATGAGGCGGGTGAGGGGTTTGTTGATTACCAGTGGCCCAAGCCCGGTACGGACACCGAAGTGCCCAAGCTGTCGTTCGTCAAGGGCTTTGAGCCCTGGGGCTGGGTCGTCGGCAGCGGCATTTACGTCGATGACGTGGATGCCATCGTCGGCGAAAACCTGCAGACCATGGCGGCCATCCTCGGCGTCACCATCCTCGCCGCCGCTGCCGGCTCCTGGTGGATCGCCCGCGGTCTGACCCGGCCGCTCGGGTCCATGGTCGACGCCATCCAGCGGGTCGCCGCGGGTGACCTGGATGTGGCCGTGGCGAACGTGGCCGCGCGCAATGAGATCGGATCGATCGCCCGCGCGCTGGTTCATTTCCGCGAGGAGGCGCTGGCGAAACGCCAGCTTGAGGCGAGCCACCAGGCAGGCCTGGAGCAGGCCGAAGCCGAGCGCCGGCAGGCGATGGCCAGTCTTGCCGACCGGTTTCAGACGGATGTGGAGAGCCTGATTCACGCGCTGACCGGTTCGGCGAGCCAGATGGAGGCGACTTCTCAGGCGATGTCGGCGACCGCCGATGAGACCACGCGTCAGGCGACCACGGTTGCCGCCGCTTCCGAGCAGGCCTCCACCAACGTCCAGACGGTCGCCGCCGCCGCCGAGGAACTGGCCGCCTCGATCCGCGAGATCGCCCGCCAGGTGGGCGATTCCAACACCGCCACCCAGGGCGCCGGCCGCGACGCCCAGACCGCCCAGTCGGCCGTTCAGGGCCTGGCGACCGCCGCCGAGAAGATCGGCGAGGTGGTCGAGCTGATCAACACCATCGCCGAGCAGACCAACCTGCTTGCGCTCAACGCCACCATCGAGGCGGCGCGGGCCGGCGAGGCCGGCAAGGGCTTTGCGGTGGTGGCGAGCGAGGTGAAGAACCTGGCCAACCAGACCGCCAAGGCCACCGAGGAGATCGGGCAGCAGATCAGCGGGGTGCGCTCGGCGATCGACGGCACGGTGGGGGCGATCCAGGCGATCGTCGGGACGATCGAGAAGGTGAGCGAGATCGCCGCGACGGTGGCGGCAGCGGTCGAAGAGCAGGATGCGGCCACCCAGGAGATCGCCCGCAACATCGAGCAGGCCTCGGCAGGCACCCGGGAGGTCTCGGCGACGATCACCGGGGTGACCCAGGCCGCCGATGAGACCGGCACGGCGGCCGGGCAGGTGCTGGAGACCGCCCGCGAACTCTCGCAGCATGCCGGCGAAATGCGCCGGTTCGTCGAGACCTTCGTCACCGAGGTCCGCGCCGCGTAACGACCCCGCCGAACCCGGGGGGCTGCGGCCGGAACCGGCAAAATCGCCCAATATCGCGAATACTGTTTCTTAGGCAATCCATGCCAGTATCCGCGCGCTGACGCGGGATAAGGACACCGCAGTCAGAAACACGGCAAAGTACGGGTCATGCGCAAGAGGAGAAATTGACGCCATGCTTGGCAATCTGCGGATCAGCCTTCGGCTCGCCATACTCGCCATTGTCGCTTTCATTACGGTCGCTATTGTTGCAGGCGTGGCGCTTGTCGACGTTCGTCAAACGCTCATCGAGGATCGCAAGGCTCAGCTGCGATCGGTCGTCCAACTGGCGATCGGAATTATTCAGCATCACTATGAGACGATAGAGCCGGGTATCCTCAGCGAGGCAGAGGCCAGGGTCAATGCGCGCGAGGCCCTGCGCGACCTCCGCTACGGCTCGGGGGATTACATCTTTGTCCACCAGTTCGACGGGATTACCGAGGTTCTCGGGCCGAAGCCGGAGATGGAGGGCAAAAGCATGATGGAGGTCAAGGACCCGGAGGGCATCTACCTAGTCCGCGACCTGATCGAGGAGGCCAAGGCGGGCGGTGGTTATGTCTCCTACATGTGGCCCAAAGAAGGGTCGGAAGAACCGCAACCCAAACTCAGCTATGCACAAGGGTTCGAGCCGTGGCAATGGTCGATCGGCAGCGGGATCTACATCGATGATGTGGATGCGGTGTTCTGGACCAGGGTCCTTCATTTCATCCAAGCTGCCGCTGTTCCGCTGATCGTCCTGATTGCCGCCACTGTGATCCTCAGCCGGAGCATCGTCCGGCCGGTGAACCGGCTGACCAGCAACATGACCCGGCTTGCCGCCGGGGACGTGGACACAGAGATCGCGTTCCAGAGCCAGCGCGACGAACTCGGCGAAATGGCCCGGGCGGTGCAGGTGTTCAAGGACAATGCGATCGAGAAGCGGCGCCTGGAAGCGGAACAGGACGCCCTCAAGCAGCAGGCCGAGGCTGACCGGCGGCAGATGCTCACCGATCTCGCCAACCGCTTCGAGACGGATGTGGAGAGCCTGATTCACGCGCTGACCGGTTCGGCGAGCCAGATGGAGGCGACTTCTCAGGCGATGTCGGCGACCGCCGATGAGACCACGCGTCAGGCGACCACGGTTGCCGCCGCTTCCGAGCAGGCCTCCACCAACGTCCAGACGGTCGCCGCCGCCGCCGAGGAACTGGCCGCCTCGATCCGCGAGATCGCCCGCCAGGTGGGCGATTCCAACACCGCCACCCAGGGCGCCGGCCGCGACGCCCAGACCGCCCAGTCGGCCGTTCAGGGCCTGGCGACCGCCGCCGAGAAGATCGGCGAGGTGGTCGAGCTGATCAACACCATCGCCGAGCAGACCAACCTGCTTGCGCTCAACGCCACCATCGAGGCGGCGCGGGCCGGCGAGGCCGGCAAGGGCTTTGCGGTGGTGGCGAGCGAGGTGAAGAACCTGGCCAACCAGACCGCCAAGGCCACCGAGGAGATCGGGCAGCAGATCAGCGGGGTGCGCTCGGCGATCGACGGCACGGTGGGGGCGATCCAGGCGATCGTCGGGACGATCGAGAAGGTGAGCGAGATCGCCGCGACGGTGGCGGCAGCGGTCGAAGAGCAGGATGCGGCCACCCAGGAGATCGCCCGCAACATCGAGCAGGCCTCGGCAGGCACCCGGGAGGTCTCGGCGACGATCACCGGGGTGACCCAGGCCGCCGATGAGACCGGCACGGCGGCCGGGCAGGTGCTGGAGACCGCCCGCGAACTCTCGCAGCATGCCGGCGAAATGCGCCGGTTCGTCGAGACCTTCGTCACCGAGGTCCGCGCCGCGTAACGACCCCGCCGAACCCGGGGGGCTGCGGTCAGTCCTGCGGCTTGAGCACCACGGTGGCGAGCGGCGGCAGGACCAGGTCGACGGAATAGGGGCGGCCGTGGCATTCCACCGGCCGCGCCTGGACCGCGCCGGCATTGCCCACATCGCCGCCAGCGTAAATCGCCGAGTCGGTATTCAGGCACTCGACGTAAACGCCGCCGCGCGGGACACCGATCCGGTAGCCACGCCGGATCACCGGTGTGAAGTTGCAGACGACGATGATGAAATCGTCTGCGTTGCGGGTCTGGCGAAGATAGGAAAACACGCTCTTCTCGATGTCGGTGCAGTCGATCCACTCGAATCCGGCCGGCTCGCAGTCAAGCTGATGCAGTGCCGGCTCCGCGCGGTACAGGCGATTGAGATCGCCGATCAAACGGTGAACGCCGGCGTGCAAAGGGTCGTCGAGAAGATGCCAGTCGAGGGATGAATTATGGTCCCATTCCCGTTCCTGGGCGAACTCGTCTCCCATAAATATCAGTTTCTTTCCGGGGTGGGTGAACATATAAGCATAATAAAGGCGAACGTTCGCAAAGCGTTGCCAGCGGTCCCCCGGCATTTTGCGAATGATCGATCCCTTGCCGTGAACCACTTCGTCGTGGCTGAGGGCCATGACATAATTCTCATTAAAGGCGTTTAGAATACTGAAGGTGAGCCGGTCATGCATGTATTTCCGGAAAATCGGGTCGCGGCTCATATACGCGAGGCTGTCGTGCATCCAACCCATGTTCCACTTATAGCCGAAACCGAGTCCACCCAGGTACGTCGGTC
Source organism: uncultured Rhodospirillaceae bacterium (assembly GCA_964454795.1). GTDB lineage: Bacteria > Pseudomonadota > Alphaproteobacteria > Rhodospirillales > Defluviicoccaceae > CAYVUM01. Next base: position 23,092 of record CAYVUM010000025.1, read on the forward strand.
TTGACACCATCGGCCAAGCCGTCGACTCCTCGGCGATGGTGGCGATGTCGGGATGATGTTCGTAGACCACCTCGTTCAGCCGGCGGAGGAAGGCAATCGCCTCCAGATTCTCGTTGCCGCCGTGCGGGTTGGGCACCCAGTCGCCGGAGCGGCGGCTGTAGTCCAGATACAGCATGGAGGCGACCGCATCCACGCGCAGGGCGTCGATGTGGTATTCCTCCAGCCAGAACAGCGCGTTGTTGATCAGATAGTCAGCCACCTCGTAGCGGCCGTAATTGTAGATCAGGGTCCCCCAGTCGGGATGACGGCTCTGCCGCGGATCGGAATGCTCATACAGGTAGGAGCCGTCGAAATAGCCGAGACCGTGGGCGTCGCTGGGGAAATGGCCGGGCACCCAGTCCAGGATGACGCCGATACCGGCGCGGTGGCACCGGTCCACGAACCGACGGAAGCCGTCAGGATTACCAAAACGACTGGTCGGGGCGTACAGGCCGATCGGCTGGTACCCCCAGCTGCCATCGAAGGGATGTTCGGAGATCGGCAACAGCTCGATGTGGGTGAAGCCCATGTCGGCCGCATAGGCGATCAGTGCGTCGGCCAACTCATCGTAGCTCATGTAGCCGCCGGCCCGGTCCGCCGGCCGCCGCCACGAGCCGAGATGGACCTCATAGACACTGATCGGCGCATCCCGCCGCACCGTGTCGCCGCGCCGGCTCATCCAGGCGTCATCCTGCCAGCGGTAGCGGCGCAGGTCCCAGACGATCCCCGATGAGCCCGGCGGCTGCTCGCCGTAAAACGCGAACGGATCGAGTTTCAGGGTCAGAAGCTCGTTCTTGCGGGTAGCGATTTCATATTTGTAGAGGGCGCCTTCGCCGATCCCCGGCAGGAACAGCTCCCATACGCCGCATTCGACCCGGAATCGCATCGGGTGGCGGCGGCCGTCCCAGCCGTTGAAATCGCCGACCACACTGACCCGGGCGGCGTTCGGAGCCCAGACAGCGAAGCCAACCCCGCTGACGCCGTCGAGGGTCATGAGGTGGGCGCCGAGCTTCTCGTCGAGGCGAAGGTGCTTGCCCTCGGCAATCAGAAAGACATCGAGCTCGCCGAGGATCGGTGGGAACCGGTACGGGTCCTCGAATTCCACAGTCTCCCTGTCGGTTTCAATGCGGAAGTGATAGCGGAAGGGTGTGGCAACGCCGGTAGAACCGCTGAACACGCCGGCGGGATGGACGCGTTCGAGCTCGGTGACCGCCTCGCCCCGATTGCTGTCGATCACAAACACTCGCCGGGCCTGAGGCAGGAAGGCGCGCACGACCACGTTCTCGGCGTCGAGGCCGCGATGCATGCCGAGGAACGAAAACGGATCGCCATGCTTGGCGGAGACGATGCGTTCGATGTTCTGTTCGATCTGTTTTGGGGTCATGGACCGGTCCGGTGCAGCAATCCGTCATCATGCCCGGGACCGGCATGATGTTTCAAGCCGGGGCAGCGGTTCCCGAGGCTGACGCTCGGATTTGGTTACGAATTTGGGCGCGAAGCGGCGCCTCTCTTTCTCTCGGGTGCGCAGGGCCGGTTCTGAAAGCGTCCCGGACCGGCGATGGCGGCGGCCCGGCGCCAGCCAGCGCCGGCTATTGACCCGGCATGATGACCTTGAAGATCTCGCAGGGATTCAGGAACGGATCAAGCCGGATCCACTGCCGTGCCCCGCGCCATTCCAGGCGACGGCCGGAAAACTGTTCGACCGCAACGAACCGGTCGGTCTCGGCAAACCCCAGTTCGGCAAGGGGGAAGTCGACAAACGCGTCATGGGGCTTGAAAGGATCGAGATTGACCGCGACGAATATTGCATTCGATTTATCGGCCGTCATTTTCCCATAGAAAAGGACGTTGTCATCCGACGCCGGGTAGAAGCGAAGATTGTGAAGCTCCTGCAGTGCCGGGTTTTCGCCGCGCAACCAATTAACTTTGGCGATATAGTCTTTGATGTTCCCCGGGCGGTCCCAATCCCAGACCTTATATTCGTATTTTTCCGAATGGAGGTATTCTTCTTTGCCAGGGATCGGGGTCGCCTCGCATAATTCGAAGCCGTTATAGATGCCGTAAACACCTGAGAGAGTGGCGGCCAGGACCAAACGGATCATATGTGCCGGCCGGCCGCCCGTTTGCAGGTACGGAGGATTAATATCGGGCGTGTTGACAAAGAAATTCGGCCGCATGTATTCGTTGACTGGAGCCTGAGTAATCTCCGTCAGGTAATCAGTGAGCTCCTGCTTTGTGTGCCTCCAGGTGAAATAGGTATAGGATTGCGTGAATCCGACTTTCGCCAGCATATTAAGCATCGGCGGCCGGGTAAATGCCTCGGAAAGAAATTGAACCTCCGGATATTTTGATTGGAGGTCGCCGATCAGCCATTCCCAGAATGGTACCGGTTTGGTGTGGGGATTGTCCACTCGAAAGATCTTGACGCCCTGCCTGATCCAGAATTCGACGACATCTTTCAGCTCGTCCCAAAGCCGGTGCCAGTCTTCGCAATAAAAGTCGACGTTGACAATATCCTGATACTTCTTCGGGGGGTTTTCTGCGTATTTGATACTGCCATCAGGCCGGAACAGGAACCACTCCGGGTGTTCCTTGATCCAGGGGTGGTCCGGGGAGCACTGGATCGCAAAATCCAACGCCACTTCCATGCCGCTGTCGTTACAGGCTTTGACGAAGGCCCGGAAATCTTCGAGGGTGCCAAGCTCCGGATGGACGGCGGTATGCCCGCCTTCGTCCGAGCCGATCGCGTAGGGGCTGCCGGGATCGTCCGGGCCGGCATCCAGCGTGTTGTTGCGGCCTTTGCGGAAGGTCCGGCCGATCGGGTGGATCGGCGGGAAGTAGATCACGTCGAAGCCCATCGCCCGGATCGCCGGCAGCCGCGCCTGGCAGTCCTTGAAGGTGGCGCTGCGACCGGGCACCGTGCCCTGGGAGCGGGCGAACATCTCATACCATGCGGCGAACATCGCCTCGCGGCGATCGACGTAGACGGGAAGCTCGCGGTCGAAACGGATCGCGGCGGTGCGGTCGGGCCACCGGGCCATGACTGCACGCATTTCCTGGCCAAGCATAAAGGTTGCGCGGGTGTCATCCTCGCAGCCGCGCAGCATGTCGAGGGTGGCATTGAGCCAGGCCGCATCCTTGCTGCTGCACCGCTTGATCGCCTCGGCCAGGTATTCGAATCCTTCCTGGAGCTCCAGGCTGATATCCTGGCCAGCAGCGCGCTTTTTTTCCACCTCGGAACACCAGGTTTCGTAGGTGTCGGTCCACGCCTCGACGGTGTAAAGCCAGCGCCCGATCACCGGCAGCTCGATCTGGCCGCTCCACAGCGCCAGGCCGAAGTTCTGCTCGGCCATCGGCGCTTCTTTCCAGAGCTTGTCCTGCTCGCGGCGATAGAGGATTATTGCGCGAAGCTTGTCGTGGCCTTCGCGGAAAATCTCGGCGGTGATGTCCAGGCAGTCACCGACAATCCGCTTGACTGCGTAGCGGCCGTCATCAAGGCTCGGCGTGACGTTCTGGATGACAATTGAGCGGCTGTGGATCGGTCGGCCGAGGTCGGTGAACAGCCGGGGACCGCGGCCCCGCGCGGACTCATCGCGGTGAGTCTTGAGATGGGGATGCTCCTCGGACGCTTGCGCGGATGGCACCGGAGCGTCCGCCTGCGCCGGTGCTGCGACCGGCTCAGCCGGCCGTTTCTCAGCCGCCTTTCCCTCGGCCGCTGTCCCCCCAGCCGGCGTCGCCGGCTTTGGTGCCTGTGCGGCCGTGCCTTCCGACCCGGCCGAGGTCGCCGGCTTGTCGGCGGAAGCCTCCGGCTTCGCGCCTGACGGGTCTGGCTTGCTCTCGGGGGTGGCGGATTTGCTCGTGGCCATGTCCTGCTCCAGCCTGCGCCGATGATCGACGGATTATTCAGTCATTGACGAAGACCCGGACCTCAGCGGGTTCGAGGGTAATCGGGTCGCCGGCGGTAAACGTGGTGCCTTCGCGGCCGGGGGTGATTTCCCGGCCCTGATTCACGTTGCCATCCAGCCCTTCGATCCGGGCTTCAACCTGGTTGCGAAGGTCCCTGTTCAGCACGGTCAGGGCCCAGCGGCTGTCGTCGGTCTCGCCACGCCGCAACAGGCAGCAAACCCGCCCGTCGCGAAGCTGCACCTGCCGCTGCGGCCCTTCCTCATTGAGAACCGGCTCGGACGCCTTCATCGCATTGACTGCCGTGATGAAGTCGGTGAGGTCGAAGGCCGGTTCCTCCCAGTCCGTCGGCGTCGTCTCGACCACGTGCAGCTTTTTGGCGAAGCCATATTCGAAGCCGATCGGGATCATCACGCCGCTTGAGAACGCCGCCGAGAACAGGTAAGCGCGCCGGTAGGCGCGTTCGATGTCAGCCCGGTCGTTGACCCCCTGCGCCCGCAGTTCGGTGACCAGCCGTTCGGTGTCGTGCGTCTCCGGAAACGCGATCGACGGCGCAATCGAGGAAAATTTCTCATATTGTTCGAGCAGCCAGCCCTGCTCGAAGTCCCACCATTTGGCACTGTTATACAGATAATCAAAACCGCTGTCGCGCAGTGCTTCCACCTGCTCCATCAGGGCGCCGAGGTTTTCGGCGAGAAACAGCGTTTCCTGCGTTTCCGAGCGGGCAGCGTCGATCAGTGCTTTCCAGACCGGCTGAGGCACCTGATAGGCGGCATCGCAGCGATATCCGCGGAACCCGAGGCTCGCGTAATGAGCGACGACTTTGCTGAAGTAGGCGGTGATTTCCGTCCGCTCCGACCGGTCGCTGAAATCAATCTCGGCCAGATCGTGCCAGACGGTTTTCTTGCGGATGTCCGCCGGGTCGATGGCGAACGGCGAGCGCAGCCGGCCGTCAGCCTCGCGCTCGAACCAGGTCGGGTGATGCTCGGCGATCGGTGAGTCAATAGCCGTGTGATTGATCACCAGATCCATCATCACGCCGAGACCCTGCTTCTCGGCGGCAGCGACGAAGCCCGAGAGCAAATCGTCCGTCGATTTCCGTGAGCGTCCGCGGAAGACCGGATTGAGCCGGTAATAGTCCTTAACCGCGTACAAGCTGCCCGATGCTCCGACGTCGTGGAACGGATTGATAAAAATCCAGTTGAACCCCATCGCCGCAATCCGGTCGATCTGGTCCTTCCATTTTTCCACCGTGCCAACCAGCAACGGGAACAAATTGTAGATCCGAACGCCCTCGGTACTCATCGAATTTCACCCACCCTCTCAGACCGGTTGTGTTAGCCCCTGTTTACGAAGTTCATCCGGACCGCTCCCGGCCGCCCTCCCTTGCGGGTCCGGCGTCCGGGCCGCGAGGTCTAACCGACAAGAGAGCCGTACAGTTCCATGGTCTGGCGGGCGACTCCCTCCCAGCTGAACTGGTCGACGACGCGTTTGCGCCCCGCCTGGCCCATCCTGGCATTGAGATCGCGGTCGAGGCAGAGCCGGTTGATGCCGGCGGCCAGATCGCGGCCGACCGCCTCACCATCAGTCGGGTCGTGCGGCGGGGCCGCCGACAGGCGGGCGTCCACCAGGAATCCGGTCTCCCCGTCGACCACCACCTCGCGGATCCCGCCGACGGCGTTGGCCACCACAGGGGTCCCGCAGGCCATGGCTTCCAGATTGATGATGCCGAACGGCTCATAGATCGACGGACAGCAGAACACCGCCGCATGGGAATAGAGGGCGACGGTGGTCGGCCGGCTGACCATCTCGGGGATCCAGATCACGCCGTCCCGATGGGACTGAATCTGGTCGACCATCCCCTCAAGCTCGGCCTGCAGCGAAGGGGTGTCGGATTCGCCAGCGCAAAGCACCACCTGGATCGATGGTTCGATGTGGGGAATGGCGCGGAGGAAGTAATAAAGGCCCTTCTGGCGGGTCATACGGCCGACGAACAGGACGTAAGGGCGGTTCGGATCGATTCCGTGGCGGGCCAGCACCTCGGGCCGCCTGACCGGCCGGTATTCGTCGGTATCGATGCCGTTGGGGATGACGTGGACCTTGGCCGGATTGACATCGAAGAGTTTGAGAACGTCATCGCGGGTTGCCGACGAGACGGCGATGATCGCATCGGCCATCTCCAGTGAAATCCGCTCCACCCACGTGGACAGGTCATAGCCGCGGCCGATCTGCTCGCGTTTCCAGGGACGCAGCGGCTCCAGCGAGTGGACGGTCAGGACGAACGGTGTGCCGTAAAGCATCTTGGCGAGCACGCCACCGAACTGGGCGTACCACGTGTGGCAATGCACCACATCGGCATCGATGCCCTGGCCGTTAAACGCAAGGCAGGTGGCAAGCGCACGAAGCGGCGAAACAAAGGGCACCGGGCATCCGGAGAACTGCGAGGCCTCGATCTTGGTGCCGCGGACCGTCAGGTTGCCCTCGACGAACGCTTGGTCGTGGAAACTGCGCACCTCTACGGGACAGAGCTTCATCAGCTCGCGGGTCAGGTACTCGACATGAACGCCGGCCCCCCCATAAATGTGCGGCGGGTACTCATTGGTCATCAGCATGACCCGCATTGCTGGCTGCTCCATCCCCCGGTTCTTATCATCGTGTTCTAAACCATGGTCACAGAAGGTCAATCGCTAACGGTTCGGCGGCGCGCCCCCCCCCCCCCCGCCGCCGCCCGGGCTGTCAACGCCCTGGTTATAATCGCCGGGCAGAGTGAAGACCGGAGCGCGAGCCGGATCGCCGGGGCCGGCCACCGCCATCCCGGTCGGATCGTGCCCGCGTCCGTTGCCTGACCCTGCCGATGCACCGGAGGATCCGTCATGCGCTTCGCCTTGCTGATTTCGATCCTGGGCCTGCCCTTCCTGCTGATCCTGATCCTTCCGCCGCCGGCGATCGCCGATCCGCCACCGCTGTGTCAGCGTCACAGCCTCGGCCTTGTCGCCTGCATCGCCGACCGGACCTGCGAGTGCATCTATGAGCGGGGTGGTGCAATCACCGGCCTGCCGACCGGCTATCGCTGGGACTGCTCGCCGCTGCAGCGCAACTGCGGGCGCACGTTCAATCCGCCGGTGACGGTGCAGGAATTCCGCGGCCAGCCGCCGCGTTTTCCGGCCGCCGTCGGCATCGACCGCTCCACCGACAGCGTCACCATCGAGAGCGAAGCCAGCTCCGTCAACACCAACACCAACCGAAACGTCAACATCGACGGCCTCGTCGATGAGCAGGCGGTGCCAGGCGAGCCTTAGGCATCGCTCTCGATTGTCGGGCGCCGGTACGATGCTGACCGTTTCCCTTCCCGGAAGAGATCCGTTGCAACCGGCGGGCCCGGCGCTCAGCGGAAGTAACGCTGCAACCGCGCGCTCGCCTGGTCGAGCACTTCGGGCCGCTTGCAGAAACAGAACCGGGCGAAGTGGGGCGGCCCGTCGGCCCCATAGAAGGCGCTGACCGGCACCGCCGTTACCCCGGCGGCAACGGTCAACTCGCGGCAGAAGGCGTCATCGTCGCCGCTGAACCCGACGGCGCGGATATCGGCGGTGAGGAAGTAACCGCCCGCGGCGGGGAGGACCGAGAAACCGGCGGCCTCAAGCCCCGCCGCCAGGCGGTCGCGCCGGCTCGCCAGGTCGGCTGCCAGCCCGGCGAAGAAGGCATCGTCCTTGCCGAGACCGAACGCCGCCGCCCGCTGCAGGTTGGGCGGCGTGGTAAAGGTCAGGAACTGGTGGGCTTTGGCCACGGCCGACAGCAGCGGCGGTGCCGCGGTCACCGTGCCGACCTTCCAGCCGGTGGCGGAAAACGTCTTGCCGATTGAGCCGATCCGCACGCAGCGGCCGCGCATTTCGGGCAAAGTGATCAGCGGGCAATGGCGGTGGTCGTCGAAGACGAGATGCTCGTAGACCTCGTCGCAGACCGCAACGGCGTCGGAGCCGGAGACGAGGTCGGCGAGGACGGCGAGTTCCTCGGGATCGAACACCTTGCCCGAGGGATTGTGCGGGCTGTTGAGGACGAGCAGCTTGGTGTTAGGGGTGAAGGCCCTGGCCAGAGCCTCGCGCGGCAGTGCCCACTGCGGCGGCTCCATCCGCACCAGGCGCGGCATCCCGCCGGCCCGGCGGATCATCGGCAGATAGCTGTCGTAGAGCGGCTCGATCGCCACCACCTCATCGCCCGGTTCAATCAGGCCGAGAAAGCAGGCGGCCAGGGCTTCGGTGGCCCCGGAGACCACCATCGTCTCCGTCTGCCAGTCCACCTCAAGGCCATAGAAGCGACGGTCGTGGGCGGCGATCGCCTGGCGGAGCTCCGGCAGCCCCAGCATCGGCGGATACTGGTTGGGGCCGGTGATAACGGCTTCGGCGGCCACCCTTCGGATATCCTCCGGGCCCTCGCTGTCCGGAAAGCCCTGGCCGAGGTTGATGGCGCCGTACTCGGCGGCGAGCGCACTCATCACCGTAAAGACGGTGGTGGTGTAGCCGGAGAGGATCGCGTTCGGCGGTTTCATCGCCGAACCTTGGTAACCGATTCGCGGCAGGGGCTGCAAACCCCTCGACAACCAGGCCGACGGCCGGCAGAATTCTGCACAACATTGGGGCATTCGCTGAGAAAACGTGCATTGCCGAACGGTCCGGCAACCCACGGACCGGCGCAAAGCGCAGTATAACCCTGCATCTGTTCGCCATTCCGGCGATCCTCTGCGGTTTGGCATGAACCATGCTTCCCCGCCAGTGAGAGACCGGAGTCAGCGACGGTGGAGTGCGTGCAGCCCGCTCAGCCCAGCCGGTGGCATGGCACTCGCTTCAACCTTTAACCAACAGCGAGGTGAACCAGCCGATGAAGAAGATCGAGGCGATCATCAAGCCCTTCAAATTGGATGAGGTGAAGGAAGCGCTGCACGATCTCGGCATGCAGGGGATCACAGTTCTCGAAGCGAAGGGGTTCGGCCGCCAGAAAGGCCACACTGAACTCTACCGCGGCGCTGAGTACGTCGTCGATTTCCTGCCCAAGGTAAAAATCGAGCTGGTCTGCAGCGACGATATGGTCGAACGCGCCGTTGAAGCGATCGTGCAGGCGGCCAAGACCGGTCGGATCGGCGACGGCAAGATTTTCATCACCACCATCGACGACGCGATCCGCGTTCGCACCGGCGAGCGCGGCTCCGAAGCGATCTGAGCCGCCGTCCAGTCCGTTTCTCATCTCTCGATCCAACCGGCCCGCGAAGCCGGACCCTGTGCGACCAGTCGCCTGGTCAAGACCGGAAGAAAAGGAACCAGCGTACCATGTCCCTCGACTGCAAGACTCCCGCCGATGTCATTCAAGTCCTCAAGGACCGCGAGATCGCTTACGTCGATCTTCGCTTCACCGATCCGCGCGGCAAATGGCAGCATCTGACGATGACCACACCGTTTGTCGATGAAGACAGCTTCACCGACGGCATCATGTTCGATGGATCCTCGATCGCCGGCTGGAAGGACATCAATGAGTCAGACATGGCGCTGATCCCCGACGCGGTCTCGGCGGTCATGGATCCCTTTGCTGCCCAGCCGATGCTGATCCTGTTCTGCGACGTTATGGAGCCGTCAACGGGCCAACTCTATGGCCGTGACCCGAGGTCGATTGCCCGCAAGGCCGAGGCCTATCTGGCGTCGACCGGGATCGGTGATGTGGCGTACTTCGGACCCGAACCGGAGTTCTTCGTGTTCGACGATGTCCGCTTCGATGTGCAGATGAACCATTGCTTCTACGAGTTCAGCTCGGATGAGGGGCCTTATGTCACCGGGCGGATCCTCGCCGAAGGCAACGCCGGTCACCGGCCGCCGGTTAAGGGAGGCTACTTCCCGGTGCCGCCGGTGGACTCCGCCAACGACCTGCGCGCCGAAATGGTCGCGGTGATGCGCGACATGGGCCTGACCATGGACAAGCATCACCATGAAGTGGCGCCCAGCCAGCACGAACTGGGGCTCGCCTTCTCGACTCTGGTGCGGTCGGCGGATAACGTCCAGATCTACAAATACTGCGTGCAGATGGTCTCCCAAACCTATGGAAAGTCGGCGACGTTCATGCCGAAACCGGTCGCCGGAGACAATGGCTCCGGGATGCATACCCACCAGTCGATCTGGAAGGAGGGCAAGCCCACCTTCGCCGGTACCGGCTACGCCGACCTCTCCGAGACCTGCCTCTATTACATCGGTGGCATCATCAAGCACGCGAAGGCACTAAACGCCTTTACCAATCCGACGACGAACAGCTACAAGCGGCTGATCCCTGGATTCGAGGCGCCGGTTCTGCTCGCCTATTCGGCGCGCAACCGTTCGGCGTCCTGCCGCATCCCGTTTGCGACCAGCCCCAAGGGCAAGCGGGTGGAAGTGCGGTTCCCGGACGCCACTGCGAACCCGTATCTGGCCTTCGCGGCAATGATGATGGCCGGGCTCGACGGCATTCAGAATAAAATCCACCCCGGCGATCCCATGGACAAAAACCTCTACGACCTCCCGCCCGAGGAACTGGCGGGCGTTCCGACCGTCTGCGGTTCGCTTCGCGAAGCCATCGAAGCCCTTGATGCCGACCGCGACTTTCTCAAGAAAGGCGATGTGTTCGATGACGACATGATCGACGGGTATATCGCGCTGCGCTGGGAAGAGGTCTATAACTTCGAGCACACTCCGCACCCGGTCGAATTCAAGATGTATTATTCCAGCTGATTCCGCCGTCCTCCTCACGGCATCGCCCGCCACTGATCGCAGTGGCGGGTTTTCTTTGGCGATTTCAGTGAGCGGGGGATATGCCCTTCGTCGGGTCGGTGCCGGGCGCGACGTGCGACGGGGCTGGAAATGGTCAGTCGATGCCGTAGATCTTGAATGTCTCCGGTGTCATCTGCGCAAGCGGCAGGTGGATACCGCACTCGGTCTTGTCGCGGCCACGCCAGCGCCCGGCCCGCGGGTCCTCGCCGGGCGCGACCCGGTCGGTGCACGGAGTGCAGCCAATCGATGAAAACCCTTCCGCCTCCAGCGGGTGGCGCGGCAGGTCATGGGCGGCGAAATAGTCGTCCACATCGGACTTCGTCCAGCGGGCCAGCGGGTTGATGCGGATCCGGTCGTCGTCGGTGGCTTCGATGACCGGCAGGCCGGCCCGGGCCCCGCCCTGAAAGCCCTTGCGTCCGGTAATCCACGCCGCGAAGCCGGCAAGCGCCCGGCGCATCGGCTCCACCTTGCGGATGTGACAGCACAGGTTGGCGTTCGCGTACCAGAGGATCCCGTCGCTATCGAGGGCGTTGAGGCGGGCGGGATCGGGCTCCACCGAGCGCACGTCCTTGAGCCCGAGACGCCCGACCAGCGCGTCCCGGTAGCGGAGGGTTTCACCGAACAGCTTGCCGGTGTTGAGGAAGATCACCGGCAGGGCCGGCTCGATGCAGGAAACCTGGTGGAGCAGCACGGCAGCTTCGGCACCGAAGGATGAGATCAGCGCAATCCGGCCCCGAAAGGTCTCGGTGATCATCGCCGCGAGCAGCTCACCGGGCGGCCGATCGCCGTAGCGGGCGAGGAGGGCGGCCGCCTGCCGGTCGGATTCCCGGGTTGCCGTGTCGCCGGTTCCGGCCGAGGCGGGCGTCGCCAGTCTCGCTGCCGTCCTCATTCCGCAGCCCTTGTCAACTGCCGGCAGCGCGCGATCGCCGCGGGGGTGCGACCATCCGTCGCCGGCTGGTAAAACACCGAGAACCGGCTCATCTCCGTTTGCCACGCTTCGGCCTGGTTGCGGTCGGCCACCTCCAGGGCTTCGATTCCACACCGGGCCATGAACAGGAACTGATCGCGCAGGACGTTGCCGACCGCCCGGAGCTGGCCTGCGAAGCGGTAGCGGTCGCGGAGGATGCGCGCTTTCGAATAGGCCCGGCCATCCCGGAAGCCCGGAAACACCAGGGCGACCAGGGCAAGCTGCGGAAGGTCGGTGGCGATCTCCTCCACCATGTCGCCGGCCTCCAGACGCACACCCATCGGCCGCCCGCAAGCCCCGAGCGCCCCGCCTTCGTCGCGCCAGCGGGCGAGGGAGACGATCAGCGGCGTCGCGTCCGGCGCCGGTGCATCGTCGGCGAGGTGCAGCCAGGGGTCGTCGGGGACGATCCGACCGTTATCGATGAGCACCATTGAGCGCCTCCTTGAACGGCGCGAGGCCGATCCGCCGATACGTGTCGAGAAACCGCTCGCCGTCGGTGCGATGGCTGCGGAAGGTTTGGATCAGGGTTTCCACCGTGTCGACCACCCGGTCCGAGGCCACCGCCGGTCCGACCAGGTCGCCGAGGGCTGCCGTTTCGGTGGCGTCGCCGCCGAGGGTGATCTGATAGTGCTCCTCGCCCTTTTTGTCGACGCCGAGGATGCCGATGTGACCCACATGATGGTGGCCGCAGGCGTTGATGCAGCCGGAAATCTTGATCTTGAGTTCGCCCAGGTCCTCCGCCGCGTCCGGATCCGCGAATCGCTCGGCAATCCGCTGGGCGACAGGAATCGATCGGGCATTGGCCAGGGAGCAATAATCGAGGCCCGGGCAGGCGATGATGTCGGTGACCTGGCCGAGGTTCGGTGTTGCGAGGCCGGCGGCGGCCAGCGCCTGCCAGAGCGCATAGAGATCGGCCTGGCGAACGTGCGGCAGTACCAGGTTCTGCTCGTGAGTGACCCGGATCTCCGAGGCGCTGTAGGCGTCGGCCAGATCGGCGATGACGTCCATCTGATCGGCGGTGGCATCGCCGGGCACGCCGCCGACGGGTTTGAGTGAGATGTTGGCAATGGCGTAACCGGGCGCGCGGTGGGCGACCAGATTGGCGCGCGCCCAGCGGTCGAACTCCGGATCGGCGGCGCGGGCGGCAAGGTCACGGGGGTCGACGGTCGGCAGGTCGTCGAATCGCGGCGGCGCGAAGCAGGCCCGGATCCGTTCGATTTCGCTGGCTGGCAGGTCGACCGCCGTCTCGCGGATCTGCGCCCATTCCGCCTCGACCATCTCCGTGAAGCGCTCGGCGCCCAGCGCATCGACGAGGATCTTGATCCGCGCCTTGAACAGATTATCCCGCCGGCCGGCAAGGTTGTAGACCCGCAGGATCGCTTCCAGGTAGCTGAGCAGATGCTCCTTGGGCAGGAACGCGCGAATGGTCTTGCCGATCACCGGCGTGGGGCCGCGGCCGCCGCCGCCGATGACCAGGAACCCCATATCGCCGCCCCCGCCGCGAAGCATCTGCAGGCCGATGTCGTGGACCCGCACGGCGGCGCGGTCGCTCGGTGCAGCGGTCACGGCG
>CAYVUM010000026.1:0-14665 GCA_964454795.1 uncultured Rhodospirillaceae bacterium
CGGCGGCGGCTTGGGCGCGCGGCGGAGCCTGCCGGCGGGGCAAAACACGATCATGGGCCTGAAGCCGCTGCCGGACGGCGGGCTGCTGGTGGCGGCCGCCGACCCCTGGCTCGCCGTGCTCGCCGCCGACGGCACGGCGCGGTGGGTGCAGCGGCCGCCCCAGGCCGACCTGCGCGGGCAGATGTCAAACCTCGCCGTCGCCGCCGACGGCCGCACCGTCGATTTCGGCTACGAGCAGTGGGGCAAGGTCCCGGCGCGGTTCGACCTCGACGCCCTGTCGCTCCAGCCCACTCCGCCCGCCGATGGCCGCACCGCCGCACCGGACCAGGACTCCCTGGCGGTCGAGGACTGGGAGGACACCTTCACCCCCGCCCTCTCCGGCCGGCCGCTGCCGCTCAAGCCCTACGAGTTCTCCCGCAGCCTCGCCATCCACCCCGACCGCAGCCGCTTCGTGCTCGGCACCGAGTGGTGGCTCCGCGCCTTCACCGCCGCCGGCGACCAGATCTGGGAGCAGCCGGTGCCGGGCGCCGCCTGGGCGGTCAACATCTCCGGCGACGGCCGGCTGGTCGTCGCCGCCTACGCCGACGGCACGATCCGCTGGCACCGGATGGACGACGGCGCCGAGCTGCTGGCGTTGTTCCCGCTCGCCGACCGCAGCAACTGGGTCGCCTGGACCCCCGACGGCTTCTACGCCGCCACCCCGGGCGCCTTTCGTGTGCTGCGCTGGCACGTCAACCGCGGCTGGGACGAGGTGGCGGAAGCGATCCCCGTCGACGAGATCAAGGAGCAGCGCCGCCCCGAGGTCCTGCCGCTGGTGCTGCAGGAACTGGACATCGTCCGGGCGCTGGGCCTCGCCGAGCTGAAGAAGACCCGCGACGCGATCCAGCGGCGCATCCGCTCCGCCGTCCCGCCCGGGGCGCGCCTGCACGTGCTGGCGATCGGGGTCAGCGATCCCGGCGAGGAGGCCACGCACCTCCGCCTCGGCTTCGCCCACCAGGACGCCTACGACGTGGCCAGCGCGCTCAAAGGCACCCAGGACAGCCTTTACGCCGACATTTCCCTCCACCTGCTGCAGGACGCGGAGGCGACCCGCAAAGGCGTCCTCCACGCCTTCGCCGCGATCCGGGAGAAAATGGCCGCCGGGGTGCCCGACCGCGATCTCGCCGTGTTCCTGTTTTCCGGCCACGGCGCGATCATCGATAACAACCTCTACCTGCTGATCCACGGCATCGACGCCGAGACGCCCGTCGGTCTGAAGGCGACGGCGCTGCCGATGGCCGAGGTTCGCAACGAGTTGCTGGAGCTGGCGAAGCACGGCCGGGTGCTGGTCCTGCTCGACTGCTGCCACGCCGGTGCCGCCACCGCCGACGGCACCGTGCTGCCGATGGACGCCGACCTGCTGCGCACCGCTTTGGCCGCCAGCAACGTCACCGTGCTGACCTCCTGCCGCGGCACGGAGCACTCCTACGAATATGAGCACCTCCAGAACGGCGCGTTCACCGAGGCGTTCCTGGAGGCCCTGCACGAGGCCGACACCGACCGCAACATGCTGATCAGCACCGCCGACCTGCAGACCTACCTCTCAGCCCGCGTGCCCGAACTCTCCGCTCACCGGCAGACCCCGGCAGTCGACATCCGCTTCCCCGGCGACATCTTCGCCACCGCGCTCTGAGCCCGCCCGCGGCGGCCGCCGCGCCGGCGCGGTCCGGTGTTGTTGACCTCCGTTCAACAACCCGGTCCGGCAAAAGCGAGCCTGAAGAAAAGGGCGGGCGCGTCTTGAGGCGCCGCCGCGCCGCCACGGGCGCGAGACAATCCACCTGAAGGACACGTCCGGCGTTGCCGAGGCAAAAGTCGCGACACCCTTTTGGGGGTATTCACAGAAGCATCACCGAACTTTTACAGGACGATAATCCGGGGGTCACGGTCGCACCTTACTCTCGCCAGCGGTTGTGCTCGCGCCAGACGCTGCAATCGCGAGCACAGCAATCAGAAAACGCTCGTGAGGAAGAAGGACATGATCAGAGAACGGATCAACTTTCGCGCGTGGATGCTGGCGTCCGCGGCCATGACGGCGCTCGTCATCAGTCCCCATGCGGCCAAGGCGGACTTCCGGGTCAATCCCTATCTGCAACAGCCGGCCAGCGACGGCATGCTGTTCACCTGGTTCACCGAGCAGGATGTCCCGGGAACTTTGACCGTCTCCGGCGGTGATCTGTCGGCGCCGGTGCAATTCACCTCGACCCCGGTCGATCAGGCGCCGGTCCTGGATTACACCCAGGCCGAACGCGATCAGGCCGCGAGCCTCGGCTACACCCTGCTTGGCGAGACCAATTTCAAGCATTCGGTGCCGGTCTCGGGACTGAGCCCGGACACCACCTATACCTACGCGGTGGAGCAGAACAGCGCGACGTTTGCGTCGAACTTCAAGACCGCGCCGACCGCGAGCAACTGGACCTCGCCGATCAAGCTGATCGCCCTGTCGGACTCGGAAACCGAGCCGCGCGGCAACACCAACCGGCGGGACTGGTCCAATGACGCGCAGGCCCCGGGAAGCATCGGCCGCCCGGCCGGGCTCAACAATTATCCGCTGACCGAGACCACCGGCTATCAGCAAAACCTGCGGATCGTCGGGGAAAGCAATCCCGACATGATCATCATGCCGGGCGATCTGGTTCAGGGCGGCGGCTACCAGCTCGGCTGGGACGAGTTCTTCCGCCACAATGCCGGTGAGTACGACACCCCCTTGAGCGAGCGGCCGATTGCGCCGACGCTTGGCAACTGGGAGAACTTCGGCGCGATCAACGGCGGCTACACCATCGATCCCGCGACAGGCGAAAACGCGCCCAAGCGCGGCCGTGACAAATACAAAGCCTATTTCGACATGCCGTCCAACGGCACGCCTGAACACCAGGACAACTACTACCGCATCGATTACGGGCCGATCACTCTGCTGACCCTCGACTCCAGCAACGGCGAACCCGATCAGGTACGGCGTGATCCGAACGCCCTCGACACCGATACCCAGTCCAACATCAACGCCGCCGAGTATGCTGCGGCCGGCGGCAATGACCTCTCCGACTTCAATCCCGGTTCGGTTCAGTACGACTGGGTGGTTCAGCAGTTGCAAGACGCGCGGGACCAGGGGCAGATCGTCTTTGCCCAGTGGCACCATGTGCCCTATTCGTCGGGCACCCACGGGCTGCCGATGGACGATCCGGACTCCAGCGGCCAGGGCGGCACGCCGATGCGCCAGTATCACCCGCTGTTCGAAGAGTTCGGCGTGGCGGCCGTCTTCTCCGGTCACAGCGAGATGTTTGAGCGGTCCTTCGTCGACGAAAACGGCGACGGCATCGGCGTTCACTACTACGATGTCGGCGTTGCCGGCGACGGGCTGCGCGGCGTCCGGACCCTCGACCTGATCGAACTGATGATGCAGAACCCCTACTCGGAATGGACGGCGTCCTTGTCCGAGCCGGAACTGTGGGTGGAGGTCACCGATCCGGTCAGCGGCGAGACCTACGAGATGCTCATCGATGGCGGCAAGCATTACGGCCATCTGGAGATCGATATCACCCCGCTGGACGACCCCGGCTTGCTGGCGATGATCACCTTCACGCCCGTCTACAGCTTCCCGATCCTCGACGCCGATTTCCAGCTGATCGGTGATACCGAGCGTCGGGTTTACGGGGATGCGTTCTCGCTGTTGATCAACGACAACGGCACCCCGGTGAACGCCCCGGCGGCGCTCGCCCTGTTTGCCGTCGGTGCTGCCGGTCTCGGCGCCCTTCGCCGGGCCCGCCGCTGACCCCCGTTCTTAAGAGCAAGGAGAACGGCGGCCGCCGCGCCGCCGTTCTTCACTTCAGGGTTGAGGTGGCCCTGCGGATCGTTCGCGCCCGCCCCGCCCCCCTTGCTTGACACCGGGGGACGGGGCTGGCTTGATCGCGGGCCAAGCGGCGCCGGCGCTCCGGCGTCTTTCCCCTTTTCATGGCGCCGGCAGAACCTCCCCTCATGAGCCCCCGACCCGAAGACACCTCCTCCAAGACTTCCGAGACCCCCGATCCCGGGACAACGGCCGGCGAAGCGCCGAAGTCGTTCGTCCACCAGGCCTGGGAGACGATCAAGACGATCGTCATCGCCGTCCTGATCGCGGTGGTGATCCGCACCTTCGCCTTCGAGCCGTTCAGCATCCCCTCGGGTTCGATGATCCCGACCTTGCTGGTCGGCGACTACCTGTTCGTCTCCAAATACACCTACGGCTACAGCCGCCACGCGTTTCCGTGGAGCCTGCCGCCGTTCGACGGGCGGATCTTCGGCTCGCCACCGGAGCGGGGCGACGTGGTGGTGTTCAAGTTGCCCGCCGACGGTCGCACCGACTATATCAAGCGGGTGATCGGCCTGCCCGGCGACCGGGTTCAGATGAAGCAGGGCCGCCTCCATATCAACGATCAGCCGGTGCCGCGCGAGCAGGTCGGGATCACCGTCGAGGACGGGCCGTTCGGCGCCACCCGCACCGCCTTCGTCTACCAGGAGACGCTGCCGGAAGGCCGCAGGCACCTGATCCTCGAGCACGGCGATGCCAGCCCGGTCGATAACACCCGCGAATTCACCGTGCCGGCCGGGCACTTCTTTGCCATGGGCGATAACCGCGACAACTCCCGCGACAGCCGGTTTCTCGGCGAGGTGGGGTTTGTGCCGTTCGTGAACATCGTCGGCCGGGCCGAAGTGATCTTCTTCTCCGTCGAAGGCGACGTCTGGAGGATCTGGCAATGGCCGTGGACGGTCCGGTTCGACCGGCTGTTCAACACGATCGAGTGACCCCGCCCGCTGCCGACCATGCCCCGGGCGCCGGCCCCGCGGACGCCACGGCGCCGTCCCTCGCGGCCCTGATGTCCCGGCTCGGCCACCGCTTCCGCCGGCCCGAACTGCTGACCGACGCGCTGACCCATGCCAGCGCCGTGGCCGCGGCCGGCCCGGCCGGTGGCGCGCCCCGCTCCAACGAGCGCCTGGAGTTCCTGGGCGCCCGGGTCCTTGGCCTGGTCATCGCCGATCTGCTCTACAACCGTTTCGGCGGCGAAAGCGAGGGGGCTTTGTCACGCCGGCTCGCCGCCCTGGTCCGCCGCGAGACCCTGGCCCGGGTCGCCGCGGCGCTGGAGCTGGGGGCGGCCCTCCGGATGTCGCCGGCCGAGGCCGAGCACGGCGGGCGCGACAATCCGGCGCTGCTCGCTGATGCCTGCGAGGCAGTGATTGCCGCCCTGTACCTGGACGGCGGGCTGCGGGCGGCGGCGGCGTTTGTCCGCCGCCACTGGTCGGGTTTCGTCGAAGAGGATCTGCGCCCGCCCAAGGACTCCAAGACCGCCCTCCAGGAGTGGGCACTTGGCCGCGGTCTCGACCTGCCCGTATACCGCGAGACCGGCCGCACCGGCCCGGCCCACGCACCGGTGTTCCGGATCGAGGTGACCGTGGCCGGAACCGCCACCACCGGCGAGGGAACCTCGAAGCGGAGCGCCGAGCAGACGGCGGCGGCCCGCCTGCTCGCCCGCCTCACCGCCACGGAGAGCGGCGCCGGCGATGACCGCTGAGCCCGGCGAACGCGACGGCGGCGAGACCCGGTGCGGTTTCGTCGCGATCCTCGGTGCCCCCAACGTCGGCAAGTCGACCCTTGTCAACCGTCTGGTCGGTACCAAGGTGACGATCGTCTCCCCGAAGGTTCAGACCACCCGCTCGCGGGTGCTCGGGATTGTCCTCGCCGGCCTGGCGCAGGTGGTCCTGGTCGACACGCCGGGCATCTTCCGGCCGCGCCGCCGGCTGGACCGGGCGATGGTCGCGGCGGCCTGGGGCGGGGCGGCCGATGCGGATGGGATCGTCCTGCTGATCGACGCCGCCCGCGGGCTCGATGCCGATACCACGGCGATCCTCGAGCGGCTGCGGGCGGAGAAGCGGCGGATCCTCGTCGCCCTCAACAAGATCGACCTGGTCGCCAAGCCGTCGCTGCTCGCCCTGGCGGCGGCGGTTGGCGAGACCGGCATCGTCGAAGCCACCTTGATGATCTCGGCGCGCAGCGGCGACGGGGTCGATGATCTGCTCGCCGCCCTGGTCGAGCGGCTGCCGCGGGGACCGTGGCTGTTCCCGGAGGATCAGGTCTCGGACATGCCGCTGCGCCTGCTCGCCGCCGAGATCACCCGCGAGCAGCTCTACCTGCAGCTCCGCCAGGAGCTCCCCTATGCCGCGGCGGTGGAAACCCAGGCCTGGGCGGAGCGGCCCGACGGCGGGGTGCGGATCGATCAGGTGATCTACGTGGAGCGGGAGAGCCAGCGGGCGATCATCCTCGGCAAACAGGGGGCGCGGATCCGGGCGATCGGCGCCGCCGCCCGGGCTGAGCTCAGCGGCCTGCTCGAGCGGCCGGTGCATCTGTTCCTGTTCGTCAAGGTCCGGCCCTGGGGCGAGGATCGCGACCGCTACCGCGAATTCGGCCTCGACTTCGACGTCTGAACACGATCGCGCCAGCGGGCGCGGGCAGATGCCGGCCGCATGGGCAGGACGCTGGCAGCACCCGGGCTCCACCCCACATCAACCCGCATGGAGTGGAGCGACGACGGCTTTGTGCTGGCTTTGCGCCCGTTCGGCGAGGGCGGGCAGATCGTCACGGTTCTGACGGCGGGGCAGGGTCTGCAAGCGGGGCTGGTGCGCGGCGCCCGGCGCCGGGCGGCGCTGTTCCCGGGAGACCGGGTGCGGGTCCGGTGGCGGGCGCGCCTTGCCGATCAGCTGGGCACCCTGACCAGCGAGCCGGTCGATTCGCCGGCGGCGCGACTGCTTGACGATCCGGACCGCTTGGCGGCGCTTGCCTCGGCCTGCGCGGTAGCGGCGACGAGCCTGCCGGAGCGGGTGCCCGGTCCGGCGCTGTTTGCGGACTTCGCGGCCCTGCTCCAGGCGCTGGACCAGGGGTCGGGCTGGCGGGAAGCCTACGTGTGCTGGGAACTGGCGCTGCTCGCCGGGCTCGGCTTCGGCTTAGACCTCAGCCGTTGTGCGGCGACCGGGGCCAACGACGACCTGGCGTACGTCTCGCCGAAAAGCGGCCGGGCGGTCTCGCTCGCTGCCGGGGAGGCGTACCGCAGCCGGCTGCTGGCGCTGCCGCGGTTCCTGACCGGCTCCGTGCCCGCCGGCATCCCCCGATGCGCCGGAGCGGGGGAGATTGCCGCCGGCCTGGCGCTGACCGGGCATTTCCTGACGCGCTGCGTCTACGCCGAGGCGGGCCGGCCGCCGCCGCCGGCGCGGGCCCGGCTGGTTGCCCGGCTGTGCCGGGATTAGCCGCTTTGCCATTGCCAGCGGTGGTCTTTGCCAGAAGCTGGCATGCAATTTGCTGGATGGCGCCGGTCTGCCTGGGCAGACAGATGTTGCGTCGCACATGCGAAAAACCCCCGGGAATAGCCGGATTACAGGGTTGCATTGTGCACCGCAGTATCCGATATCAGAGATACCGGGAAGCACTTCTCCCAATCGCTTCCTGGTTGAGACGGAAAGGGCCGACAATGACGATGCTCACCCCCCGGGCCATCGCCCCAGATGCCGCGCCCGGTGAAGTTCCGCAGCCGGACTGTTCCCGGTGCGGCGCGCCTGCTGCCGGGTTTATTGCGGTGGAGCACGAGCTGCGGACGCCCCTGACGGTGATCCGCGCGGTGACGGAAATTCTCCGCGACTGTCCGGAACTGCCGGCGGACGAGCGGGAGCGCTTGCTCGCTGCCGCGATCAGCGAACTCGACCGTCTTGACGGCACGGTCGAAAGTATCCTCGACCCCTGGCGCAACGCCTGCAACTGCTTCACCCCCGCATAAACGCAGGCTCTTCTGTCACCCCTCAGCCCTCTCCAGCCGCCCGGTCGGGACGCACGAAGACCCTCGGTACCGACAGCCGCTGGCGGTGCTCAGACGTCGGAGGTCAGGCAACCGGTCGCGGTTGCCCGGATCACGCCTTCGGCAGTTTTTCCAGTGACGCGCGCGCGGCGGTGACAAGTTCAAGGAGTGAAGGCTCACCGCCGCCCATGTTTTCCTCTTCGGCGACGGAAAGCTCCCGGGCATCCAGTTCCCACTGGTCAAGGATCTGGAGCTTCTCCTCGTAGGTCAGGCTCTGGTCATCGACCACGTCCTGCGGCAGGTCAAAGGCCATTGCCGGATCCCGCAGCATTCTTTCGAAATCGGCCTGCATGCTCTGCGATCCGATGTGTCCGGTTGGGGGTCACGTCTGGCATTCTGCCATCTTGTGGTTCGATGCTGACGGATGAGCCCCATCCGTCAGATGAATCGAACCACAAGATCAATCGTTGAGTGGATCGACCGATCATCCGCTTGGGAACCAAGCGAAGGACCCGATCCATGAGCATGAATCCATCACGCATCGATGGCAAGGCTGTTTCGCTCCCGGTTTCCCTTTGTCAGAGCCCGCCGCCTTTCGCCCTGCTTAATGCGACGGTCTCGGGGGCGTCGAGCCTGCGCGCGATCGAGCCCGGGCTGAACACAGCCACACCCGCCGGCTCTGTCATCCCGGCGCCACCCCGCCGCGGCGCTCACCGCCGCCGCTCAACCCGAACCCGCTCACCCTCCAATGGCCGAAACCCCGGAACCGGAAAGCCGCAAGCTTGACCGGCAAGGACGGGCTCAAAGGATTCAGCCAGTCAATCCACGAGCGTTGCTTCAGCGCTCGCTAAAGCGGCCGCGGCAAGGCTGCCGCGGCCGTCCTCATGACCCGAGCAGATCCACCCTTATTCCTCGTAGTAACCGACGGCGCAAACCTGGTCGCCCACCTTGGTGACGTAGGCCGTCTTCTGAATCGGCTCCGTTTCGCCCGGGCGCGGCCACATGTATTCTACCTCGGCGATTTCACCCTCTTCTGCAATAGCATAGATTTCTTCGCCGAGTGGTTTGCCTTCCTTGTCTTCGAGATCAGCAAGGCTCTTGCCGGTCAGGCTCGGATGAGCAGTAAAATTCCCATCCGGGCCACCGCAGAAAGGATAGAGATCGCCGTCTTTGAAGCCGCCTTCACCCTTCTGGAACATCGTCAGCGCTTTTTCTTCGTCAGCTTTCAGCGCCTCAACGGCCTTCATCAGCATCGCTTTGGCCTCTTCGGCGGTGCCATAGTCGGCCGCGGTCGCTGGCAAGGTAAGGCTGAAGGCGAGCGGGATTGCCGCCGCCGTGAGCAGCGATTTGAGGGTCATTTGCGTAGTCTCCCAATAGAAAACAGCTGGTTTTGCTTGTTTGTGGTCAAGAGCCGGTTCCGGCTCACGCTGAAGGATTAGCACCGGTCCGACAGTCGCGCCAGAAAATTGAATCGACCAAGAGCCAGGGCACGCAGCCAGTGCGAAAAGGCTCAGCCGCCCAGTGCGGGGGCGGCTCAGCCGCCCAGTGCGAAAAGGCTCAGCCGCCCAGTGGCGAGGCGGCTCAGCCGCCCAGTGGCGAGGCGGCGCTCGCCATCATGTGACGGGCCATTACGATGCCGGCGACGTAGAGCCAGATCAGTGTGTTGATCGCCCAGAACGTCAGCACCGCAGCAACCACCGGGTGGATCCGGCGCAAACGCCGACGGGGCTCGGGCTCGCCGCAGCGATCAGGGTCGGCCACGGTGATCCTCTCCGGCCGTTGTCGTGGTCTCCGGCCAGGAGTATACGGGCCCCGCCGCAGGTGAACAATGCCTGAGCATCGATCCCAATCCTAATGGAACGGACATGGCAGAGCCAAAAAAAAGCCGGGTCGAACTCAAGCCGCTGACCACAATCCGGCTGTTTGCAGCGGTTATGATTGTGGTAATTCATTGCCAGGACGGTGTGTTCGGCCTGCCAGAGGATTTTTTGTCAGATTTTCCTCTTGAAGAAGGTGTCTCATTATTTTTCGTACTGTCCGGTTTTATTCTCTATTACGTCTACCCTGCCCTGCCCGATGCCGCCGCCCGCAAGCGGTTTCTCCTGGCGCGGCTGGCACGCATCTGGCCACTCCATCTGGCCACGTTTCTGATGGTGATCATTCTGCTCCCCGAGAAGGCGTTATTTCCCTATCAAAATCCGCCCGGTGAGCAGGTGGGCATGGCGGTGGTTAACCTGCTGCTGTTACAGAGCTGGGTGCCGCGCATTGACTATTACTTCAGCTATAATGCCGTCTCCTGGAGCATTTCTACAGAGATGTTTTTTTATGTCGCCTTCTTGTTTCTGGTAATCAATTTCAGCCGCTCGTGGCACTGGAAATTTCTATCCCTGATGCTGTTCTGGGTTCTGCTGTTCATTGCTGCTGAATTCCTGAACATTCCCGGTTACCGCCCCGATTATACCGGTGTAAACCTGCCCGGGCTGTTCTATGTCAATCCGCTGGCCAGGTTGAACGAGTTTGTGACCGGGATGATTGCCGGACTGGTGTTCCAGCATGTTGTCCGGACGGGCCGGATCGAGGACCTGCGGCCATCGACGGCAACGGTGCTGGAGGGCCTCAGCTTCGCCTTTGTGATCGCCGCGATGTTCATGGTGTTCTTCTATTCCATGGCGTTCCAGGGCGAGGCCGGGGAAGCCGGGCGGCTCTGGCTCAGCAACGGCGGCATGTCGTTCTTTTTCGCCGCCCTGATCCTGATTCTTGCCGTCGGCCGCGGGGGCCTGTCCCGGGTGATGGCCCATCCCTGGCTGGTCCGCGGCGGCGAGATCAGCTTCGCCCTCTACATGAGCCACCAGATCCTCATCCGCGCCTACATCGCCATGGGCTGGCGGGAGTGGGACCTGACGCCGTTCGTTCAGGTGCCGGTGGCCGCTGCGATCATGGTCGCGGTCGCTTGGCTGCTCTGGCGGTATGTGGAGACCCCGGCCCGGCGGCTGATCCTGCGCGCCTTCCGCTGACCGCCGGCCAGCGACGGGCTCAGGCCGCGGCCCCCGGGGGAATGGAGTAGGTGCCGGTGGCGTGGGCGACCGGCTCGTCATGGCCTTCCGAGTGGATCGTGACTTCCATGACGATCAGCCGCTTGCCGCATTTCAGCAGCCGCCCCTCGGCGAGCAGGTCGGCCGGGGCCGCCCGGTACAGAAAATTGATTGAGAAGTTGGTGGTGACGGCGAGTTTGATCGCGCCGATCCGCGACAGGGCGACGGCATACATGCAGGCGTCGGCCAGCGCCATCATCGCCGGGCCGGCGATGGTTCCGCCCGGGCGCAGGGTCGCGGCCCGGTAGGGCAGGCGGAGGGTGGCCAAGCCGTCCGCGATGCGGTCGGTGGTCATTCCCATTGCCTCGGCCCACGGCAGGTCCTCGGCAATGATCTGGTCGAACTCCGCTTTGGTGATTTTCGCCATCGCCCGTTCGGTCCCCGTTGTCTTCCGTGCTCCCGCGCTTCCGCGTTCCCGCGCGGCGGTAACCAACCCGGCTTTTCGGGCGCGCGCAAGCGCCGATGCGGCCCATGGAGCCTCAGGGCAAGAGGCGAGCGGCACTGCGCGCGCCGGGCCAGCGGGCGGCGACGCGGCCTGTCGAGACCCCATGGTGGCCGGCCCAACCGCGGAAATCAGCGGTTGCTGCCGAAACCGGGCTTGCCGTCAAGTGCCGGGGATGAGCGGCAGAACGGCCCGCAGCAGCGCCGCCGAGCCGTCGGAAACTCCGCTGGCCGGTTCGCTGAGGTGCGCGGCCAGCCGTTCTGTGGCAATGAGCCGCAGGTCGGTGTACTCGTCCGAGCGGTGGGCCCCGAACCGGGTGGCGATCGCGTCGCCGCCGAGCGCCGTCCGCAGAACCATCGCAATGATTGTCACCTGAGTTGACGGGTCCTCGACGATTGCGACCGGCCGGGGCGGCGCCAGGAGATCGGCCTGCGTCAGCCCCACTTCCTCGGCCAGTTCGGCAACGAGCTGCCCGGCCACATCGAGGCTGCCGTCGGCGCGGCAGCAGCGACCGTCCACCCCGCCGGCCGGCACCGGCTCCCACAGCCCGGCGTCCTGCTCCAGATGCGCGGCCCGGCGCCCGAAAACGATGCCGCCGGCGGCAAACAGGACCCCGTTCACGGCCAGCGGCCGCACCTTAAGCGCCGTGAAGAGGTCGGGATCGCGGCGCTGGGCAACGAACCAGCTGTAGGGCACGATCGTCCCGGTCAGGCGCTGCGCATCGATCGCCGTGACGCTGAACAGCCGGCCATTGAACAGCTTCGGACCGCGGCGCGCCCGTTCCCCGCTCCAGATCACTTCGATGCGGGCGAGCACGTCGGGAGCGACGGCCGGCGGCGGCGCGGGAGCGATGACCTCCAGGTCAGCCACCGCGGGATACGTGCGGATCGCCATCACAGCCGGCCAAGCAGGTCGCTCAGGCGGGCGACGAAGCCGACCCCGGCCGGCCAGCCGCGGCGCTCCTCCGGCGGCGCGATCACCCAGGTGGGCAGGCCGGCAGCCACGGCCGCGGCCGCACCGGTCCGCGAGTCCTCCACCGCCAGGGAGCGGGAAGCTGAGCAGCCGAGGCGGGCCAGCGCCAGTTGGTAGGGATCCGGCGCCGGCTTGCCGCGACGGACCTCGTCGCCGCCAATCACAGCGTCGACGAGAGGAGCCAGGTGAGCGCCGGTGAGCCAGCGGCGGGCGGTCTTGCCCGGAGCCGAGGTGACCACCGCCACCCGTCGGCCCCGTTCTCGCGCGCAGCCCAGCAGCCGGGCGGCATCCGGCATCGGCGGTGCGGCCGCGTGGGCGGCCTGAACGTGGCGATCATAGCGTTCAAGGAGGACCGCTGGCGCGCCGGCCAGACCGTGGACGGCCTTGAGATGCGCGACGATCCGTGGCAGCGGCGGGCCGTTCAGCCGGTCGAACTCGGCATCGCTGCCAGCGACGCCGGCTTCGGCGAGGAACGCCAGGTAAGCCGCACGCAGCGCCCCGAGGCTGTCGGCGAGCGTGCCGTCAAGGTCGACGAACAGTCCGGGCCCCTCGTCCGGGAAAAGCGGCACTGTGTGGATCACCTCACCTCATCTCGCAGTCCGGACGTGATCGGACTGAGGCGCCGTCCGGGCTGTCCCCCAGGCCGGGAAAACACTCCGCCACCCGGCGGCGACAAGCCCCCGGAACCGCGCGGGAGAGACTGGCCGGGCTGCCCCACCTGCCCTAAAGTGGGACCAATGGACGCGATGGCACAGTGCGAAGCGCGGGCTGAGGAAACGTCAATGGGCATTGCTCGGGACCGGGCCCGAAAGACGGCGCTGACCGGAGTGCTGGCAGTTGCGCTTGCGGCCGCGGCGCCGGCGATCGGCCCGGCTCAGGACCTCGAAGGCCACCCGGAGTCCGGCGACAGCGCCGACCTGACCCGGGCCGAGGCCATCGATTATTACCAGTCGATCGTCGACCGGATGCAGCGCCTTTACGCCATCTCCCGGGATCCGCTGGCCCTCCGCTATCGAGAGTGGCACCGCTACAACGATGCGCCGTACCTGTCGGCAACCCATGGCAACCGCTTCGTCAACAATTACGCCAACCTGATCGCCCGCCGCGCCGGGTACGGCCGGTTCGAGCCGGGAGACCGGATGCCGCCGGGGGCGGTGATCGCCAAGGACAGCCTCACCGTGACGAGACTGCGTGAGCGGCTTCCCGGTGCGCTGTTCCTGATGCAGAAACTGATGCCGGGAACCAGTCCCGACACCGGCGACTGGCGCTACGTGATGATCATGCCCGACGGCAGCTACTTCGGCGATACCACCGGCATAGCCCCGGAGAACGTCCGCTTCTGCCACGACTGTCACAGTGAGCAGGCGGAGACCGACCATCTGTTTTTCGTTCCCGAGGATGTCCTGTTCACGGTCCCGGAGCTCCCCTGAGCCGGCTCGGGCTTGCGTGGGCCGCCGGCACTCGCGGACAAATCAAGGAAACCCGCCGGGGCGGCCCTCTCAGTCGTCCTCGCCGCTGCGAAAGACCCGCATCAAGTCGGCCTCCAGGGCATCGCGATCGAGGACGGTCAGCCGGTTGGCGGTCATTTCGATGACGCCTTTGCGGGCCCAATGTCGCAACGCCGAATTGACGGCCTCGCGGCTGGTGCCGATCATTTTCGCCAACTGGCTCGGCGGGACGTTGATCGCGATCCTGGTGCCGCTTTCGGCAGGCTCTCCGAAATGCTCAGCGAGTGACAGCAGCCGTTTCGCCAGACGCGGGCGGATGTTGAAGATGTGAATGTCCTCGATGGTCACATCGGTGACCCGGATGCGTCCGCACATCAACCGCAGCAAGGTCATACAGACCTGGGGATTGCGCTCGAGGAAACTGACAAAAACGAACTTATCGATGACGACCAGGCCCGTCTCTTCCACCGCCTCGGCGTCGGCAGTGCGGTCGCCGCCATCGATCACCGAAATCTCGCCGAAAATCTCACCGCGCTCCATAAGAGCCAGCATAATCTTACGGCCATCGGGCGAGGTCGTGGAGATGGCGACCCGGCCGCGATCGATCATCATGACCGAATCGCCGTCGTCACCTTTTCGGAAAATGACTTCCTGAGCGGGAAAGCTGACATACCGCGCGGCTTCAGCAAGCCGGTTGATCTCCACCGGCGGCAGGAAATCAATTAACGATTGACGTTCAAAACAGTGCCGGATACACGCGGCCGCAGCCATCGGCTCCCCCGGAAATGATGCGTCGAATTCATCCAAGGCGTGCAACCTGCCGATTGAATGGCATGGATGGATCGCGGTCAGAACCCGCGGTCA
>CAYVUM010000026.1:14765-35207 GCA_964454795.1 uncultured Rhodospirillaceae bacterium
GCCCAATGTACTGCTGATTTGCGCAACCACAAGCTTGACCCCTCAACGCCTTGCAAAAGCATCGGGCCGAGCAGCGGATGCCCGGCGATGTCGTTCCGGCGACGCGTCGCCATGAACCGGCTCGACCACAGCGGCTGCCAGCCGCCACTGACGAGGAGCACGGCGATGGCCTGCTGTTCATTGTATCCGCGCCACCCCCATTCCGCCGGATAATCGTCAGGAAGAAAGACGTCATGAATGTGGACCACACAGTCCGGTGGCAACTGCGGCAACACGCGGTTGAGAAGGACGTCCACATCGGTGCCGGGCATGAGCACGTGGCTCGAATCAATGGAGAGGATATCCCCCGGACCCAGGTCTGCAAACGGGGCCGGACCCGCCGCCTGAACAGTGGTGCTGATCCAGTGCACCGCCAGCCCGGCAAGGTCGGCGCGGGGCGCCGGATCAATCGCCGTGAACCGGCAGGACAAACCGCCGTTGGCAATGGCCCGGGCGAGAAACCGGGTTGAATGGCCGGCCCCGACTTCAACGATCCGCGCCGGCGCAAGGCCGCGCACCAGCGCGTACGCCACGGCCGCATCCAGCGGCGGAAACCAGTCCTGGCGCCAGCGGGGGGCTGGGGGCGGACCGCCATCGATCCCTTTCAGACCGGCGGCACAGCGATCCATGTGGGCAAGGATCTCATCGAACCGGCCGTTCGCTGCCGCCAGCACGGTCTCCACCGCCGGATAGGCGGGCGCCTCGCGACCTCGCGGGATCATCCCGGCGTAGCGGTAGGGAATGAAAAACCCGAGTCGTTTCAGTCCCAGCACGGTGGCAAGGCCCATCGTCAGCCGCCGCCACCTTGCCCTCAATCTGGCACCCCTCGCGGCGCCGGTGTCGCTGCGGCAATCTGCAGCGGCGGGCTGTTGAGGCGGGCGGCGGGTCGGGTCCATTGCGACTGGTCTCCAAGGGCCGGGCATCCGGATTCGGTGCTGCGGGCGTAACCGTAAGGGACGGGGCAAGCCACCCCTGGCCACCACCAGCAAATCCGGCCATAAACCCCGCAGACCGAAGCCGACGGAGATCGCCGATGCACCGGGTCGCCATGGAAGTCAACGGCGCCCTGTTCACCGCCGACGTGGCGCCACACTTGCTGCTGCGCTCGCTGCTGCGCGACCGTCTCGGGCTCACCGGCACCCACGCCGGCTGCGAGACGGGACAATGCGGCGCCTGCGTGGTGCTGGTCGACGGCCGCAGTGTCAAGTCCTGCACCCTGCTTGCCGTGCAGGCTGACGGCACAGCCGTGACAACCATCGAGGGCCTCGCTGACGGCCCCGTGCTCCATCCGATGCAGGAGGCGTTCCGCCGCAACCACGCCCTGCAGTGCGGCTTCTGTACCCCCGGCGTCGTCCTTGGCGCTATCGACCTTGCCGGCCGTCATCCGGAGCCGGATGAGGCGACGATCCGCTCGTGGCTCGCCGGACACCTCTGCCGCTGCACCGGCTACCAGCCGATTGTTGCAGCGATTGCCGAGGGTGCCGCCGCGCTCCGCGCCTTCGCGGACCGGTGATCGGGAGGTCGCAGGCATGCATCCCTTCGCCTATCACCGCCCGGAAAGCGTCGCCGAAGCGATTGCCACCCATCGGAGCCTGCCCGCGGCCCGCTACCTGGCCGGCGGCATGGACCTGATCCTCCGGCTGCGAGCGCGGACCTCAACCCCGTCTGATCTCATCGACCTTGCCCGCATTCCCGGCCTTGATGAGATCACCGCGGTCAACGGCCGGCTGCGGATTGGCGCCCTCGCCAGCCATGACGCCGTGGCCACATCCTCGCTCGTCCGCACCCGGCTTCCCGCCCTCGCGGGGCTGGCGGCCGGCATCGGCGATGCTCAGGTGCGAAACCGCGGCACGTTCGGGGGCGCCGTCGCTGTCAACGATCCCGCTGGTGACGTGCCGGCGGCGGTCCTGGCCCTCGACACAACTGTCGAGACCGACCGCCGCGAACTGGCCGGTAAAGACCTGCTGACCGGACCGGGAACCACGGTGCTCGCCGCCGACGAAGTGATCTCGGCGGTCACCGTGCGGGTTCCGCGGGCAGCGGCCTACGTCAAGTTTCCGCGCCGCGCCCTCCGCTACGCCCTGGTCGGGGTGATGGTCGCCCGGTACGCAGAGGGCTTCCGGGTCGCGGTGACCGGTGCCGCGGCCCAGCCGTTCCGCTGGCACGACCTGGAGGCCGCCCTGAATGCCGGATCCCGCCCGGACCCGGCCGCGCAGGTGTTGCTGCCGGCGGAAGGGCTGCTCGACGACACCTGGGGGAGTGCCGGCTACCGGGCGCATCTGGCCGGTGTGCTTGCTCGCCGGGCGCTGGCGGCAATCAGACCACCGCAAGGATGACCATCACCGCCAGGAACCAAAGCAGCGAGATGATCAGCCCGTCGGTCTGGCGCCTGCGGCCGGCGCCGGGGACCGCCGCTTCCCCGGTTGCGGCTCGCGGCCGCCAGCGCCGGCGCCGGTCCGCCCCGGCTTCGGCGGCGGCCCGGCGGGCCCGCAGCCGTTCGGCATCGTCCCGGTGCCGCATTCGCTCGGCAGTGATCGCTTGGTAGGCTTCGACGACGTTGCGAAATCGCGCCTCAGCGTCGGGGAGGTCGCGGTGGAGATCGGGATGACAGGCCTTGGCATGCCGCAGATAGGCAGCATGCACTTCGGATGCTGACGCCCGCCGATCCACGTCCAGAACACGGTACGGATCCTTCACCAACGGCCGCTCTTTCCCTGTCCCACCGGCCTGCCGTCTGTGGCCGCGTCGTTTTCACTTTGCTCGCAGATGAAAAGCATGCCGGTTTGGCCACGAACCGGCAACCATGGCGACGCCCCGCGCCCGCGCATGGCCGGCAGCCGGCCGTTCCTTCCACCATCGCGCGCCGCTGAAGCTCAGATCCCGCCGCCTGCCTCCAGCTGTCCGGTTCGGGCCCACACCCGCTCCAGCAAATCGTGGAGGTCGGGATCGACGAATCCCTCCTCCTCCAGCCGGCGCACGGTCCGGATCAGGTAATCGCGATTGAGCCCCGCACAGCCCTGGGCGCCGACGATGATGTCGGCGGCGGTGTCGGGATCCAGCCGGCCCGCATACTGAGGATGCAGAGGGTCGGCCACGTAGGTCAGCGCCGCGGTCGCCGCACCGTCGAGCCGCACCGTCAGGTGCGCCGAGCGATAGGCGTAGTTGACCAGCTCGCGCTCGTCCAGGTAGGCGCGCACCGCCTCGACGTCGGCTTCGCCTACCTGGAACGCGATCCCGCGGCAGGACCCGCCGCGGTCGAGGCCGAGGACCAGGCCCGGGCGCTCCGGAGTGCCCCGATAGTGGTGGGAATAGATGCAGAAGGCGCGGTGATAGCCTTCGAGGAGGGCGGGACGGGACTCACCATACGGGAAACCCGGGTTCCACATCAACGAGCCGTAGCCGAACACCCAGAACGGCTGCCGTGCACCCGCGATCCGGCTCGCCGCCGCCTCGGACACAGCCCGGCTCACGGTTTCGGCGCCGTCCCGGCTTCAGCGGCGTGCCAAAGCTCGAGGATCGCCCCGGTGAGCTTGAGGCCGGTGTCCGTGGCCTCCTGACCCACGGGGGTGAGGCCGGCGCGGCGCAGCATCATCGTCGCCTGCTCGCCGCCGCCCCGTACCAGGATGTTGAGGTCCGGAAACGCGTGCCGGCGAAGCGCCGCAAGGCCTTCGGCGACGCCCGGGGTTCCGGTGGTCACCACCACCGCCAGCGCCTCGGCTGCGCCGGCGCCGTTCAGGACTTCCGGCCGGGTGGCATCGCCGAAGAACACCGGCTCGTCGCGCTGGCGGCCGTCCAGGACCCGCTCGGGCGAGAGCTCGAGGATCACGTATGGCACCCCGTAGGCTTTCAGCATCCGGGCGACGATGGCGCCGATCTCGCCGAAGCCGACGACGATGACATGCCGGGAGATCTCCAGGCGGGTACCGAGGATGTCGGCGGACTTGACGAGCCCGCGGGATTCAAGACGGCGGGCGAGCCAGCTGCCGCCTTCAAGAACGACCGGGGTCAGGATCATCGTAACCGTCACCACCGCGAACAGGATCCGGACAACCTCACTCTCGATCAAGCCGGCGATCGCTGCGGCTGTGAACGAAACGAACGCGAATTCACCGCCCTGGGAGAGCACCCCGCCGATCCGCAAGGACCTGGCACCCCCGAACCCGAACGCGGCAGCGATGCCTGCGGTCAAAACCGTTTTGCCAGCCATCAGGGCCAGAGCGAGACCGATGATCAGCGCGAGGTTGTCGATCAGCAGGGCAACATCCACGGCCATCCCGATGCTGAGGAAGAACAGGCCAAGCAGCAGGCCGCGAAACGGCTCCACGTCGGCGGCGACCTGGTGGCGGAATTCGGTCTCGGACAGCAGCAGCCCGGCCAGGAAGCCGCCGAACGCCATCGACAGCCCGACGGACTCGGTGGCCCAGGCGGTGCCGAGGGCGACGAGCAGCGCCATGCCCACGAACACCTCGGGGCTGCGTGCCCGGGCGACGATGCGGAACGCCGGACGCAGGACCAGCCGGCCGATGGCCAGGATCGCAACGATTGCTGCCGCAGCCTTGATCACGGCGAGGCCGAGCTGGGGCAGAAACGGCCCTTCGTTGCCGCCGAGGGTGGCGATGAGCACGAGGATTGGGCCGACCGCCAGGTCCTGGATCAGCAGCACCGCAACGATGACCCGGCCGCTGCCCGTGTTCAGCTTGCCAAGGCTGGCGAGAACCGGCAGGACGACCGCCGTCGAGGACAGCGCCAGGGCGCCGCCGATAATCACCGCCGGAGGCCAGCCGAACCCGAACAGACGGACGGCCGCAGCGA
This sequence comes from uncultured Rhodospirillaceae bacterium, assembly GCA_964454795.1. GTDB lineage: Bacteria > Pseudomonadota > Alphaproteobacteria > Rhodospirillales > Defluviicoccaceae > CAYVUM01. The sequence continues at coordinate 19,617 of CAYVUM010000026.1, forward strand.
TCGCTGCCGCGCTCACCACGATCTGCAGCACCCCGAGCCCGTAGACCCGCGGACTGATCAGCCGCAACCGGTCCCGGGTGAATTCCAGGCCGATGGTGAACAACAGGAACACCACCCCCAGTTCGGCAATCGCCATGATCTGACCAAGGTCGGTAACAAGGCCCAGGCCGCCGGGGCCGATGACGACACCGGCAACCAGGTAGCCGAGAACCGGACCAAGCCGGAGCCGCTCGAACAGGGGAACGGCGGCGACGGCGGCAATCAGCAGAATGACGACGTCAAACAGGAACGAACCGTGCGGCATCGGCGGGCCACTCAAAAGCGATCAGGCATCGCCCGCGGTCTCGGGGGCGATCACCGGCGCGAAGGCGGCAGGATGGGGGTGCGCTCGCGCGGGTGCAAGCCTCCTCGACCCTTGCGGTCGCCAGCCTGGCGATGGCGAGGTGACGGTCGCGCGGTTGCGATCGGTGGCAGCGGCCCGCATAATAAGGCAGGCGGTATCGTCCGCCGACCGTTGGAATCCCGGAGTGCTCGAATGCGAATTCTCGTCGTGACCGCCCTCGGTATCGCCCTTGCCGGCGCTTGTGCTTTCGCTGCCGGTCCGGCCACCGCCGCCGACGGAGAGACGATCTTCAAGCGGAAATGCGGCGCCTGCCACGCTCTCGATACGCATAAGACCGGCCCGGCGCTGGGCGGGGTGGTTGGACGACAGGCGGGAACGACCGACTTCAAGCGCTACCGGGGCCTCGTCGACGTGGACTTCGAGTGGACCCCGGAACTGCTCGACGAATATCTGGTCGATCCCCAGAAATTTGTGAGAGCACACTCCGACAACAAGCGAAGCGCAATGGTCTTCAAGCTGCGCGATGCCGAAGAACGCGCCGCGGTGATCGAGTATCTGGCCACCACAAGTGAGTAGCGGCGCTGGCGCGTCCGCCGGAGGCGGCAAAGCTGCGGTCTTATCGCCGCTCGTTATCACATGTCCCCAGCCGTCGCCGCAGCGATTCCGGCGCGCGAGTCAGTCCCGGACGACCAGCACCGAACAGTCGGCGTGGCGGACGACCCGGGCGGCATTGGGTCCGAGCAGGAAGTCCTTGAGTTCGGGCCGGTGGGAGGCAAGGACGATCAGGTCACAGCCCTCCTCGCGGCTGGCTTTCAGAATCTCCTCGTAGACCGTCCCCTGGGAGACAATTCGCCGCACCTTCACGTCTTCGGGAATGAACTCATCGACGAAGGCGCGCAGCTCGTCCATCGCCCGGCTGATCAGCCGTTCCTCATAGTCGTGCGGCAGATACTCGCTGGCCATGCCCGAACCGATGGGCGGGACGACGGTCATGACGTGCAGGGTCGCCGCGTGGGTCCGGCATTCGGCGACGGCGACCGGGATCACCCGCCGCCAGGAGCTCGGATCGTGCAGGTCGATGGGAGCGAGGATACCGGTGAACACGGGCGGCGCCAACCGGCTCTGGTGTCCACTCAGCGGGGGCGCGCCGCCGCCTATCTGAGCCCGGCCTCGCGGAAATAGCGGGCAGCGCCGGCGTGGAGCGGCGCCGTCAGCCCTTGTTCCGCCATCTCGGCCTTCTCAAGGGTTAGGAACACCGGATGGCGCTGGCGGAACTGCTCAAAGTTCTCGAAAACCGAGCGGGTCAGCACGTAAATCGTCTCCGCACTGGCGCGATCGGTGGCCACCACGGTCGCGATCAGGCCGAACGTGGGAGTGTCGTCGGGATTGCCGCGGTAGAGACCGCCCGGAATCACCGTCATGGCATAGTAGGGGTGCTCGGCAACGAGCTTGTCGATGGCCGGGCCGACGACTGGGACGAACACGACGTTGCACCCGGTCGTCGCTTCCTTGATGGACGCGCTCGGGTGCCCCACGGTGTAAACGAAGGCATCGATCTTATCGTCGCACAGCGCTTGCGAATGTTCGGACGCGGGCAGTTCTGAGACGACGGCGAAATCCTGGACGTTCCAGTTGAGCGCCTCCAGCACCAATTCGAGCGTCCCCCGTTGCCCGGAGCCCGGGTTGCCGATGTTGACCCGCTTGCCCTTGAGGTCGGCCAGCTCCTTGATTCCGGCATCGGCGCGGGCGACGATCGTGAACGGTTCGGCGTGGACGGAGAAGACCGAACGGAGCTCCTCGAAGGCCCCGTCGTTGGCAAAACTCCCGCTGCCGTTATAGGCGGCGTACTGGACGTCCGACTGGGAAACGGCGATTTCCAGTTCGCCGGCGCGCATGCTCTCGATGTTGGAGACCGATCCGCCGGTGCTTTCCACCGAGCAGCGGATGCCGTGGGTCTTGCGACCCTGGTTGACCAGCCAGCAGATCGCGCCGCCGGTCGGATAATAGACGCCGGTGACGCCGCCGGTTCCGATGGTGATGAAGGTCTGCTCCAGAGCGGCAACCGGCGCTGCGCGACCGGTGAACACCAGCATCAGGGCGAGAACCACGGCAACGGTGGCGAAGCAGGCCGGTCTGGTCATGGCAAGCGCAGCTCCCGAAAAATCGCCGGCAATCGAACCGGAACTGCAGCGCCCCGGCGCAGGCGGCGATCGGCGTCATTGTTGGGGTCGTGGTTGTGATCGTTGCGGTGTTTGTTCGGCGACTCTAGCCGCCGGTCCCCGGCATTGGCAACGCAGGAGTGTGCCGGCGCCGATTTCCTGGGCAGGCGCGCCGGCAGATCCGCAATGGACGGCAGGATCCGGGCCCGGTAGGATCGTTTTGAGCTGCTCGAGGCGGGTTCTCCGCCGGTCATGCCGCTCTCCTGCGTTCTCCTGCCTGTCCCGGGTTTCAGCCACATGGATCTTCGCGACCACATCCGCACCATCCCGGATTTTCCCAAGCCGGGGATCCTGTTCTACGACATCTCCACCCTGCTCGCCCATCCGGATGCCTGGTCGGTGGCCATGGGCCGCATGGCCAAGGCGGTCAGCCGGCATGCCCCGGACCTTCTCGCCGGGATCGAATCGCGGGGCTTCCTGGTGGCGGCGCCGCTGGCACTGAAGCTTGGCCTGGGTTTCGTCATGGTGCGCAAGCGCGGCAAGCTGCCGGGCGGCACCATGCGCCATGAGTACGCCCTGGAATACGGCAGCGATGTTGTGGAGATCCAGGATGACGCGATCGAGGCGGGGCAGCGGATCGTGATCCTCGATGATCTGCTCGCCACCGGCGGCACGATGGTCGCCGCGGCCGCGCTGTTCCGGCGGGCCGGCGCCGAGGTGGTGGGCAGCGCCTGCATCATCGAGCTCAACTTTCTGGAAGGCCGCAAGAAGCTCGATATTCCCTTCTACTCCCTGGTCAGCTACGACGCCTGAGGCCCGCCGGCAGGGGAGCACATCCGCTCGCTCCGACCGCAGCGGCTGCGGGAAACAGGGGGCATGACACCGGCCATGCTCGAGCGCACCTTCGGGCTCCACGACCACGGCACGACCGCCCCCGGGAGGGCCTTGCCGGTCTCACCACCGTCCTGACCATGGCGTCCTTCATCCTTGTCAACCCGGCGATCCTGTCAGAGACCGGGATGGACCACGGGGCACTGTTCGTCGCCACCTGTCTCGCCGCCGCCTTCGGCACCCTGGTCATGGGGCTCTCTGCCAACGACCCGATCGCGCTCGCCCCTGGGCATCGGCCTGTTTCTGGGGATCATCGCCCTGGAGAACGCCGGGGTGATCGTCGACCATCCGGCAACCCTGGTAACGGTCGGTGACCTCACCGGCTGGCCGCCGACCCTGTTCTTCCTCGGCTTTGTGGTGATCGCCGCCCTCAACCAGCGGGGGATCATCCGCGGCACGATCGTCGGCATTCTCGCCGCTTTCCTGCTCGGTCTGCCACTCGGCCTGACCCGGTTCACCGGGGATGCAGCGCTGCCGCCGGACCTGACCCCGACCCTGCTCGGTTTCGGCTTCATCACCTCTGCGCTGATGAAGCTGCTCTGCAGCCGGTTCCGCGAGGCCTTGCCGGCCGTGATCGGCCTCGCGCTGATTTTCTGCCTCAAATTCGCCCACGCCGGCGGGGTCTCATCGCTCGGATCATACGCCTGGTTCCCAAGCCAATCATCGGTCGATCCACTCAGGCCTTGATCCACGAGCCACGCCCCATGGCGAGGCGGGCGACCTTCTTCATCACTGTCGGCAGGGCCTGGTCGGCGAGCTGCGCCACCGGCCACCAGATGCCGGCGAGCCCGTCGCCGTCATCAGTGGTCGCTCTGAGAACGCTGAGTCGCAGGTGGAAATGGGTGAAGGTATGCCCGACCTCGCCCGGCACCGGTTGCCAGCGGGCGCGGCCGGGTGCATGGCGGGCGGCGCCGGCGGCGGTCCACGGCTCAGCCCGCCACGCGGTGCTCGGCACCTCCATCATCCCGCCGAGCAGGCCGCGCTCCGGGCGGCGGCGCAGCAGCACCCGGCCATCGCCGCGGGTCAGCCAGAAGGCGACGCCGTGGCGCACCGGTCGCCCGGTCCTCGCAGCCTTGACCGGCAGGCGCTCGGGGGCCCCCGAGCGCCGCGCCCGGCACGGTTCCTGCCACGGGCAGGCAAGACAGCGGGGCCGGCGCGGGGTGCAGAGGGTTGCCCCCAGATCCATCAGTGCCTGGGCGAAATCGCCGGGACGCTCCGGCGCAGCCAAGCTCGGCGCAATCGCCGCGACGACGCCGCGGGCGCCGGGCAGCGGCGTTTCGATCCCGCACAGCCGGGAGAGAACCCTCACCACGTTGCCGTCAACCGGAACGGCCGGCCGGTCGAAGGCGATCGCCGCGATCGCCGCGGCCGTGTAGGTGCCGATCCCGGGCAACGTCCGCAGGGCCGCTTCGGTCTCCGGGAACCGGCCGCGGTGCTCGCCGGCCACGGTCCGGGCACAGGCGTGCAGGTTCCGGGCCCGGGCGTAGTAACCGAGCCCCTGCCAGGACACCAGAACCTCGTCCAGCGACGCCGCTGCCAGGTCGCCAACGGTCGGCCAGCGGGCGGTGAACGCCGCATAGTAGCCGGTGACCGCCGCCACCGTCGTTTGCTGCAGCATCACCTCGCTCAGCCAGACCCGGTAGGGATCCGCGGCTCCAGCCACTGCGGCGGGGCCACGGTGCCGCCAGGGAAGGTCGCGGCCATGGGCGTCATACCAGCGGAGAAGGTCGCGACGGAGAGCCTTTACCGGCGCCGGCAGCGGGCTGGCTTGCGGGCCTGGTCTCATCGCTGCGTGTCGTCCTCCATCCGTTGTCTTCACGATCCTGCCCTCCTAACATGCCCCTGACCAATCGGCAGGGGAGGGATGGGGTGTCGGAGCGCCGCCGCCAGGGACCGACGGCGATCGCGGCAGCTTTGGCGCCCGTCACCGCGCCGCTGTTCCGCAAACGCGGATTTGCGGACGGCGCGATTGTCAGCGCCTGGCCGGAGATCGTCGGAGCGCGTCTCGCTGCGGCCAGCGTGCCGGAGCAGATCCGCTTTCCGCCCCGCCGGCGCAGCGGCGGCACCCTGCGCCTCCGCGTCGCCGACGGCAGTCTGGCACTGGAACTGCAACACCTGCAGACGCTGCTGATCGAGAAGGTCAACCTGTACTTCGGGTATCCCGCCGTGGCGCGGGTGCAGTTCGTGCAGGGACCGGTGCCGGAGCGGCGGGTGAGGGCCGTGACGGAGCGCGCGCCCCCTGATCCTGACGACGCCCGAACGCTCCGCGATTCGCTTTCGATCGTTGACGACGAGGGCTTGCAGGCGGCGCTCGACAGCCTGGGGCAGGCGATTTTCAGCAAGAAACGGCCTACATAACCGCCAGGACCGCGCGCACGCTTGACGACGTCTGGCGGCGTTTCGATAGTCATCAACCTGTAGTGCATGAGAGGTTCCCATGCTGCGAAATGTGCGAACACTCGCGTTGTTCGTCCTGTGTCTCTCCGTGCTGGCCGCCCTTCCCGGCGGTCCGCCGGCCGTGGCGGACCCCGGCGCCGTCGAGGCGAAGTTGCAGACCCGGATGCTCGGCAACGCCGATGCACCGGTCACCGTCGAGGAATACTCCTCGCTCACCTGTCCCCACTGCGCCACGTTCAAACGCCAAGTCCTGCCGCAGCTCAAGGCCGACTACATCGATACCGGCAAGGTCAAAATGACCTATCACGATTTTCCGCTGGATGCGCTGGCCCTGGCGGCGGCGATGATCACCCGGTGCGTGCCGGAGGATCAGTACTGGTCGTTCCTCGACCGACTGTTTGTTGAGCAGGACTCCTGGATGACCGCCGAGAAGCCGGCGGCCATGCTTTCGGACATGGCTGCCGAAGCCGGCCTCAGCAACGACGGATTCAACGCCTGTTTCGCCAACGCGCCGCTGATGGCCGGACTGCGGGACAAGGCCCGCGAGGCTGCCGCCGCCCGCGAAATCCGCTCCACACCCACCTTCTTCATCAACGGCGAGCGGATCTCCGGCGCCCGCCCTTACGAGGATTTCCAGGAGGTGATTGAACGCAAGCTCGCCGAGACCGAGGCCGAGGCCAGAGCCGCCACGCGCCCGGCAAGCGCGGGCGAGTAAGGGAGGTCGCGCGCGTCCGTGCCTGACTTCGCCGCGCTCCGCCTTTGCGGCTTCAAGTCGTTCGTCGATCCGGCGGAGCTGCGGATCGAAGCCGGCCTGACGGGCATCGTCGGCCCGAACGGTTGCGGCAAGTCTAATCTGGTCGAGGCGCTCCGCTGGGTGATGGCGGAGACCTCGGCCCGGGCGATGCGGGGCGGCGAGATGGAGGACGTCATCTTCGCCGGCACCGCCAGCCGGCCCGCGCGGCACGTGGCCGAGGTCAGCGTCGAGCTGACCACCGGCGGTCAGGCGCCGCCGCCCTGGCACGACGCCGATCCGCTGGTGGTCAGCCGGCGGATCGAGCGGACGCGGGGATCGGTCTACCGGGTAAACGGCCGCGAGGTCCGGGCCCGGGACGTGCAGCTGCTGTTCGCTGATGCGGCGACCGGTGCCCGGTCCACAGCCATCGTCAGCCAGGGCCAGATCGGATCGCTGATCGCCGCCAGGCCACGGGAGCGCCGGCTGCTGCTCGAAGAAGCGGCGGGGATCACCGGCCTTCACGCCCGCCGGCACGAGGCAGAGCTGCGTCTGAACAGCGCCGCGGCCAATCTCGAGCGGGTCGAGGATGTGCTGATCACCCTCGAGGGCCAGCTCAAGGTGCTTCGCAAGCAGGCGCGGCAGGCGGCCCGCTACCGCGCCGTGGCCGCTGAAATCCGGGCCCTGGAAGCGCAGGTTCTGCTCGCCCGCTGGCAGCGCGCCCGGGCGGCGGCCAAGGCTGCAGCGGACGCGCTCGGCGCGGCCGAAGCGGTCGTCGCAGAGCGCACCCGGGTGGCTACCGCCGCGACGACCGGTCAGGTTGCAGCCGCGGCCGCGCTGCCAGGGCTTCGCCGCCGGGACACCGAGTGCGCTGCCGAGGTTCAGCGTCTCCGCCACGCCCTCGCCGACCTGGATGCCGAAGCCCGCCGGGTGGAGGCGGAGCAGGACATGAACCGGAGCCGGCTGACGGAGGCCACCGCCGATGCGGCGCGTGAGCAGGCGCTGGTTGCCGAAGCCGGGACGACGCTCGCCCGTCTCGGCGAGGACCGCGACCGCCTCGCCGCCCGCGGCAGCGGTGAGCCGGCGGCCCGCGCCGCGGCTGAAGCGGCGCTGGCCGATGCCAGCCGGGCGGTTGTGGATCTGGATCAGCGGATCGCCGCACTCACCGCGCGGATCGCCGCCGCCGATGCTGAGCGCAGCGCCCGTGAAGCGCGCCGGCGGGATCTCGCCACCCGCGTGTCCCGCCTTGCCGAGCGCGCCGGGGACATTGACCGGCAGCGCCGCGCCCTCGCCGCCGGGGCCGTGGATGGCGAGGCTGTGACCGCGCTGGTCGCGTCGGCCAGGGACGCGGAGACGGTGCTGAAGCTCGCCCGGGCCCGCCTCGAGGCTGCCGATGCAGAGGCGGTGTCAGCCGGCGAGGCGGCCACGGCCGCAACCGCGGCCCGGCAGGCGGCGGAAGCCGATGTGCTCCGCTGGCGGGCCGAGGAAACCGCCCTGATCCGGCTGCTCGCCGACGATGGCGACAATCACGCCGGAAAGCGGAGGACCTGCAGCCGCCCGGTCGCCGACGCGCTGACCGTCGCGCCGGGTGCGGAGACGGCACTGGCGGCAGCGCTCGGCGACGACCTCCTGGCTCTGCTGCGAACCGGGCAACCCGCCGATGCCACTGCGGAGCCGGCGCGTCAATGGCGGGAACTGCCGGCGATGCCGCTGCCGCCGTTGCCCGATGGGACGCGGCCGCTTGCCGCCAGCGTCGATGGCCCGCCGGCGCTGGCTCACCGGCTCCATTGCGTGGGCGTGGTTTCGACCGCGGAGGAAGCCGAGCGCCTTCAGCCGCTGCTCCGGCCGGGCCAGCGGCTGGTGACCCCCGAGGGTGGAATGTGGCGCTGGGACGGCTTCAGCGCCGACCGGACGGCGGTGGCGTCGGTTGCCGCGAGCCGCCTGGAGCATCGCAACCGCCTGACCGATGTTCGCAAGCGTCTCGGTGCAGCGACGGAGGCGGCAGCGGCGGCGATCTCCGCTGCGGAAACCGCAACAAAGACAGCCGCCGCCGCCCGGGCCGGGGTCGAGCAGGCACGAGCTGCCCTCCGGGACGCCGAAGCGGCGGAGCGAAAGGCCCGCGAGGCCGCCGCCGCGGCGGCGGCCGAAGCGGCGCGGATTGCGGCACGGCAGGCCGCTCTGGAGGATCAGGCGTCGGCCCTGTCGACCGAACAGGCCGAGCTTGAACGGGAGCGGCAGGCGGCCGAAGAGGCCGTCCGGGTGGCACCGGCCAGCGGCGATGAGGCCGCTGAACTTGCCCGACTGCGCGCCGAACTGGATCGCCGGCGGGCGGCGGAGGCCGAGGCCCGGGCGGCGCTTGAGGCCGTCCACCGCGAGGCGGTGGCACGGCAGCGGCGTCTCGAAGCCCTCGCCCGGGACGAGATCTCCTGGGGCGAACGGCTCGCTGCGGCCCGGGACCGGCTCACGGCGCTCCGCGACCGGCGCACCGCCGCCGAGGCCGCGCTCGCGGCTCTCGATGAGTGGCCGGCGGCCCTGGCCCGTCGACGCGAGACCGGCCTGACAGAGCTCGAGGCCGCCGAGGCGGCGCATGCCGCCGCTGCCGACCAGCTCGCGACCGCCGGGGAAGCGCTGACCGACGCGGAACGGCAGGCCCGCGCAGCGGAAGCCGCGCTCGCCGCGGCGCGGGAGGACCAGGTGCGGGCGGAAGCGGCGCGTGATCAGGCGCGGTCGGCGCTGATCGCCATCCGCGAGCGGATTGTCGCCGCGCTGGGCGAAGCCCCCGACGAGTCCGACGGGGCCGATCCGGGCGGGGACACCCCTGCGGATCCGGCGACCCTGGAAGCCCGGCTGGATGCGCTGCGACGCAACCGCGACCAGATCGGCCCGGTGAACCTTTGCGCCGAGGACGAAGCTTGCGACCTGGAGCGGCAGGTGGAGGCGCTTACCGGAGAGCGCCAGGACCTCAGCGACGCGATCGCCAAGCTCCGGCAGGGGGTGGCCGAGCTCAACCGCGAGGGACGGCAGCGCCTGCGCGACTCGTTCGAAGCGGTCGACAGCCGGTTCCGCGCTCTGTTCACGCGGGTGTTCAACGGCGGCCGGGCGCATCTTGCCCTGACCGAGTCCGATGACCCCCTTGAGGCCGGCCTCGAAATCGTCGCCAGTCCGCCGGGGAAGCGGCCGCAGGCGCTCTCGCTGCTTTCCGGCGGGGAGCAGGCACTGGCGACGCTGGCGCTGATCTTCGCCGTGTTCAAATCCAACCCGGCCCCGGTCTGTGTCCTCGACGAAGTGGACGCGCCGCTGGACGACGCCAACGTCGACCGGTTCTGTGCCGTGCTTGAAGACCTCGCGGGTGAGGCGGGGACCCGGTTTCTGGTGATCACCCACCACCGGATGACCATGGCCCGGATGGATCGGTTGTTTGGGGTGACGATGGCTGAGCAGGGCATCTCGCAACTGGTCTCGGTCGACCTCCGGCGGGCCGAGGCGCTGCGGCGGACAGCCTGAGGGCGGTCGCCTGCGTCCCGTGCCAGGGTCGTGACCGGCCCGGAACGTCTTGCAATCAGAGCCGTTTTTATCGCACCGGCGAACCTTGACAGGATCCGGGGTGGCCTCTAAGGTCCGAGCGCGTTGGCGACCGACGGGGCCGGCCCGAGCACAGGTGGGGGACGCTACGGTGATGGTTGAAAATCGCCGTCCCTCCCTCGAAGACTTCGACCGACGGCTGAAGCGCCTGAAGGGCGAGCTCGCCGGGGCGGAGAAGAAGCGGGTAACGGCGGAGCCGTCATCGGGTCTGGGCACGGCACTGGCCATGGCCATTCACTTGGTGGCCGGAATCGGCGTTGGCGGTGTCTGCGGCTACTTTCTTGACGGCTGGCTCGGCACCGCCCCGGCTCTGTTTATCCTTCTGCTGTTCCTGGGGGCAGCGGGAGGAATGTTGAACATCTACCGGACGGCAACCCGTCAGGGTCTGGCGCTCGGGTACCGGCCGGCCGAAAGCCGTCCGGATGCGGATCGCCGAGAGTCCGAAGAATTCGGCGTTTCTCGGCGGTCGGACGAAGAGCAACGGTTGGGCCAGACACCGGCAGACCGGCAAAACAGCGAACGCGGCGCGGATCGCCGCAAGAACAACGGGGACGGGAGCTGACGTGGCTGCGCCGCTGCAACAGTTCGAGATCAACACCATCGTGCCGATTAACATCGGAACGATCGACGCATCCTTCACCAACTCCAGTCTGTTCATGCTGATTGCCGTCGGCGCCTCGGCAGGCCTGTTATATCACGCTTCCCGCGACCGCGCTCTGGTCCCGACCCGGCTGCAGTCGATTGCCGAGCTCACCTACGAATTCGTGGCAAACATGATCCGGGCAAATGTCGGCCCCGAAGGCCGGCGATACTTTCCGTTCGTGTTCACGCTATTCATGTTCGTGCTGTTCGGCAACATGCTGGGGATGATTCCCTTCAGCTTCACGTACACGAGCCACGTGGCCGTAACCTTTGGCATGGCGCTCATGGTGTTCATCGGCACCACGGCGCTGGCCTTTTACAAGCACGGTCTGAAGTTCTTCGGTTTCTTCCTTCCCCATGGCACGCCGTGGTACGTGGCACCGGTGCTGGTGCCCATCGAGATCATTTCCTATTTTACCCGGCCGATCAGCCTGGCGCTGCGGTTGTTTGCGAATATGACGGCGGGTCATACCCTCCTGAAGGTGTTTGCCGGGTTCGTGGCACCGGTCACCGCTGCGACCTTGATCGGCGGCGCGCTGCCGCTTGCGGCGACAATCGCGCTGACCGGCCTTGAGTTCCTCATTGCCTTCCTCCAGGCGTACGTGTTTACCGTGCTGACCTGCATCTATCTGAACGATGCGCTGCATATGCATTAAGGCGGCAGCCCGGTCGGCGCCCGGCGTGCCGCCCGCAAGCCGCCAGGGATGCCCGCTGTTGACTCCGGGCGCCCGGATCGAAACAAAGAGAGCCCACCTCATTTCCACCCAACCCTGACACTTCCAACGGCAGAACAAAGGACACCTCCCATGGATGCGGAAGCGGCAAAGCTGATCGGTGCGGGTATCGCGGTCGTCGGACTCGGCGGCGTCGGTGCCGGGATCGGCAACATCTTTTCCACCACGATTGCCTCCCTGGCGCGCAATCCGGCGGCTCAGCCGTTGATCCAGCTGCCGATGTGGGTGGGGTTTGCGCTCGTCGAAGCGGTGGCGCTCTATGCCCTCGTCGTCGCACTGATGCTGATGTTCGCCGTCTGAGCCCAGACCCGGACCCGTCTTCCCGCCGTTTTTCAGCGTCGGAGGCCGCGCGACCATGCCGCAGCTCGACCCTGCCGTTTTCGAGCCGCAGATCTTCTGGCTGCTCGTCAGCTTCGCTCTGCTCTACTGGCTGATGAAAACCCGCGTGATCCCGAGGATCAGCGACATTCTCGAGGAGCGCGAGCACAAGATCAATGACAGCCTCCGTAAGGCCGACCTGCTTCGCGATGACGCCGAGGCGAAGATGGCGGAGTACGAGCGGACCATGGCCGAGGCCCGGGCGCGGGCCCAGGACACACTGCGGGCGGTGCGCGAGCGAATCGCCGCCGAGGCGGCCGAGCGCCACGCCGAACTCTCGGAACGCCTGCAGCGGGAAGTCGCCGCCGCGGAAACCCGGATCAATGCCGCCCGTGAAGAGGCGCTCGGCGACATGCGGGACATGGCGATCGAAATCTCCCGGGCAGCCTCCGAGCGGCTGCTCGGCGCCGAAGTGCCAGCGCGATCGTTATCGGCGGCTGTCGATCATGTGATGAAGGAGGCGCAGTGATGGCCGCTTTCGCGGCGGAGGCCCCAGGCGGGGCGACGCGGGCGGCCGACACCGCCACGGGGGCGGCGGCAGAGGCAATGGCGCACGGCGCCGAGGCGGGGGCGGCCTGGTACGCATCCCCGGATTTCTGGGTGTTCGTGGCGTTCGTGATGTTTGTCGCACTGATCGCCCGCACCGCCTACCGCCTCGTCACCGTCGCCCTGGACGATCGCGCCAACCGGATTCGCAATCAGATTGACGAAGCGACCCGGCTCGCCGCCGAAGCCCAGGACCTGCTCGCTGCATACGAACGCAAGCAGCGCGAAGCCACCCGTGAGGCCGAGGCGATCCTCGATGAGGCCCGGCGGGAGGCCGATCGTATCGCTGAACAGGCCGGAAAGGACCTGCAGGCCGCGCTCGCCCGCCGCGAACGGCTGGCCATGGACCGGATCGCCCAGGCCGAACAGGCCGCGATCAACGACGTGCGCACCACCGCCATCGACTTGGCCCTGGCTGCGACCGAGCGGATTCTCTCCGGAACGCAGGGTGCTCGCCAAGCGGATGCGCTGATCGACGCGGCGATTGCCGATTTGCCCGGACGGGTTCGCCTGCAGTAACCGGGGATCCGGCAAACCACCGAACGCCCGGCGTTCGCGAGCGGACGCCCGAAGGCCCATCCGGCACCTTCCGAAAAAGGCCGGGCCCGGCAATACCGGGCCCGGTAATTTGTCCGCCCATCCGGACGATCTGCCGTCTCGCGGCGTCGGCGATGCGTTTGTTGGGCGACGCATCGCCACTGCCGCGGCTCTCGTTTTTCATGTTACTCGGCGGCCAGTCCCCAGACTTGCGGCTCACTGTGCCTGCTGGTGTTCGTATGATTGCCGGAGCCGGGTTTCTCCGGGCGCTGTTTCAGTTCCCGTGTGTCAGCCATTTCGAAACAGGTCTCGTCTTCGAGATCAAAGCACGTGCCATAGAACATCGGTTCAGGTTCCCTGCGATGATCGGTGCCCCGCTGAGAGTTGCGCGGGCCCGTCCGGCCGTAGATCCGGCCGGTCCTTGTTGACGCGTTCCAAGGACAATCACCAACGGCACAACATTGCCGTGCGCGATTATTGATGTTTCCCGTTCAACGGGGTGTAGGGCCCCAGAGAACGTCTCCAACCGCCGGTCCGTTTCCTGTTGTGGACCCTGTTGTGGACCGTTCCGGCCGACGGCTTTTGCAGCGTGTGGCGGTTCTGGAGCCGCCATCGAGCTTCCCTGCAACGCCAGCGCAAACAATCGCCGCGCTGACCGGACGGAAGATAACCCCAAGACCCCTCAGGTGTTCAAGCTGAAAGAAACAGCGTGCCCCTCAATTTAGGGTTTTGCGTCCCTCTTTCGTTGTTGCGCTGCAAGATCAGCCGGCCGCTTTGGCAACACGCTGATGCGCTTCCCCGTTGCCACAGGGGCCGGGTTGGTGGGCCCGGCAGGACTCGAACCTGCAACCAGACCGTTATGAGCGGCCGGCTCTAACCAATTGAGCTACGGGCCCCCGCAGCGGCGTGCGCCGGCGGCTTTGGCAGGTCCGGCGATTTCAGCAGCCGCCGGGACATGGACGCAAGCGCAAACGGGCGGACTTCGGCCGGGCAGCCTCCCGCATCAATCGCCGCTGACGATCACGGCTCCGCCGTGGTGCCCGGGTCTCCGCCGGTGATGACGTTGAACGGCCTGAAGACAATGTTGCGAATCTGCTCCCCGGGGATCACGACGATCGTCTCCGCCGGCTTGTCATCGTCGATTGTATTGAAATGCCGCTCGTCGATTTCCGAGGTATCGTCCTTGATTTTCATCAGGAACCGCTTCGCGGCCGAAAGCGCGATCGAGTTGATGCGGCGCGGCGAGGTCAGGGCAATCTCCTGGACGATGCCTTCGTAGACAACGATCCGGTTTCCATACGCGAGATCGGTCACGATCGAGGCGAGCACGACCGGGTCTTCCTTACCGCAGATGATCTCGTAATAGACGCCGTGGAAGGCGCGAAGCCGGATGGTGCCGTCCTCAATCCTGCGGATCGCGATCCGTCCGAGCGCCCAGGCCAGGATCGCCAGCAGCAGGGCGTAGACTGCGATGGCAACGAGATAGATCAGCTCCCCGCACGGCGGCGGGCTCGGTGCGGCGAAGGCCGGCAGGAGATTGGCGAGCAACACATCGGCGATTTGGCAACGGCCGGCTATACTGTCCAGCGCCGTAAAGTAGAGCGTCCCGAAGACGAGATGGCCGGCCACCGAGAGGCCGACCAGCGCCGACGCATCGAACAGCAGGCCGTGCTGGAAATCAAACCGGGACAACCGGCCCGACATGTAAAAGGCGTTAACGAACAGAAATCCGGGAACGAGCAGGACAAACAGCAGAAAGACATTGCCGCTGAGCGAGGTCATCGGCGGAAGCGGGAAAACACAGCGGTCAGGACGACGGGGGCGGGCCGGGGCGATCCGGGTTCGGGGTCCGGAACCAGGGGATCAGGAGGCGTGGCGGAGAGCGGCCTCTCCGGCTTCGCGATCGCTGGTTTCACCACGAAGCGCACGAATCGCCGCCAGGGCATCGGCAAACCGGATTTCGCCGGTGCGCGGGTCCCGGGCGGCCACACTCAGCCCTTTCGTAAGCAGGGCGTAATCTCCCCCGGCCGCTTCGAGAAGCTTCACAGCGGCCTTGGTGTTCCGTCCGATATACATCGAATCGTCCTCGCGTGCCCGGCCTGCCGATCGGTCGATCCCAATCGGCTGCCCCTGCATTTTGCCGTTCCGCCATAACAGGCAGGGTACGGTAAACAACAGTAAAAGTATAGGTTGCGAGGGGAAACCCGTCAACTTAGAACAAACAAAGAACATCGTCAACCCCAAACCGGGGGCAACTCCGGGCCCCCGGAACACGCCGCTCTCCCCACCCGGGCACCTCAGTAGTCGAGAAAACTCCTCAGCCGCCGCGACCGGCTCGGGTGCTTCAATTTGCGCAGGGCCTTGGCCTCGATCTGGCGGATCCGCTCGCGGGTCACCGAGAACTGCTGCCCCACCTCTTCGAGCGTATGGTCGGTGTTCATGCCGATGCCGAAGCGCATCCTGAGGACCCGTTCCTCACGCGGGGTCAGCGTCGCCAGGATCCGCGTCGTCGTCTCGCGGAGGTTGCCCTGGATCGCTGCATCGAGGGGCTGAACGGCGTTCTTGTCCTCGATGAAGTCGCCGAGGTAGCTGTCTTCCTCATCGCCAATCGGGGTTTCAAGACTGATCGGCTCCTTGGCGATCTTCAGCACC
>CAYVUM010000027.1:0-34161 GCA_964454795.1 uncultured Rhodospirillaceae bacterium
GCAGCCCTGGGCCTCAGTTCACATCCGGGCTGAGGCCGTTTTCACCAAAGTGGTCGAGCTTGTCGCGATCGACGATGAAGATCTGGCCCGGTTTGAGCTGCTTGATCGCGCCGGCCACCTTCAGCGCCTTGACCGCATTGCAGGCGGATTCCCGGGTCGCGTTGTTCATGTCGGCAAGGACACGGTGCGGCAGATTGACCTCGATCAGCACCCCGTTGGCGGTCGGTGTGCCATACAGATCGGCGAGCGCACCGAGGCATTTCGCGATCCGGGCGGGAACCGGTAAGGTGATCAAATCGATGATCTTTTTGTCCACGTCCCGAAACCGCTCGCACATGATTTCGAGCAGCCGCACGGCAACCTTCGGATGACGTTCGACGAAGGGCAGGAAGTCACGCCGCTCGAGAACCATGAGCTCGGTGGTGTCAATGGCGTCCGCATCGGCGGTCCGCTCGCCGCCGTCGATCATGGCGATTTCACCGAAAATCGCGCCCGGCCCGAAAATCGCGACGACGACTTCCTTGCCCTCGGCCGAATAGAGTTTGATGCGGATCTTGCCACTGAGCACCGCCATCATCGAATCGCCGCGGTCGCCCATGGCGAAAACCGTCTCGTTGCGCTTGTAACGGCGCACCTTGGTCCTGGCAGCAAGCTGCTCCAGGTCATCGGCGCTGAGATCCTTGAACAGCTTGTGTTGTGCGAGGATATCGCTGATCCCGGCTTGCAACTGACCCATTAGCACGGTTCCCCTCATCAGGATGCGCGATTTTGTGCTCAGTTTACCATCAAAGGGGGCAACTCGGGAGTCGCCGGTCGGGGCTGCCGCTTCGGCCCCGCCGGTTTTGGGGCACCGGGGCCACCGGTCCGCCACGAACGGAACACGGTCCGGCTGGGGCGTTCAGGGTGTCGAAGCCGCTTGGATTGTCGCGCCAGAGTGCTATGGTCCAGGTCATATAATCCACCTCCGGGCGCGCGCGGCGCCCGATTAAGACGCACTGTGAAAAGGGACATTCGATCCCGCAGAATCTGGCCTGACAAGGGACGTTCGATATGCAGTTCTCTGCGCTGATACGGCAGATGGGAATGGTCGGGGTAATGATGGGGGCCGGGCTCGTGGTCGCGGCGTCGGATACCGGCGCGGCGGAACAGCCGGTCAGTTTTGAACTGGACGTGCAGCCGATCCTGCAGAGCCGCTGCGTCAGCTGCCACGAACGGGGCGGCGAAGGGTTCGAAACCAGCGGCCTGGACCTGAGCACTTACGGCGGGCTGATGAAGGGTACCAGCCACGGCCCGATTGTGGTCCCCGGCGATCCCCTGACCAGCAATCTCAATGTCCTGATCGAGGGCCGCGCCTCCCCTGAATTGCGAATGCCCCACAACCAGCGGCCGCTGCTTCGCCATCAGATCCTGATCATCCGTGACTGGGTGAAGCAGGGCGCCAAGGACAACTGAAGCCGCCGGCGGCCGGATCGAAGACCCGGTTGCACCGGGTTGCCCCGCCGGCCTCTGAGGCCACAGCGGCGTCCTGATCCCGGCGACAGTGATCCGGGCCAAAACGCCCCGGCGGGTTTAAGCCGGCTCGCCGCGCACCAAGCCGGCCGGGCAGTGGCGGCGTATGCCAGCGCACAAGGCGCGGATGGCGTGGGTCCCGCAGGCTGCCGGCCGATGCCAGAGCCCGCGCTCCCGCCGGTGCGCGCTGCACCCGGCGGGACCGCAACTCAGCTCGTCAATGGTCGACGTCGGACCAGATCCGGCGCTTGACCGCGTAGATCATCAGGGTCAGAGCGAACAGGAACAGGATGACCTTGACGCCGAGTTGCTTGCGCTCTTCGCCATTCGGATCCGCCGCCCAGGCCAGAAACGTGGCGACGTCCTTGGCATGTTGCTCGAGGGTCGCCGGCGGACCGTTCTCGTACTCCACTGCGTCGTCATAGAGCGGCGGAGCCATGCCGATCTGGTGACCGCCGCGGAAGTACTCATTGTAGTATTTGCCGGGCAGCAACTCGTAGCCGGGAGGCGGCTCCTCGTAGCCGGTCAGGACGGCGTAGACATAATCGGCGCCGGCTTCCCGGAACTTGGTGCCGAGGAACACCGACTCCCCGGCGGTGGCCTTGGTGATCAGCGACAAATCAGGTGGATATGCGCCGCCATTGGCGGCCTCGGCGGCTTGGCGGTTGGGAAACGGTGGCGGGAAACGGTCCGCTGGCTTGGCCTCCCGCATATACATATCGCCGTACTCGTCGGGTCCATCCTCCACCTCATACTGGGCGGCGATGTGCTGGACTTGTTGTTCCGTGTACCCGAGATCGGCGAGGTTGCGGAACGCGATCCGCTTCAGCGAATGGCAACTCGCGCAGACCTGCTCGTAGACCTTCAGGCCGCGGCGCAGGTCCTCACGCTCGAACGTGCCGAAGATGCCCGAGAAATGCCAGTCCTGGGCCGGCGGGATCGGCGCGCCGGCAGCCAATGAGTTGCTCGCAGCCACCGTGCAGAGCATGGAGGCGACGACGAAAGCAGCAATCGGCCGGGTCATTCTGCGGCTCCCGGCGCCGGAGCGACGCCTGTCTTCGGTGGGGTCACCGGCTCGCTGATGCTGGCCGGGACGGTGCGCGGCCGCTCGATCACGCTCAGCAGCGGCAGGATGATCAGGAAGTGGGCGAAGTAGTACACGGTCGCGATCTGGCCGATCAGGACCCAGGCTCCTTCGGCGGGATTGGCGCCGACTGCCCCCAAAATCAGGCAGACAACGACGAAGATCCAGAAGAACTGCTTATAGAGCGGCCGGAACCGGGCGCTGCGCACCGGCGAGCGATCCAGCCAGGGCAGGAAGAACAGGATCACGACCGCGCCAACCATCGCAAGCACGCCGGCGAGTTTGGCCGGGATGATGAAATCGAGGATCCAGAATTCTGGCGTGAATGCCCGGAGGATGGCGTAGAAGGGCAGGAAGTACCATTCGGGCACGATGTGGGTGGGGGTGACCAGCGGGTTCGCCGGCTCGTAATTGATCGGCTCGCCGAAGAAATCCGGCGCGAAGAAAACAAACCCCAGGTAAACGATCAGAAACACCGCGAGGCCGAACGCGTCCTTAATCGTGTAGTACGGAGAGAACGGGATCGTATCCTGCGGCCCTTTGATGTCTACGCCCAGCGGGTTATTGGATTTCTTTTCGTGGAGCGCCCAGATGTGCAGGAACACCACCGCGAAGAGGATGAACGGCAACAGGTAGTGGAGGGCGAAGAATCGGTTCAGGGTCGGATTCTCCACGGCGAAACCGCCCCAAAGCCAAATCTTGATGTCTTCACCGACCAGCGGAATGGCCGTCGCGAAGCTGGTGATAACCTTGGCCGCCCAGTAGCTCATCTGACCCCAAGGCAGCACGTAGCCGAGGAATGCGGTGGCCATCATGATCAGCAGGATGACGACGCCGAGGATCCACAGGAGCTCGCGCGGCTCCTTGTACGAGCCGTAGTAGAGACCGCGAAACATGTGGATATAGACCACAAGGAAGAACATCGATGCGCCGTTCATGTGCAGGTAGCGCATCAGCCACCCGTAATTCACGTCTCGCATGATCCGTTCGACGCTGTCGAAGGCGTGGGCTTCGTGCGGGGTGTAGTGCATCGCCAGGAAGATTCCGGTGGCGATCATGATGATCAGGATAATCCCGGCGAGCGAACCGAAGTTCCACCAGTAGTTAAGGTTTTTTGGTGCCGGATAGTCCACCAGATGCTCGCGCATCAGCGAGATGACTGGCAGGCGGTCGTCGATCCACCCGAGGACTGGACTTTTCCATTGATACTTCTTGGCAGTGCTGGCCATCATTCGATCCTTCAGCCGATCCTGATCGTCGTCTCATCGACGAAGGTGTACGGTGGTACGGGAAGGTTGGAGGGTGCCGGCCCCTTGCGGATCCGCCCCGCGGTGTCGTAGTGCGAGCCGTGGCAGGGGCAGAACCAGCCATTGTATTCGCCTCTCGGATCGCCCGGCTTCTGACCGAGCGGGATGCAGCCGAGGTGCGTGCACACGCCCTCCATAACCAGCCACTGCGGCTGCTGGACCCGTTCCGCATCGGTCTGCGGGTCGGGCAGGTCACCGAGGTCGACCGCGCGCGCCTCCTCGATCTCCGCCTCGGTGCGATGGCGGATGAAGACCGGGGTGCCCCGCCAGACCACGGTGATCGCTTGGCCCACTTCGATCGGGGAAAGGTCAACGCCGGTGGTGGCCAGAGCCAGGGTATCCCTGGCCGGGTTCATGCTGTCGATAAATGGCCATACCGCCAAGCCAAGGCCGATGGCGCTCGCCAGTCCGGTTGCGGTCAACAGAAAATCGCGTCTGCTCTCGCCCTCTCCCTGGTGCTCGCCAGCGGTCGGGGTCGATGCGGTGTCTGCCATGAAGGTGCCCTCGTTGTTTCCCGTGCCGGGCTTTTGCGTCCCGGTCCTGTTCCACTGCCAGCGGTTCCGCAGCACCCGGTCGGCGCTGCAACCAACGGGACCACTGTGCAGTGCACAATAGCCGTCCGGCTCGCAAGGAATCAACGATCGAGGCAGATCGCTGCTGTGAAGCCGATCCTTCCGCGCCGGCGGTGGTGTCCCGCCCTTGCGTCTGCCCCTGTCATGGCTCGGTTCCCTCACCCTATGTATAGCGCCCGCGAGCCCTTAAGGAAAACCCTTGATATCCCCACAGGTCTGTTCGCAACGCCATGCGCCTTGCTCTGTTTGAACCCGACATCCCGCAGAATGCCGGGACGCTGCTGCGCACCGCGGCCTGCTTCGGTGTCGCGGTGGACATCATCGAGCCGTGCGGATTTCTGCTCGGCGATCGCGCCTACCGCCGGGCCGGTCTCGACTATCTGGACACCGTGGCGCTGACCCGTCACGTTTCGTGGGCGGCGTTCTCGGCCACAGTCCGCTCTCAGGGGCGGGACCGGGACCGACTGATCCTGCTGACGACGCGGGGAGAAATGTCTTTTCTGGATGTTCGCTACCGCCCGGAGGATGTACTGCTGGTCGGCCGGGAGAGCGCCGGTGTGCCGGACGACGTCCACGCCGCCGCCGGCCTGCGGGTGCGGATCCCGATGCGGCCCGGATTGCGCTCGCTGAACGTCGCCATTGCCGCGGCCATGGTGCTCGGCGAGGCGTTGCGCCAGACCGGCGGCTTTCCGGAGACCCGAAGATGACCGCCGGTGGCTGCGGACCGGAGGCGCCGCCGCCGGCGGTCGATCCCCTGCAGTCCCGGGCTGAAGCGTGGTTCACCGAACTGCGCGACCGGCTGACCGCCGCCTTCGAAGCCGTCGAGGACGACGCGGTCACAACGCCAACCGGTGATCGCCCCGCCCGCCGGTTCGTCCGCCAGCCCTGGTCGCGTCCGGGCGGCGGCGGCGGCGTCATGGCGCTCCTCCGCGACGGCCGGGTAATTGAAAAGGCCGGAGTCAACGTCTCGACAGTTTGGGGGGAATTCTCCGCGGCCTTTCGCGATCAGGTTCCCGGCGCGGCCGACGACCCGCGGTTCTGGGCCTCGGGGATCTCGGTGGTCGTCCATCCGCGGTCACCGCACGTGCCGGCGGCGCACATGAACACCCGCATGATCGTCACCACCCGGCGCTGGTTCGGCGGCGGCGCAGACATGACCCCGGTGGGTCCCCGCGCCGAGGACACGGCGGCGTTTCAGGCGGCGCTCCGGGCCGCCTGCGATGCCCACAACGACGATTACTATCCGCGCTTCAAAGCGTGGTGCGATTCCTATTTCTACCTGCCGCACCGGGGCGAGGCGCGCGGCGTCGGCGGCATCTTCTTTGACAACCTCGCCACCGCCGACCCCGAGGGTGACCTTGCATTCGTGCGCGCCGTGGGCCTGGCCTTTGCCGGGGTGTATCCGCAGTTGATGCGCCGGCGCATGTCCGAGCCCTGGACCGCGGCCGACCGGCAGGCGCAGTTGATCAAACGGGGCCGCTATGTGGAGTTCAACCTCCTTTACGACCGCGGCACCCGGTTCGGGATCATGACCGGCGGCAATCCGGAGGCGGTGCTGATGTCGCTGCCCCCCGAAGCGGCCTGGCCGTAAACCGGCGGCGGCGCTGGCAGCGACGGTGAGCGATGTTCCCGTCGTCCGGCCATGTGCCGCCGGTCGCGTCGCCGGCATTTGTTGCCCGCGCGGGTCAAAGCCGCGACCGGTGAGCCAGATGGCCGGGCCTGCCACCGGGTCCGCAATCCGGTCACTGTCGTCCTTTGGTCAGTGGCGCGCTTTGGTCACTGGCACTTGTAGCTGTCGATCGGGGTGAACGGAGCGCGACCGGTTGCGTCCCGCCAGTCGTCGTTGCGGTTGCCGACCAGCCGGCCCTCCAGGACAGCGGTCTTGCCGTACCGGGCACAATGGGCCTCGGCGGCCCCCTTTGTGCTGGTGAGGGCGATCGCCGGGCGCTGGACCATCACGCTGTTCTCATCACCAGACAGCACGGAATTGCAGCCGGTGAGGGCGATCGTGGCGAGGACGAGGAGGGTCAGCCGCGACGTCATGGTCGAAGGCTAACCGGCGGCGGGCGTCGTGACAAGCCCGCGGCCTGCGAGGAGGAAATCGGCCGGGGCAGCGACGAGGCGGCGACGTCGACGCCGATCCGGGGCACGGCGGGCCGTTGATCCGGGGACACCGCGGCGCACGTAGCCGGGAGTGAATGAAGGTGCGGCGATCTCCCGGATATGTTAGTCAATCAACGGTCTGAATGGATGTGTGGACGATGGGTCTCCTCAAAACCCTGATCAGTCCGGACAGCGAGGAGCGCGACATGGGCGATCGGATGATCGTCGTCACCGCCGCCAACCTGTTGCAGATCGGGGAGTTCCAGTTTTTGCAGGTGGCATACCGCGAGTGGTACAATCGTGACATGCCGGATGCCTTGGTGTCGCGACTGTTCACCGCCTACATGCTGCATAACGAAGTACCGCACTGGACCCGGCACTTTGCCCGACTCGTTCTCGCCCGCGCCGAGCGGGGAGCCCTCGATCCGGATGATCCGGCCTATCATCGCTACGATCACGACTACCACACCGAAGTGCCGGATGGCCTGCGGCGGTTCCTGACTGCGGTGCTGGTCCTGACCGTGGTGATGGTGGCCGGAGTGGCGGTGGTGATGATTGGCGGTGACGAGGCCGCGTCGGTTCTGCCGCCTTACTTCGAGCGTGGCGAACTGCCGGGCAATTCGTGAGCCTGAAGGTCCGCGTGCGGGCCGGCGGCCGGAGAAGGGCTGATGCCGGGCACGGGCGGTTTCAGCATCGATCCCGTTGACCTGTTGTTTCTGGTGGTCACCGGGGCAATCGCTTGGCATGGCCTGCGCTTCCGCGACGCCTCGGGGCGACCGGTCGGTGTCCACCTGTTGTTCGGTTGCATCGCCGCTGTGTACTTCTGCATCGTCCTCTTCCAGGACGTCCTTGGCGTTGTCCGGATCTTTTGAACCGTGGCGGCATGCCGCGGCATCGACCCCGATCAGGGCTTGTGCATCTTCTGCCGGGCCGAAGCGTCCGGGTTGACCAGCCGTCCGCGCTGGTCCTCTGGCAGCGCCAGTTGCTCGCGCAGAAACGCGGCGCGCCCGTCAATGGACGATGGCCGCGGGTTGTGCAGGATGCGATGGAAGATGTCCGGGCCGGCGACCGCCTCCGGATCGAGAGACAGGGCCTGCTCGTAATCGGCCAGAGCGCGTGCGTGGCGGCCGGCCTGGTCATGCAGAATCCCGCGGTTGGCGTAAGCGGCGGCCAGGGTGCCGAGGCCGGTGGGATCGTCCCCGGTGAGCGTCCCTTCGAGGAAGGCGATCAGCGCCGTATAGGCTGCCTCGGCCTCAACGGTCTGGCCGAGCTGGTGGAAGGCGATGGCCCGGCACATCATCGCGCCGCGATGCTCCGGGGATTTGGCGAGGGCCTCACCCGCCCAGTCGATGGCCTTCTCGAATTCGCCCTCAGAGAGCCGGTTGTCACAGTGGCGGGTCTCGTAATCCCCGGGTGGTGACGCAACGAACCACGGCTCGAGGATCGTCACATAGACGACAAGGCCAACAAGGGCGATGACCATCAGGGTGATAAACCGGCGCAGCACGCCGGGGCTGAAATAGCCGGGATCGCTCATCCGTCCGGATAGATGCCCTTGAACAGGACGTTCACATAGACCACCGCGAAAACGAAGCAAAGCAGCGCCGCGGTCAGGCTCGCCCGCCGTTTGAGGAGCCGCAAGCGCTCGTCGGCGACCTTGCCGTCGAGGCGGCGTTGCTCGCGGCGGACGGTCAGCACCCAGATCAGATTCCGCACCGGCCAGAACAGCGCAAAGCCGAGGAGAAGTGTCCAGAGCCACTGGAAGTCCGGTGAAAACAGGCTGGCCATCGCGCAGTCAGGGCTGGGCCGGGCGCCAGCGATCCCGGCAGCCCGGGAGCGGGACCGGCCAGCGGCCGCCGCTCCCGGCGCCGGATCGCCCGGGCGGGTCAGATCCCCGGCTTCTCCAGGGTGGTATCGCCAATGTCTTCAACGAGGGCTTCCACCTCGTTCTGCGGCACCGTGGACAGCTCCATTTTGTAGGCCAGGAACCACATCATGAACACGCCGAACAGCCAGAAGATGATCTGCCACAGCCAGATCGACGGCATGCCGAGCAGCCAGCCTTCCGGGCCGGCGGCGGGGTCGCCGAAGATGGTGTTGCCGATCACCACGCCCGGGCCGATGCCGAAGATCAGCCAGATCAGGGTGATGATCCAGGCGACCGGCAACAGGCCGCGTTTTGAAACCGGCAGCGAGGCGTGGTCGCGGAGGAAGGTGTGATACTTCATCCGGTGCATGTGCTCGCGCTCCCGCTGGGTCAACGCCGAGACGACGGAGCAGACCAGGATGTTGATCAGGATCCCCCAACCGGCGGAGTGGATCGTCCAGGGCCAGCGTCCCCAGGGCAGGGCATCGCCGAAGATCCGGACCCCGATGCTGTCGGTCATCGCCACAGCGATCAGGCCGGCGGCGAGCCCCCAGGTGGCGCCTTCCCGGGTGATCCAGGGGAACCAGCACACCGCGGCCAGGGGCACCCACATCTGGAACCCGAAGGCCACCGCGAGCCCGCCGAGCAGCACCAGCGCATCGGAAGAAAAGGCGGCAATGAACAGCGCAGCGGCGACGATGAACGCGACACCGAGCCGGCCGAACAGCTTCTGGGTGGTGTGGGTGGCGGTCGGGTTGAGGTAGCGCTTGTAGAGGTCCCGGGTCAGCATCCCGCCGGCCGTGGACATGTAGGCCGCGCCGGTCGACTGCATCGCCGCCAGGGCGCAGACGGCGAGCAGGCCGATCAGCCAGGGGGCGGTATCGGCGAGAAGATTGAAGTAATGGGGGACGAGCGAATCCGGGTCGTCGACTACCGTGTCTGGGATGACGCTGCTCACCGCCAGGCCGGCCTCGGTCACCGCCGGATTGCCGCCGAGGAAGTGGGCGCTCATCCCCTGGAAGGCGGTGAAGAAGAACAGGATCAGGCCGATGCCGAACGCCGATGCCCAGACCTGCTGCGGAGCAAACGGGGCCGGGTTGGTGTTGGCGAACGACCACATCGTAAATGCCGGCGCCGACTGGATCCCCATCAGCGCGAACATGTAGGTGAGGATCATCACGCCCGTCCAAATCCCCCCGACCGGGGTCTCGCGGCCAAGGCCGGCCGTGAACTGGATGACCCCGGGCACGGCCAGATAGGCATTGTGCCCGTCCTTGGTCGCGCCCCATTTGCCAAGCTCCGGCTCGGCGCCGAGCCGCGCCATGGCGTCGTTGAGTGCGTCCCAGCCGCCGACGGCGTTCAGCGCGATGATGCCGGTGATGATGATCCCGAGGGCGAGCAGGATGCACTGCATTGTGTCGACATAGGCGACCGCCCGAAGGCCGCCCGAGGCCACATAGATGAGCACCACCAGGGAGAGGATGACCATGCCGACGTTTCTGGAGACTTCCCCGTCGGTCAGCACGTTGAAGAGGTAGCCTGAGGCGCCCAACTGCACCCCGAGGTACGGAATCGAGAACACCAGGGCGACGAGGACGGTGAGCACCCGGATGGCATCGCCCTGGAAATAGTCGGAGAGCATTTCGCCGGGGGTGACGTAGCCGAAGCGCTTGCCGAGCATCCACTGGCGCTTCAGGAACAGCACGCCGGTAAACGGGATCGCGATAACGTAGAAGGACGCATACGCGTACTGGAATCCGTCGCGATAGACGAGGCCCGGATGTCCCATGAATGTCCAGCCGGAGAAGGAGGTTGCCGTGGCAGCGAGGACGAACACCCAGAGGCCAAGCTGCCGGCCGGCGATGAAATAGTCGCTTGCCGTCCGCGCCATTCGCGCGCCACGAATTCCCCAGTAGATACAGTAACACCAGTAGAGGATGACGAATCCGAACAGCCAGTAAACTTTCTCTGCCAAGACACTTCTCCCCTCTTCTGTACCGCCGGGCCGCGGGTCAATCTGCGGCGCGTCGGCCGTCTTTCAGGACGCTGTTGTATTCGTCGACAGGCGTCGGGATCGCGCCGTTGCTTCCGAACCGAGCGGTGTAAAACTCTGGAAGGGAGAAGATAAGCATCGGGCTATCATCGCCGGACCCGAACAGCGGGCCGGCCCCCAGAACGTTTCGTCTCCCCGTGCGATGGCCGCTCGTACCCGGCAACGCGGCGGACACCGCAACCCTCATTCTGTTTTGCTTCACCTGGTCACCGGGTCTTTGCCGCGGGATAACCAGATTTTCGTTCCCTTTCGGCCTGGACCGCAGCCTGCGGACCAAGCGCTTCAACGTTGACTCTTCCCATAGCATTTTGGGCGGAGACACTCAACATTTTAGACCGGGCGGCGGCGAACAACTTGGCGAATCTTGCGCAGGCCGCCGGCAAACCGGCCGGCCCCGCCGCCAGCCGGCCTTGCAACCGGCCGGGCAGAGTGGTTTGATCCCGGCTCACCGATGCGGCGGAGACGGCACGCATGCTCGATATGCCCAAGCACCGCGACGACGGCCCGACCAAGACCGCCGTATTCGGCATGCGGGTCAAGGACTTCATGCGGCCGCGCGCCGACGCGCTGGCGGTGCGCGCCGGCAGCCGGTGCGGCGACATGATCGCCCACATGGCGCACGCCAAAGCGTCCTGCGCCGTGGTCGTCGATCCGGCCGGCCGGCCGGTGGGCATCGTCACCGAGCAGGACATCGTCCGCCGCCTCACCTTCCGCCTGCCGCCGGAAACCCCGGTGGAACAGATCATGACGACCCCGGTGATGACCATTCAGCGGCGGGACTACCTCTACCATGCCATTGCCTGGATGCGCAGGGCGGGCCTGCGGCACATGCCGGTGGTCGACCGTCAGGGGCGGCTGGTGGGCATGCTTTACCTCCACGATGCGCTGGCGGTTGCCACGGAGCGGCTGGTCAGCCAGATCGACCGGATCACCCACGAAGGGACCATCGAGGGTCTGCGCCAAGTGCGCGCCGCCCAGGTGGAGTTGGCCGAGGAACTGTTCGAGGAAAACCTGCCGGCCCCCGACATCCAGCAGGTCCTGACCCAGATCAACAACGACATGTACCGGCGCATCGGCGAGGCGACGATTGCGCAGATGCAGGATGAGGGCTGGGGCGAGCCGCCCGTGGAATTCTGTGCGATTGTCATGGGCTCGGGCGGCCGCGGTGAGAACTATCTGTTTCCAGACCAGGACAACGGCTTCATCATCGACGCCTACCCGGACACCGACCACACCCGGATCGACACGTGGTTCCTGGAAGTGGCCGAGCGGCTGTGCCGCGACCTCAACGAAATCGGCATTCCCTACTGCAACGGCTACTGCATGGCGGTCAATCCGCTGTGGCGCAAGACCCTGCCCCAGTGGATCGAGCAGATCACCTTGTGGAGCCGGAAAAGCAACTTCGTGGCCATCCGGCTCGCCGACATCTTCTTCGATTTCCAGCCGGTCTGGGGCAAGCGGGCGCTGGCCGCCGACTTGCGTTCGGAAGTGACCGGAATTGTCCGGCATAACCACTTTTTCCTGCGGCAGATGTTCCAGGAGCAGGCGGAGCATAACGTCGGCTTGGGCTTCTTCGGCGGGTTCGTGACTGAGACCGAGAAAAAAGAATACCGCGGCCAGATGAACCTGAAGTATACGGGCACGCTGCCGCTGGTCGAGAGTATCCGGCTTCTTGCTCTGCGCGAGGGTATAGAGGAGACATCAACGCTAGACCGGATCCGCGCTCTGTACGAGAACGGCGTTCTGGACGTCGCCGAGCACGAGGACTTGAACAGCGCCTTCCACCTGATCACCGATATTCTGCTGCGCAAACAGATCGCCGACTACAAGGCCGATAAGCGGACGAACTATTATGTCTCTCCCAAGTCGCTCAACCGCCGCGACCGGCTTATGCTGCTCGACGCCCTGAAGGCGATCGATGCCTTCCGCAAGCGGGTGCACCTGGAATTTACCGCGCAGATCTTCTGACGCGGCAAGCGAGCGGCTTGCGGCGGGGATCCGCGGCCCGGTGGAGCCGCGAAGGCGTTCCGGGTTCGAGCGCCCGGTTCTCCAATCGGCGAGGCTGTCGCCCTGGTCGGACCCTTGCGGAAGGCCCTGTCGTCGCGGGAGATCGATCAGCCGATGTTCGCGTCGTTCGAGGCGGGTTCGGGTGGGTTGACCGGGGCCTGAACCAGCCGGGACAGCCGGCTTAGCGCGACGGCCACCCGCCGCAGGGGGGTGGCGGCAAGCACGGGCGCCTGCCGTGAAAACCGGATGAGCAGAGCGGCGTCGACCGATAGGAGCAGAACGTTCCAGCAATAGATCCAGATCAGAGGAGACAGCGCCCCCGTCTGTTCCCAGGCTAGAAATTTCGAGATTATTCCAAGAAAATAGCCCAAAAAAATCAAGAAGGCAAAGATGAGGCTCTTCCCGGCGGCGGTTCGGGTTCGCAGCATTTTCGCGATCGACCAGTACCAGCTGACCGAAAAACACACCAACATCAAACCTTCGAGGGTATCGGCCATTGCCATGGCTGGTATCTCTATCGCAAAGCAATTCTGGATAAGGAGGCATGAGCGTTCGATTTGCGAACGCGGGCAGGCTCTGCGGCTTCCCGAACACTCGCGGCAAACAAGTGGTTCCATGCTGACGGATGAGTCCCGTCCGTCAGCTGAATCGAACGACAAGATCAATAGTTTAGTGGACCGACCGATCTTTCGCTTGGGAACCAAGCGAATGATCCGATCCACTAGCGAAAGATTATACGCTCAGATAAGGTGGGGCTTTGTGAAGGACTTCACAGTCCGGGCAGCGATCGGAGGTATCGGCGCACAATCCCGCCCGCTTCGGGTTTCTGGCCGGGCTTGGTGAGGGAACCCCGCTATTCTGCCGGTTCGAGGCGGAGGAGCCTG
This sequence comes from uncultured Rhodospirillaceae bacterium, assembly GCA_964454795.1. Lineage (GTDB taxonomy): Bacteria > Pseudomonadota > Alphaproteobacteria > Rhodospirillales > Defluviicoccaceae > CAYVUM01. The sequence goes on from CAYVUM010000027.1 coordinate 13,387, forward strand.
CCCGCGGGCTCGTCGGTCAGCACGTAGACGTGACCATCGGCGCCGATCCGCACGTCGCGGACCCGTTCGCCGATGACAATGGCGCTCTCCCCCGCGACGGCGCCGCTGTCATCCAGATCGATCCGGCGGATGTCCTTCGTGACCAGCCCGCCGCTCAGCAGATCGCCGTCCCAGTCGGGAAACGCCGCGCCGCGGTAGACGGCAAGTCCGGAGGGGGCATGGGTGACGTTAAGCCAGACAAACACCGGGTCGACCATGCCCGGCCGGCTGGTGTGCGGCGAAATTTGTGAGCCGGTGCCGTAGTTGCGGCTGAAGGTCGCTGCCGGCCAGCCAAAATTGCGTCCGGCCTGGACCCGGTTCAGCTCGTCACCGCGCTGGGCGCCGTGCTCGTTGGCCCAGACCGCGCCAGTTGCCGGATCGATCGCCAGCCCCTGAATGTTGCGATGACCATAGCTCCAGATCTCCGGCCGCGCACCCTCCTGGTCGCGGAACGGGTTGTCCGCGGGCACCGCGCCATCGTCGGCGATCCGGACCAATTTGCCGAAATGGGTGCCTGGATTTTGGGCCTGCTTGCGGATCTCATCGCCGGCAAAGCGGACGGGCGGATTGCCGCCGTCACCGATGCTGACCAGCAAGGTGCCGTCGGGAAGCCAGAGCAGCCGGGAGCCGAAATGCTGGCTGCCCCGCTTCGGATCTGCGGTCTCGAAGATCACGTCAAGGTCGCGGAGCCGGTCGCCGTCGAACACACCGCGCGCCAGCCGGGTGCGGTTGGCCGCGTCCGTGCCGTGGGCATAGGTGAGATAGATCAGGCGGTTCTCCGCGAACGCCGGGTGCACGGCGACATCGAGCAAGCCGCCCTGCCCGGACGCGAAGACCTCCGGGGTGCCGGAAACCGGCTCGGGACGGAGCTGGCCATCGCGGACCAGCCGAAGCCGCCCGGCGCGCTCGGTGATCAGCATCCCGCCGTCGGGCAGCCAGGCGATGCCCCATGCATGCTCCAGGCCGGAGACGACCGGTACCAGCCGGACGCCCGTCTCCCTGGTCACATCGGCTTGGGAGAAAGCTGGCTGGCCTTCGGCCGCCGGTCCGGCGAAAACCGGGACGAGGGCGAGAACACAGCCGCGGACATATCGGCCCAGTCTGGGTGTCAAGGCGCTGCTCCGCTTGCGGTTTGTGACCCTGTACGCAGATGCGCTGTTGCAGCGGCGCCGTCCAGGGGCGCATCGACGGTCCCGGCCGTGTTTGGGGACTTCTGCAGGACCGGCGCCCGCAGCGATGCGGACCTTGGCGCCGCCCGGCCGCACTCTGTCGAAAAAGTGTCTGCAATCCGCGATCAATCTGTAACCAAGCGGCGCTAGCTGTCTGGCTGCCGGCCTCTGGATCGTGCGCGGCACAGCGCACGGGGTCTGCCGACAACAAGCCATCAAGACGCTCAAGGGATGAGGAGAACCTCGATGCTGCGCTCGCTGCTCGGAACCACCGCTCTGGCGTGCGGGGTCGCGCTGTCTGCTGCGATCTCGCCGGCCCAGGCGTTCCGGATCGAACCCTATCTGCAGCAGCCGTCGGAGACGGGCATGCTGATCAACTGGTTTACCGAAACCGGCGAGGCCGGCTTGCTGACCGTCACCGGTCCCGGCCTCCCGGCGCCGCTGCAGCTGACCTCGACCCCGGAGTTTCAGCCGCTGCTCAGCTACACCCAGGTGGAGCTCGACCAGGGTGCCGCCGGGGAGATCCCGCTGTTTGCGAACAGTAACTACAAGCACAGCATCGCGGTTGACGGTCTGCAGCCGAATTCAACGTACACCTACGCGGTGAGCCAGGGCGGGACGAGCTTCGATGCCAGCTTCCGCACGGCGCCAACCCGCGATGACTGGAACCAGGTCCGGTTCATCGCCCTGGCCGATTCCGAGACCGAGCCCCAGGGCCGTACCCGCAACCGCCTGTGGTTCCCCGGGAACCAGGCAACGGGCAGCCTCGGCCGCCCCGCCAGCCTGCCGCCGGCGATGAACGACGGGCCGAGCAGCCCGTTCGTCGACGGCTACCTCGTCACCGAGACGGAAGGCTTCAACCAGAACCTGCGGATCATCGAGCAGCGTGATCCGGATTTCATCGTGTTTCCGGGCGACATCGTCCAGGGCGGCGGCTATCAGCCGGGTTGGGACGAATTCTTCCGCCACACCGCGGGTGAATTCACCAACGTGCTGAGCGAACGGCCGATCCTGCCGGCCTACGGCAACTGGGAGAACTTTGGCGCGGCCAACGGCGGCTATACGATCGATCCCGATACCGGCGAAAACTGGCCGATGGTCAGCCGCGAGAAGTACAAAGTCTACTTCGACGCCCCGTCCAACGGCACCCCGGAACATCAGGACAATTATTATCGGGTGGACTACGGGCCGGTGACGATTATCACCATCGATTCCAGCAACGGTGAGCCGGACCTGAATTTCTCTCAGGCCGGAACGCCGGGCCTCGCCGACACCGACACCCAGTTCAACTTCAGCCGTCAGCAGTATGAATCGGTTGAGTCGGTGCCCAATCCCAGCGCGCTGTCCGACTTCAACCCGGGCTCAACGCAGTGGAACTGGGTTCTGGACCAGCTTCAGGACGCCCGCGACGATGGCCAGGTGATCTTCGTTCAATTCCACCACGTCGCCTACTCGACCGGCTTCCACAGCCTGCCGGCCGACGATCCCCGCACCTCCGGCCAGTCGGGCACACCGCTTCGCCAGTATCAGGAGTTCTTCGAGGAGTTCGGGGTGGCGGCGGTGCTGTCCGGCCACAACGAGCAGTTCGAGCGGTCGTTCGTCGACCTGGATGGTGATGGCATCGGCGTTCACCATTATGACGTGGGCATGGCCGGCGACGGCTTCGGCGTGCCGTTCAGCAATCCGCTGTTCGACAGCATCCCCGGCTTCGAGGACATCGACATCAACCAGGTCAATCCGTTCCGGTCGTGGACGGCGGACATCGAGGAAGGCGAGCTGTGGCTGGAAGTCACGGATGAGAACGGCGAGACGTTCGTAACCCTCGTGGACGGCGGCAAGCACTACGGCCATCTGGAGATCGAACTGGTGAAGCTGCCGGACGATCATGCGTTCCAGGCGCTGCTGACCCTGACCCCCGTGTACAGCTTCCCGATCCTGGATGCCGATTTCCAGGCGGTCGGCGACACCGAACGGCGGGTTTACGGCGACGTGATCAGGCTGTTCATCGACGACAATGGTGCGGCTTTCCAGGTTGCCGCGCCGGCCGGTGCGTTTGTTTTCGCCGCCGGGCTGCTCGGGCTGTTCGGTCTCGGCCGCCGCCGCCGCCGCGGCTGAGCACCACCGATGCGGGACTGAGGGTGCCAAGGCACCCTCAGTCCCGTCGCTCCGGCGTCAGGGTGATCCTGCCGTGCCCTGGCGCCGGTCTCCGCGGCGGCGCCCACCCCGGTGCTGATCCGCTCCATCGCACCAGCGATCAGCCAACCGCTCACGGGTCAACACGGTCGCGCGATCGATGTATCGCTGGACGGGCCAGCGTCATCAAATCCGTTACCACTGCGGTATGACAGAGCGGTCGTTGGATCCGCCGAAAGGAGACCTGACCTATGCCGAACACCCTTCGCACACTCGTTGCGGCCGGAGCCTTGGCGTTCCTGGTCGGAGAAGTGGCCCTCGCTGGCCCGCAATACGTGGACGGCAGCGGTTATGCCGTCAGCGGCTATGACGTCGTCGCCTATTTCGACAAATCGCAGGCGACCATCGGCCGGCCGCAGCCGGCACCGACGCCTGGCAAAGCGTCGATTACTGCAGAGTACAACGGTTCGACCTTTGCGTTCGCCACGACGGAGAACCGGGACCGCTTCCTCGCCGATCCGGCAAAGTACGCCCCGCAATTCGATGGACACTGCGCTTTCGGTGTCGCCAAGGGCGGTAAGGTTCCAGGCGACCCGCAACTGTGGCGGATCGTTGACGGTAAGCTCTATCTCAATCTGCAGAAGTCCGTCGCGGAGATGTGGGAGGAGGACATTCCCGGCTTCCTCCAGGCAGCGGATCAGAACTGGCCGGGCATTGAGCCGGATCCGGCGTCCGCGCGTCCGGTCCCCGAGCTCACCGCAAGCAAGGCCCCCTTGGCGGAGTAAACCCAGGCTCCCCAAGTCTGGCCAGCATGACGCGTAACCACCCGATCCTGATCGAAGGGAGAAGATCGATGAAGACCACAACCAGCCTGCTCGCGGCTGCTGCCCTGGTTTCGGCCGTTTCTGCCACGGTTTCGGCCCCGAATGAGGCACGGGCGCAAGCGAAAGAAAAATGTTATGGCATTTCGCTTGCGGGAAAGAATGACTGTGCTGCCGGTCCCGGCACCACCTGTGCCGGCACGTCGACCGTCGACTATCAGGGCAACGCCTGGACCCTGGTTCCGGCCGGCGATTGCGTTAAGTACGGTGCCCCCGCGGCCACAGGCGAGTTCGAACTTCCGGGTGAACGCAAGGGCTCGCTTGAGCCGCTTGACCGCGACCTTCCGGCCTGAGGTTTGTAGCCCGGGCCGTCCGCGGCCCGGGCCGCCTTCTTGCCCATCGCTGATCGCCCGCCCTTCGTGGTGAACGGGCCCTGCTGCGAACGATGTTTCTGGTGATGTTGCTTGCCGGCCCAGCACTGACCTGTTCCTTGCCTGCCCGTGCCGGCGTGTGCTTCAAACCGATGCACTGGCCGGAAATCGGCGGCACCGCACCGGACGTGGGCTTTTTCGAGGTCCACGCCGAAAACTACATGGCCTCCGGCGGCCCCCCACACCGGATGCTGGAGGCGCTGCGCGCGCGCTGGCCCCTGTCGCTGCATGGGGTCGGCCTGTCGATCGGTGGCGAGGGGCCGTTGGATCGGGATCACCTCACCCGTTTGCGGGCCCTGATCGACCGCTACGAGCCGGCGAGTTTCTCCGAACATCTGGCCTGGTCGAGCCATGCCGGGTTTTATTTCAATGATCTGTTGCCACTCCCCTACACCCGGACGACGCTGACACAGGTCGCGAGGCACGTCGACCAGGCCCAGGAGGCGCTCGGTCGGCGGCTGCTGTTGGAGAACCCGTCAACCTACGTCGTGCTCGCGGACACGACCATCGCCGAAACCGACTTTCTCGCCGAGGTCGCCCGGCGCACCGGCTGCGGCCTGCTCCTCGACGTGAACAACGTCTACGTCTCGGCGGTCAACCAGGGGTTCGATCCGGTCGCCTATCTGGACGCCTTTCCATTGCGATCGGTCGGTGAAATCCATCTCGCGGGCCATGCCGTTGAGCACGGGGACCGCGGCACTCGCCTTCTGATCGATGCCCACGACCGCGCCGTCGATGCGGCTGTCTGGGAACTCTACACGCAGGTCGTGGCCCGCATCGGGCCGACCCCCACGCTGATCGAGTGGGACAACGACGTGCCCCGGTTCGCGGTCCTGATGGCCGAAGCCGCAGCGGCCAGCCGGGTCCTGGCAAGGGGGGAGCGCCATCCCGATGCCGGCGTCAGCTAGTCTCGAGGGGACCATGGCAGCGGCGTTGCTGGACCCGGACCACCCGGGCCCTGGCGACTCCCGGTTCGCTGTCCATCGCAACAATGTCGTCGCCGGGCTGATCAAAGTGCTCGGTGAGACGTACCCGGCCGTCAAGGCACTGGTTGGCGACGCCTTCTTCAACGCCGCAGCAGCCTGTTTCGTCCGCGCGCATCCACCGACGAACCCGGTGCTGATCCTCTGGGGCGGCGCCTTCCCCGACTGGATCACCACTTTTCCCCCGGCGGCCCCGGTTCCTTACCTCGGTTGCGTCGCGCGGCTGGAGTGGGCCTGGTCGGAGGCGTTCAATGCGGGCGAGGCCCAGCCGCTTCCGGCAGCAGCGTTGGCCGCCATTCCCGAGAACGCGCTCACCGCCGTGCGGATGTCGTTCCACCCCTCTGTTCGGCTGGTCTCCTCGCGCTTTCCGGTGGCGAGCCTGTGGGCCGACGTCACCAGGCGGCGGCCGCAGGATGAAACAACCGGGCCGATCGACCTCGCCAAAGCCGAAACTGCGCTGATCGCGCGTCCGGCGGACGTGGTGACGGTCCGCGCGCTCCCGCCCGCTGCCGCCACCTTCCTCGATGCGCTGCAGCAGGGGTTGTCTCTTGGGGAGGCCGTCCAAGCGGGACTGGCGATGCCCGACTTCGACCTTGAGGCCCAGCTCGCTGGCCTATTTGATGCGGGCCTGGTCGCCGGGCTCGCCAACGACGGGAGCTAACCGATGGACCAATTTCTTCGCCGCCTTGGCCACGTCGCCGACGGCCTTGTCCGTGTCTACGCCCGCGCTGGTCGTGCCCTGGAGGCGGTGTTGGACGGCTGGTTCCTCGGGCTTGCCGCCCGCCTGACCTTCGCCGCGGTGCTGTTCGGCTATTACTGGAACTCAGCGCTGACCAAGATCGAGCCGGGCCTTCTCGGCTTCCTCTCGATCAGCGATGCCGCTTACTTCCAGATCATCCCCGCAGTCGTCGAGGCCTATGGCTACGACGCCTCGACGGTGCCGGTCCTGCCCTGGGGGTTGATCGTGGTGCTCGGGACTTACGCGGAGTTCATCCTGCCGGTCCTGATCGTCCTCGGCCTGTTCACCCGGCTCGCCGCACTCGGGATGATCGGCTTCATCGTTATCCAGTCCTATGTGGACATCGTCTTTCACGGCGTCGACGCGACCACCGTCGGGACGCTGTTCGACCGGCTGCCTGGCGCGGCGATCCTCGATCAACGCGCCCTTTGGGTGTTCCTGCTTGTCGTGCTGGTGGTCAAAGGCGCGGGGCTCATCTCCGCGGATGCTCTTCTCGGCCGCTGGCGCCATCGCTCCCTGGCGGCGGCAACACCGGCGTAAGCGAACCGGCTTGCTTGCCCGGTTCCAGAGCGGCGTCGTGGATCGGATCCTTTGCCCGGTTCCCGCGCCAAGGATCGGTCGATCGACGAAGCTCTTGGTCCTGAGGTTCGATGCTGACAGACGGGACTCATCCGTCAGCCTCGAACCACGGGCCGCACCACCCGGTTGATCGCTGACCGTCAGCGACCTGCGAGGCGGCAGGAAAGCGGGTCGCGCTGGGTGGCGCAAGAGCCGGGCGAAGGGCGTGCGTGCCCGACGATTGAAGGCGAAGCGGCTGGCGCTTTCACGGGTTTGGTGGAATTAAGCCTGACCCGGCAGCAGCGTCTCGATGGCGGGTTGCTCCGACCGGACCGGCGGGATGCTTTTTGCAGCAAAGTCGGGCGTCAGTCCGGACACGTCTTCCGGGTCTTGCAATGCCAGGTCCGTGTAGGACCGGGACTCGGGATCCTTCTTGATGCGGTGACGCAACCGATCGATCCACCAGGCATCTCGTCCGAAGCGGACGAGCTTGGACACGGTTTCCAGGCCATATCGCAGATAGAACGGAATGAAAGCCTCCCGAGGGAATCCGGGCCGGCGATCGCGCCGGCGCTTGATCCGAACGACACCGCTTTGCAGCGGGTGGACGCGCTCGATCCGGGTCAAGCTCGAAAACCAGAGGACCATCGAAGACAGCCTGGAAATCCCCACGTTGTGGGCGTGTCCGCGCCGCAGGATGGTCTCGATATGCTCGCGCGTGTAGTAGAGGGCCCAGGCCCGCCAGTAGATATCCTCCCACTCCTTCCGGGTCATGAGCGGGTGATCGGTCACCACGTGCTCGGCGTCATACATGTTCATATCGGGGTCCATCGCGATCCCCTTGGTCCACAGAGCTTTGTGGTCCTCCGACCCGGGCAGCGGCGTCAGGACGAAGAACTCGAGCATGTCGACCGGCAGCTCGCGCTTGATCAGCGCGATGTCGCGCTCGATCGACTTTGGTGTATCATTCGGAAAGCCGATAATGTAGCCGGCATAAGAGATGACCCCGGCCCGCTTCCAGTGCAGGAGCATGGTGCGGTACTCGTGTATCCGGTTCTGCTTCTTTTTCGCGGCTGCCAGATTTTGAGGATTGACGTTCTCAAGGCCGATAAAAACGCGCGTAACGCCCGCGCGCTTCGCCTTCTCAACGAAATGCGGGATCTTGTGCACCAGGGTGTCGACCTGGATTGTGAACCGGACGTCCAGGCCCTGGTCTTCGCGTAATGAGACGAGGCGATCGAAGATCGGCTCCCAGTTCCTGTTTCGCGCGAAATTGTCGTCGGTGATAAAAAACCGGTTGATGCCCTGCGCCAGGTTGGCGCGCAGGATGGCTTCGACGTCATCGGGCGAACGGTGGCGGGACTTGCGGCCCTGAACGTTGATGATCGTGCAGAAAGAGCACTGGAACGGGCAACCGCGGCCGGCATCGAAGCTGGTGTGGGTATCGAGCGTCCGCGCGGCGTATTTCAATGGAAGATACGGTTTCGGCGTGCCTTCCATCCCCGGGAGCGCGCTTAAGAAGTTATAGATTGGCTTCAGCCGGCCAGCGGCCGCGTCGCTGAGAATCGTCTCGAGCCGCCCTTCGGCCTCACCAGCGAACAGGCTGACGCCCATGTCGAGCGCTTCCCGCAACTCGGCCATGGTCTCGTCGAACATGGCCAGCACGCCCGAAACGTGAAAGCCGCCCATGACGACGGGCAGACCTGCCGCGCGCAACGGCCGGGCAATATCCAGTGCTCGCGGATACTGGTTCGACTGGACCCCGATGAGACCGACCAGCCCGAAACCGCCGGCAGCTTCGTACGCTTTGATGATGCGTTTGGGGACGATGGCCTTGTTGGTCTCGTCGATGGCGTGGATATCGATCGCGACGCCGGGACCCAGAACTTCGCGCGCTTCAGCGTCCAGCGCCAGACCGTAAAGTACGGCGAGCGAGTTGGACGGCATTGTCGAGCGCATCCATTGGATGACGTAGCCGTCATCGTCGTAGTGGGAGGGCTTGATAAGAAACAGCTGGAAGCGCCGCCGGGCGGGCGCTGTACGTCGCTGAGCCACTTTGCCGTATCCTTTGCCGCTCCGGCGCACGTGGGATCACGGCGCGGTCGGATGACCTCAGAAGCCGGAGCCTCCAGAGCCCCCGGCACACTGGCTTCCCTGGCCCGCCTTTGCAAGGCGATGCGCGCCGCGACCGCGGGAAGCGTTGGAAGCAAATCCCCAACCGGCAGCAAGGCTGCATCTTCAGCAAAAAAAAGCGTGCTCGGCGACGGGCTCAGTGCCGCCCGGATACGCTGAAGTCGGAACGGTCAGCCCGCTCGAGGCACGCTGGCTGGCGCCCGCTCACATCCCGCCAAGGACCAGAGGAAAGGTCACCTCGACCGTTTCGTCACCGGGACGGTACTGGCAGGCGAGACGCACTTCATAGCCTGGAGGCGGCGGATTGGCAAGGCGGCTGGCGGCCTCATGGAGCGTTTCCGGCGGGGTCGGCGGCTGAACCGTGGCCGGGCGGCCGAGCGGATAGCGCACCTCTACCCGGCAGGCGCCGCAATCCCCCGACATGCACGAAAACAGCATCGGAACGTTGTTGGCGCGGGCCAGTTCGAGGAGGGTCGGGCGGTCAGCGGCCGGGCCGGCGGCCTGCGTCGCCGGCAAGTCGATGATGACAGTGCGGCTGTGTCCGCCGCTGCGGAACGTGATGGTTCCCATGGCCAGTCTCCGCGGAGTCGGGCCGGTGCAGGCGGACAACGCAAGCCCCGGCCCTGGACTACAACCTCCGGCTCCGCGCCATACCCCCCGGCTCCGCGCCCTAACGTGGAGGTCCGGCTGAAAAAGATCAACCGCCGCGGCGGCGGGCCACCGCGGCGGTCGCTTCCGGTCCGGTTCGGGGAATCAGCCCTGCATGCGCAGGGCGCCATCGATGCGAATGGTCTCACCGTTGAGGTAGACGTTCTCGCAGATGTGCACCGCGAATCGGGCATACTCGTCCGGATCGCCCAGCCGCGATGGGAACGGCACGGAGGCGCCCAGGCTATCCTGGGTTTCCTGGGGCAGACCGGCCATCATCGGCGTGCCGAAGATGCCGGGGGCGATGCAGACGACCCGGATGCCGGAGCGGGCGAATTCGCGGGCCGCCGGCAGGGTCATGCCCACCACCCCGGCCTTGGAGGCGGCGTAGGCCGACTGGCCGCGCTGGCCTTCGAAGGCGGCGATCGAGGCGGTGTTGATCAACACCCCGCGCTCGCCCGTATCGGGCAGCGGATCGGCGGCGATCATCTCGGCGGCCACAAGGCGCATGACGTTGAAGGTGCCGTTGAGGTTGATGTCGACGACCTGGGCGAATTTTTCCAGCGGCAGCGGCCCCTTCTTGCCGACGATGCTGGCCGGCGGCGCCACCCCGGCGCACTGAACGCAAATCCGGGCCACCCCGTGCGCCTCACGGGCCTTGGCGATGCCTGCTTCCACTGATTCCGGCGAAGTCACGTTGACGATGCAGGCGACGCCGCCGACCTCGCCGGCCACCCGGTTCGCGTTCTCTTCCGCCATGTCGAAGATCGCCACCTTGGCACCGGCCTTGGCCAGCGCCTTGGCTGTCGCTTCACCGAGACCCGAGCCGCCGCCGGTGACGATCGCTGCCAGTCCGTTGACATTCATGGTTTCACTCCCCTTGAGGTTCCCCCGGAACACGACCGGGCGTTAGTGCTGGATGGGAGACGGCCCGTTCTCCGCCCGGATGCCGCCCATGAACGACCCCGACGGCCGGCCAGCCGGCGCTCCCGCGAACCAGACGTGTTGGACCCCTGCGTGGTGACGTGGATGGCGTTCTGGGCGACAGGCGGTCCGGCGGGCGCGACTCCCCGGCGGACCGTCGCCGCAATGGACGTTCGTACCGCCGGTCAGGCGGCCAATTCCACGGCCATGGCCGTCGCCTCGCCGCCGCCGATGCACAGTGCCGCAATGCCCTTCTTCAGGCCCTTTTGCTTGAGGGCGTGCAGCAGAGTGACGATGATCCGCGCACCGGAGGCCCCGATCGGGTGGCCGAGGGCGCAGGCGCCGCCGTTGATGTTGACAATGTCCCGGGGAATGTCGATGTCGCGCATCGCCGCCATGGTGACCACGGCGAACGCTTCATTGATCTCCCAGAGGTCCACGTCGGTGTTCTTCCAGCCGGCTTTGTCGAGGACTTTGCGGATCGCGCCCACCGGTGCCGTGGTGAACAGGTTCGGCTCCTGACTGTGGGTGGAGTGGGCGTGGATGACTGCGATCGGCGCGATGCCCCTGCGGTCGGCCTCGGAGCGCCGCATCAGGACCAGCGCGGCGGCGCCGTCGGAGATGGAGCTGGAGGTGGCGGCCGTCACCGTGCCGTCCTTGCGGAAGGCCGGGCGCAGCGTCGGGATCTTCTCGACGTTCACCTGGAACGGCGCCTGGTCGTTCTCGATGACGGTGTCGCCCTTGCGGCCCTTGACGGTATGCGGGGCGATCTCGTCCTTGAACGTTCCGCTCTTTGAGGCGTTCTGGGCGCGGGTCACCGAGTCCGTGGCGAATTCGTCCTGCGACTCCCGGGTGAACTGATACATCTGGGCGCAGTCTTCGGCGAAGGTCCCCATCGCCCGGCCTTCTTCGTAGGCGTCTTCCAGACCGTCATAAAACATGTGGTCCTTCAACTGGTCGCCATGGCCGAGGCGATAGCCGGTGCGCCCTTTGAGCACCAGGTACGGCGGATTGGACATGCTCTCCATTCCGCCGGCGACAATGATATCGTGCGAGCCGGCGAGAATGTTGTCGTGGCCGAGCATCGCCGTCTTCATCGCCGAGCCGCACATCTTGGTCAGCGTTGTGGCGCCGGTGCTCCAGGGAATGCCGGCGAAGTGGGCGGCCTGCCGGGCCGGCGCCTGCTTGAGGCCGGCCATCAGGCAGCAGCCCATCAGCACCTCGCCCACATCCTCCGGGGGAATGCCGGAGCGGTCGAGTGCGCCCTTGATGGCGGTGGCGCCAAGTTCGGTGGCCGGCACACTGGCGAAGTCGCCGAGCATCCCGCCCATGGGGGTGCGCGCAGCTCCGACGATGACGATAGGATCTTCCGGCATAGGCATGTTTCTCTCCCTCCTCCGGCAGCGGAATGACACGGATGGTGTGTTGTAACCAGTTCAAGAACTTGTTCTGTTAGCTACCACGGTCCCCGACGCGAAAACAAGGCCGACACACGGCGGCCCGACGCGAACGCGTCTCGGTTTCAAACCTTGGCGGCGATTTCGATCAATGCTGCCGACTCTTGTGTTGAGCGCAGCCAGGAGTTTGAATTCCGAGCCGGTGAACGGCGCAGTGCGCCGGGAAGGATGCGCAGGCGCGACCGACACTGTAACGTGGCCCCCGCCCTGCACATCCAAAGAGCCCGGCCAATTGTCAACCATCGCAACGGAACGCCCCCCCATGACTGATGACGCCGAGCTCGACGCCGAACGCCAGCGCCTGGAACGCCACCGGGCCGGAGCCGAGGATTGGCGCCTCTGGGGACCCTATCTGTCCGAGCGGGCCTGGGGAACGGTGCGCGAGGATTACAGCGAGGGCGGCGATGCCTGGTCGTTCCTGCCCCACGACCACGCCCGTTCCCGGGCCTTTCGATGGAGCGAGGACGGTCTCGGCGGCCTTTGCGACGAGCAGCAGCGGCTGTGCTTCGCGATCGCCCTCTGGAACGGCCGCGATCCCTACCTCAAGGAACGGGCATTCGGTCTCACCGGGCCGCAAGGCAACCGGGGCGAAGACGTCAAGGAAATGTACTTCTACGTCGATGCCACCCCGAGCCACGCCTGGCTGCGCTATCTGTACAAGTATCCGCAGGCGGCGTTCCCCTATCAGGCGCTCCTTGATGAGAACCGCCGGCGCGACCGCCATCAGCCGCCTTTCGGCCTGATCGATACCGGTGTGTTCGCCGATAGCCGGTACTTTGATGTGGAGGTGATCTATGCCAAGGCCGGCCCGGCGCAGGTCCGGATCCGGATCATCGTCAGCAACCGCGGTCCTGAGCCGGCAACGGTGCACCTGTTGCCCACCCTGTGGTTTCGCAACACCTGGTCGTGGGGCGATCCGGAACCGATCCCGACGATCCGCCCCGCCGATGTCGCCGGGGAGGCGGCCTGGGCCGTGCGCTCGGAGCATTCGACCCTCGGCCTCTATCACCTCTACGGCCGGCATCGCGCCGACCTGCTGTTCACCGATAACGAGACCAACAACGAACGGCTGTTCGGGACGGCCAACTCCACCCCTTACGTGAAGGACGCCTTTCATCGCTATGTGGCGGGCGGCGAGAGCGGAGCGGTCAACCCGGACCGGATCGGCACAAAGATGGCGGCGTTGTCTGTTCACCGGATCGGGCCCGGCGACCATACCGTTGTCGACCTGGTGCTTTCCGACCAGCCGCTCGAGACGCCGTTCGCCGGCTTCGGCGTCACCCTCTCATCGCGTGAGTCGGAGGCAAGCGTGTTCTATGAGCGGCTCCTGCCCGACGCCACGCCCCAGGATCACCACATCCTCCGCCAGTCGCTGGCCGGGATGATCTGGTGCAAGCAGTTCTTCCACTATTCCGTGGAACGATGGCTTCGCGGTGATGTGTATCCGCCGCCTGACAGCCGCTGGTTCGGCCGTAACCGGCAATGGCGGCACCTTGACGCCCACGATGTCATTTCCATGCCGGATAGCTGGGAGTACCCCTGGTTTGCTGCCTGGGACCTGGCCTTTCACTGCGCTGCCCTGGCGCTGATCGATGTGGATTTCGCCAAGGACCAGATCGAGTTGATGCTCTCCGAGCGCTACCTCCATCCCAATGGGCAGATCGCCGCCTACGAGTGGAACTTCTCCGACGTTAACCCGCCGGTCCATGCCATGGGCGCGCTCAAGGTGTTCCGGGCCGAGCGGGTCCAGCGCGGTGACGCCGATCTCGACTTTCTCAAGCGGGTCTTCCACAAGCTGCTGCTCAATTACGCGTGGTGGATCAACCGCAAGGATGCCGACGGCCTCAACGTTTTCGAGGGTGGCTTCCTCGGCCTCGACAATATCTCGGTGTTCGACCGTTCCCACCCGCTGCCGGCCGGATATAGCCTGAAGCAGGCCGATGCCACCGGCTGGATGGCGATGTTCGCCCTCAACATGACGGTGATAGCCCTGGAAATTGCCACCCGGGACAACGTTTATGAGGACATCGCCATCCAGTGCTATGAGCAGTTCCTGGCCATTGCCAATGCGGTCGGTGGTCACGCCGAAGCCAGCTGGCACCGTGGCGTGTCCCTCTGGGATCCGGAGGCTGGATTTTTCAAGGATCTGATCGTCTCTCCCGATGGCCGCCACCACCGGGTGGACGTCTATTCCATGGTCGGGCTGATCCCGCTGTTCGCCACGGAGATCGTCGACCGCCGCCTGCTGGCCAGCGTTCCGCGGTTCGCTGACGTCCTGGAGCGCCAGAAGGGCGGTATGTTCCTCGGCAACGTGATCTGCGCGTGTCCCTCGGCCGTCAACGACCGCGGCGAGCATCTTCTCTCGCTTGTCGATCACACCATGCTGCCGCGGATCCTCGACCGCCTGTTGCGCGAGGAGGAGTTCCTCTCGCGCTTTGGCGTGCGCAGCGTCAGCCGGTGTCATGCCGACCATCGGGATTTGGGCAACCTCCCCGGCGTCGGCGAGGCGTTGATCGAGTATGTCCCCGGAGAATCCAATTCGCCGCTGTTCGGCGGCAACTCCAACTGGCGTGGACCGATCTGGATGCCGGTGAACTACGCGCTGATCCAGGCGATCGAGAAGTTTCAGCGGTTCCTCGGTGACGGCTTTACCGTCGCGGCGGCCTGCAAGAACGGCGAACAGCTGACCCTCAACCAGATCGCCACGCTCATCGCCGAACGGCTTGTCGACATCTACCGCCCGGATGCCGGCGGGCGCCGGCCGGTGTTCGCGGACCAGGCCAGCTTCCATTCCGATCCGCACTGGAAGGACCTGCTGCTGTTCCATGAATACTTTCATGCCGAAACCGGCGAGGGGCTGGGAGCGGCGCATCAGACCGGCTGGACCGGCCTGATCGCCAATCTGGTGATGCGGCGCTATCGCAAGGATATCCCGGCCTTCTGGAGCCAGCGCCGCGCAGCGGCGGCGGAGTGATCCGGCCCGCGGGGACTCTCAGCATCTGGGGGCGATAGCGCCGGAGAGGCTGCCCGCGCGGCCTGATGGCGCGTTCAGAGCGGAGAACCCATTGTACCAGGTGGTCGTCAATCATGTCTGAGCAACCCGGAGGGCGGATCCGCCCCGGCAGCTGGTCGCCGACCGCCCCCGGCGTCGTCGTGGTTTACGCTGCTGCTGTGTTGCAGGGACTGACAATGGTCAGCTTCCCGGCCCTCGGGGCGGTCCTCAAGCACAGCATCGCCCTCGACGACGCTGGCTATGCGAGCATTTTCCTGCCGCAGATCGCCTTCGCGATCATCGGCGCGGTCAGCGGCGGATCGCTGGCGCGGCGGATCGGCCTCCGGGCCCTGCTGAGCCTGTCGCTGGTCTGTTTCGCCCTTTCCCAGGGCCTGCTTGCGCTGAGTGTCTGGGGGCCGCCGGGACTAGGCTATGCGGTGATCCTCGCGGCGACGGCTTTTC
Source organism: uncultured Rhodospirillaceae bacterium (assembly GCA_964454795.1). Classification (GTDB taxonomy): domain Bacteria; phylum Pseudomonadota; class Alphaproteobacteria; order Rhodospirillales; family Defluviicoccaceae; genus CAYVUM01. The sequence goes on from CAYVUM010000027.1 coordinate 28,876, forward strand.
TCGGCCTGGGGACGGGCCTGTTCGGCGCTCCCGTCAATACCTATCCGGCGCTGTTCTTCCCCAACAACATTCATGGCTCGGTGGTCGCGGCCCACACCGCCATCGGGATCGGCCTCGCCGGCGGCCCGCTGCTCACCGGTCAGGCGGTGGCCGCCGGTTTCTGGATCGCCTATCCGATCGCGGTTTCCCTGGTCTGCATCGCGGCGGCGCTGGTCACTCAGGCCGCCGCTCTGCCTGAGGAAGCCCCGATCCTGGAGGCGGCCGAGGGCGATGATCCCGACGACGGGCGGGAACCCATCGGTGACCCGCTGTTCTGGGTGTTTGTGGCGATCGCGCTGCTCTATGCCTTCGCCGAGGGGACCTTTGCCAATTGGGCAGTGATCTTTCTGACCGAAGCCCGCGGCGTGCCCGAGGAAGCGGCGGCTCTGGCACTGTCGGTGTTCTGGGGGTCTCTGGTTGCCGGCCGGCTGGTGGTTTCGGCGATCGTCGCGCGGGTCCCGCCACGGCTGATCTGGCAGACGCTGCCGGTCCTGATGGCTCTCGCCTTCCTGGCTCTGCCGCTGGCTGCCAGCCCGGCCGGCGGGGTCGTGGTGTTCGCGCTCGCTGGACTTGCCTGTTCGGCGTTCTTCCCGCTGACCATCACCCTGGCCGCGGAGGTCTATCCGCGGGTCGTATCCTGGGTCTCATCGATGCTGATCGCGGCGCTGATGGTGGGCATCGGAACCGGCACCGTCCTGATCGGGACGCTGCGCGAGGCGCTGGCGTTCGACGACCTCTATCGGCTGTCGGTGCTCTACCCCTTAACCATGCTCGCTCTCGCCCTTGTCGTGGTCCGGCGGCGGCGTCCGGTTGCCCGGCGTCCCGCTTGATCCGGGATCAGGGACAGAACCATTTCTACCGGGCATGCATATTGTGCATAGGCGGCTTGCGGTGTTTTTGGGTTTCGCGGGGCAACCGGACGGCGTATACACGACGGTAGATGTTGCATTGCAGCATCGAGAGTTTCGGGCGCAACGCTCGAATCCAGGGCTCGTTTCCGACGGGTCCTACGTCTCCCAGACGTGAAGCCTCCCTGCTTAACTTGCCGGGCTTTCCAAGCCCGGCAATTTTTTCAGGCCGGTACCCGGCGCGCGGGTTGGCTCCCCGAAATGCAGCAATTAAGGCGACGGAATGGCAAAGGGGCGGCGCCCACCCTCCTGGCAACGCTGCCAGCGAGCGATGCCGGCAGCGTATTGCACTGCAGCGACAACTTCCTGGTTCGCGGTCCGGGGCCTGGCCCGGGGCTGAACGGCAGGCGACCGTCCAGACCGCCGCGCGCCGGGCCGCCCCGCCGTTTCAGCCTGCCGCCTCCCGTTCGGCGACGATGTCGCTGGCGAGTTTACCGGTCAGTTCCTGAAGGTGGTCGAACGACCAGTCGAAGGTTCCCACCCCCAGCGTTGACGAGCGCAGCTCGATGATCAGGCCGTGCATCTCCGCCTGGGGCAGCAGCGCTGCCACCTCGTCCCAGCCGTCCCAGTCGGCTTTCGCCTCAAAGCCCAGGATCTGACCACGGCGGCCGCTGACCAGGCGCTGGATGCGCGAGGTGAACTCGTTGGGCACGGCGATCCGGACCGAAAAGATCGGCTCCAGCAGCACCGGATCGCATTTCGGCAGGCCCTCGCGCATCGCCTGCAGCCCGGCCTTGCGAAACGCCATGTCCGAGCTGTCGACGGTATGATACTGGCCGTCGGTAAGGGTCACCGCCACGTCGACGACCGGGAAGCCGAGCGGTCCCTGGGCCAGGGCATCGCGCACGCCACCCTCGACTGCGGGGATATACTGCTTGGGCACGACCCCGCCACTGATCGTGTCAGTGAATTCGAACCCGGTCCCGCGCGGCAACGGCTTGATGGTCAGGTGCACATCGCCGAATTCGCCGTGCCCTCCGGACTGCTTCTTGTGGCGGGCATGCTGGGCGGTGGCGCTGCGGATCGTCTCCTTGTACGGAACACCCGGCCGGGCGGCGTCCACCTGCAGGCCGAAGCGGTTGCGCAGCCGGTCGAGAGCGATTTGCAGGTGCATTTCCCCCTGGCCCCAGAGCAGCAGCTCACCGGTGTGGGGATCGTGACCGTAGGACAGCGAGGGGTCCTCATCGCTGAGTTTGCCGAGGGCGGTGGTCAGTTTCACCTCGTCGGCGCGGTGGGTCGCGCGGATCGTTTGCGCGAACAGGGGTTTGAGCGGCTCCGGCCAGGGGGCGCCGGTCAGCGTGCCGGAGGCGGAAAGCACCGCGCCGGTGGCAGCGCCATCGAGCCGGCCGAGGGCAACAATCTCGCCCGGCCCGGCTTTTGCGACCTTTTCCGTTTTGCTGCCGAGCATCCGGCTGAGACCGCTGGCCCGCTCACCGTTCAGGGTCATGCCATCGGTGATCTCGCCGCCCCAGATCCGCACCAGCGAGAGCTTGCCGGTATGGGCGGCGTGGAGGGTCTTGAACACCCGGGCAGCGGCTTCGCCGGCCTCGGCGAGGCCGACCCGGGCCGCCGCCGCCGCGGGCCCGGGGACCTCGTGGCGCAGCGCCTTGAGCAGCCGGGTAATGCCGTAGAGATGCTCGGCCGAGCCGAAGAACACGGGCACGATCTGGTCCTGCTGCAGGTCGCGGGTCAGGTTCGCGTAGATCTCCTCGGTCGACGGAATGGCATCTTCGAGCAGGATTTCGAGGAGTGTGTCGTCGAAGTCGGCCAGCGCTTCCAGCATCCCGACGCGGGCCTCCTGCTCCCGGTCGATGATCCGGTCCGGCAGGGGGATCAGCTCCGACGGCTGGCCCTCGCGCCACTGAAATGCCCGCTCGCTGACCAGATCGACAAAACCGGAGATATGGTCGCCCGTGCGGATCGGAACTTCGCGCAGCACCAGCGGCCGGGCGGAAACCGCCTGGATCGCCTCCAGGCTTTCGCGGATTTTTGCGCCGCCGATGTCGGTCTTGTTGATGAACACGATGTGGGGGATAGCGTGGGCGCCCAGGAAGCGGAACAGCGGCGCGAGGGTCAGCGCCTTGGCCGGTTCCGGTTCGCAGACGACGACGGCCGCGTCCACCACCATCAGGGCGTTGCGGGCCTCCTGGCTCAGTTCGATCGAGCCCGGGCAGTCAAGGAAGGTCCACGGATCATCGAGATAGCTGGTGGTTGCGACGGTGAGCTCGGTGCTCATCTGCCGGTCGCGGGCTTCCGCGACGCTGTCGCCGACGGTATTGCCGTCCTTGATCGTGCCTTTGCGGTTAATGGCACCGGTGCGGTAGAGGATCGCCTCGAGCAGCGTGGTCTTGCCGCTGAGATAGGGCCCGACGAACGCGGCGCATCGGGGCTGGGCTGGGCGTTCCTGGTTCATTGGAGTCCTCCCGAACAACCACAGGGGCCGCCGGCGGCGGACGCAGCGGTCAATGTGCTGGGTCCGAGACGGGGCCGTAACGAGCCTTTCACCGTAACGGCGCGTTCCGGGGAATCAAGAGGTTGGCGAGCGCCGCCGGGCGCACCTGCGACCCCCGCCGGTCCTCAGGCGAGCGCAGCGCAGGCTCGCTGGATCCGGGTGCAGGCTTCGGCGAGCGCGTCGGTGGACGTGGCGTAGGACACCCGGAAGCAGGGCGACAGGCCGAAGGCCGAGCCCTGCACGGCGGCGACCCCTTCGGACTCGAGCAGGTAGGTGATGAAATCGTCGTCCGAATTGATCGCCTGGCCGTCCGGGGTCGTCCTGCCGATCACCCCCTCGCAGGAGGGATAGACATAAAAGGCCCCCTCCGGGGTCGGGCAGGACAGTCCCGTCGCCTGGTTCAGCATCGAAACCACGAGGTCGCGGCGTTCCCGGAAGACCGCATTGTGGCGGGCGATGAAGTCGTGGGGACCCTCCAGGGCCGCCACCGCGGCCGCCTGGGCGATCGAGCAGGTGTGGGTGGTGCTCTGCGACTGCACCTTGTTCATCGCCTTGATCAGCTCCGCCGCCCCGGCCGCATAGCCGACCCGCCAGCCGGTCATGCAATAGGCCTTGGAGCAGCCGTTGAGGGTCAGAGTCCGTTCGTACAGTCGCGGCTCCACCTGGGCGATGGTGGTGAACCGGAAGTCGTCGTAGACGATCAGCTCATAGATGTCATCGGTCATCACCCAGACGTGGGGGTTCTCGACCAGAACCGCGGCAATCGCGGTCAGCTCGCCGGCCGTGTAGGCGGCGCCGGTGGGATTGCCCGGCGAGTTGAGGATCAGCCACTTGGTTCGGGGGGTGATGGCTGCGGCAAGGTCGTCCGGCTGGAGCTTGAAGCCGCTCTCCACCGGGCAGGGGACGATCACGGGGGTGCCGCCGCAGAGCAGGGTGATATCGGGGTAGGACACCCAGTAGGGGGCGGGTATGATCACCTCATCGCCGTCGTCGAGGGTGGCGAGGAGGGCGTTGTAGATGGTCTGCTTGCCGCCGCAGCCGACGGTGATCTGCTCAGGCGTGTAGTCGAGGCCGTTGTCGCGGCGGAGCTTGTCGGCGATCGCGCGGCGCAGCGCCGGGGTGCCGGCGACGGCGGTGTACTTGGTCTCGCCCCGGTCCATCGCCGCTTTCGCCGCCGCCTTGATGTGCCCGGGCGTATCGAAATCCGGTTCGCCGGCACCGAGGCCGATGACATCGCGGCCGGCGGCCTTGAGCTCGTTGGCCTTCTGGGTCACGGCGATGGTCGGTGACGGCTGGATGCGGCTGAGGCGTTGGGCGAGGAAGGCCATGGGGCGGGTCTCCACGTTCGGCAAGGGCTTGCTGGCCCCGGGATTTAGGCAGAACCGCGGGGAGCGGGCAACAGCCGACATTCGGGTGCGGAACGGGAGGAGGTTGCCTTTTCCCCCAGAATCACCTCGGCTGCGGTCGCCTACGCGGTATCCTCGTCCGCGATCACCTCGAAGTGACGCGGGCTTTCCAGGCGATGCCCGTGCCCCGCCTTGATGAGCTCGCCCGTGCACTTGACCTTGAGCCGGTCGTCATGGGCGCGCACGGCGTCGCTGTAGTTGTGTGGGCCGAGCCGCATCCCGATCCGCCTCATATGCCCTTCGACGATCCCTTCGACCGTAACTTCTCCCTCGGTCGCCGCCGGTGCCCGGTCGAGCCGGGTCACGAAGCCTTCGACTTCGAAGTCCTCAACCGGTGCGGTATCCCGGAAATGCCGGGCGGCCTCTGCGATGATCGGAATGCTGTCGCTGCCGAACAGCACCCTGGCCGGCGACTTCTCGTCAACGGGCCTGGTCCGTGACCAGGAGACCTGAACGTCGAGCGCCTCGCCGGGGCTCACCT
>CAYVUM010000028.1:0-33853 GCA_964454795.1 uncultured Rhodospirillaceae bacterium
GTTGGGGGCGGCACGCCGCTCCTTGGTCATGACTGACGATGAAAAGCTGCTGACCGCCTACGACGAGGCGGGCCATGCCCTGGTGGGCTTGAGCGTGCCGAAGCACGATCCTCTGCACAAGGTCACGATCATCCCCCGCGGCCGGGCGCTCGGTGTGACCATGTCGCTGCCGGAGCGGGACCGCCACAGCTATTCGCTGATCGAGCTGGAGTCGAAGCTGGCGGTGATGTTCGGCGGCCGGGCCGCCGAGGAGATCGTCTTCGGCGAAGACAACGTGACGACCGGCGCCGGCAACGACATCAAGCAGGCCACCGACATGGCCCGGCGGATGGTGACCGAGTTCGGCTTCTCTCAGAAGCTCGGGCCGCTTCGCTATTCCGACAACCAGGAAGAGATCTTCCTGGGCCACTCGGTGACCCAGCAGCGGCACATGGCCGATGCCACAGCGCGGATCATCGACGAGGAGGTGCGCCAGCTGATTGATTCCGCCGAGCAGCGGGCGCGGGAGATCCTCAACGAGCGCCGCGCCGATCTCGATACCCTGGCCAACGCTTTGCTCGAGTACGAGACGCTGAGCGGCAACGAGGTGATCGCCCTGCTGCGCGGCGAGCCGGTCATCCGGACCGAGCCGAGCGAGGAGCCGCCGAAGCGCGACCACGGGCGGCGCTCGGTGGTGCCCACGACGGACCGTCATCCGAGCGATGAGCCGCCGCGCGGCGGCTTCGGCCCGGAGCCGCAGCCGGGCAACTGAGCGGCCATCGCCAACGCCGGCCACCCGCGACGCCTCTGCGACACCCGATCAATTCCCGGCGACCTTGACATGGAAACGGACCTTAAGCCGTGCTCACGGTCGTTCGCCGGACTTTGCCTGGACCGGCCGCGGCTCCTCGGGATCGTCAACGTCACTCCGGACAGCTTTTCCGACGGTGGCGAGACCCCGGACCCGGTGACGGCGATCGAGCGCGGCTTCACGCTCGCCGCGGCCGGCGCGGACATCATCGATGTGGGCGGCGAATCGACCCGCCCGGGCGCCCAGCCGGTGCCGGCCGACGTGGAGCAGGCGCGGGTTCGGCCGGTGGTCGCTGAACTTGCCGGGGCCGGCCTGACTGTCTCCGTGGATACGCGCCGGGCGGCGGTGATGGCGGCGGCAATCGATGCCGGCGCGGTGATCGTCAACGACGTGACCGCGCTGACCGGCGATCCGGCGGCCATCGGGATTGTCGCGAACGCGGGGGTCAGCGTCATCCTGATGCATATGCAGGGCGAGCCGCAGACGATGCAGGCCGACCCGCGGTACGGGGATCCGGTCGTCGAGATTTCCCGGTGGCTTGCCGGCCGGATCGCGGCCTGCGAGGCTGCCGGCATCGCTCGGGAGCGGATCGCCGTCGATCCGGGGATCGGCTTTGGCAAGACCGTCGCCCACAATCTCGACCTGCTCGCGCGTCTGCCCCGGTTTCGGGAACTGGGCTGCGCGGTGGCGATCGGCGCCTCCCGCAAAAGCTTTATCGCCCGGGTGAGCCGTGGCGAGCCCGCCGGCGAGCGGGTTGCCGGCTCGTTGGCTGCCGCCCTTTGGGCAGTTTTCCACGGCGCGGATCTGGTGCGGGTCCACGACGTCGCTGCCACCGCTCAGGCGATCGCGGTGTGGCAGGCGATCGCCGGCGCCGTGCCGGCCGATGCCGTATCGACGCCGATGCCGTATCGACAATGACACGGCGGTGATCGCGATCACCGTCGGCCCGGGCTTTTCCATCTACTCTTTACAATCGTCGGGTTATAAGGACGCCACCAGGACAGGGAGTGGTTTCGGCGCATGACGAGACGATTGTTTGGAACGGATGGCATTCGCGGCACATCCAATCGCGAACCGATGACCGCTGAGACGGCGCTCAAGGTCGGCATGGCCGCCGGCCTCTACTTCCGACGCGGCAAGCTTCGCCACCGGGTGCTGATCGGCAAGGACACCCGGCTTTCCGGCTACTTGCTGGAGCCGGCCCTGTCCGCCGGCTGCATCTCGATGGGCATGGAGGTGATTCTGGTCGGGCCGATGCCGACCCCGGCGGTGGCGATGCTCACCCGGTCGATGCGCTGCGATCTCGGTGTCATGCTCTCAGCCTCCCATAATCCGTTTCAGGACAACGGCATCAAGCTGTTCGGTCCGGATGGCCACAAGTTGTCCGACGAGGTTGAACTGGCGATCGAGACGCACCTCGCCAACGGCATCGCCGACCATCTGGCGCCGCCTGAGGAACTGGGCCGCGCCCGCCGCCTGGAAGACGTCCGCGGCCGCTATACCGAGTTCGTCAAACAGACCTTCCCGAAGGGCCTTACCCTCAACGATCTGCGGATCGTCGTCGACTGCGCCAACGGTGCCGCCTACCGGGTCGCGCCGGAGGTCCTGTGGGAACTGGGGGCCGAGGTGATCCCCCTCGGCGACCTGCCCGACGGCCGCAACATCAACAGGGACTGCGGCTCGACCGAGCCTGAGGCGATGTGCCGCAAGGTGGTGGAGTACCGGGCCGACTTCGGCATCGCCCTGGACGGTGATGCCGACCGGGTGCTGATCGCCGACGAGAAGGGCAATCTTATCGACGGTGACCAGCTGATGGCACTGATCACCGATCACTGGGCGGCGACCGGGCAGCTCCGCGGCGGCGGTCTGGTGGCGACGGTGATGTCCAACCTCGGCCTGGAACGCTATCTGGCCCGCCGCGACCTCTGCCTGCATCGCACCAAGGTGGGCGACCGTTACGTCACCGAACACATGCGCGCGACCGGCATCAATGTGGGTGGCGAGCAATCGGGCCACATCATCCTTGCGGACTACACCACCACCGGTGACGGCCTGATCGCCGCCCTTCAGGTCCTGGCGGTCATCGTCGGCTCCCGGCGCCGGGCCAGTGAAGTCTGCCAGGTGTTCGAGCCGGTGCCCCAGCTCCTCAAGAACGTCCGCTTTGACGGCGGTCAGCCCCTCGAATGCGACGCCGTCAAGGAGGCGATCGCCGAAGCTGAGAAGCGGCTCAGCAACTCCGGCCGGCTGCTGATCCGCAAGTCTGGAACCGAACCGGTGATCCGGGTGATGGCCGAGAGCGAGGACCCGACCGTCCTCAACGCTGTCGTGAATGAAATCTGCGACGTAATCCGGGTCGCTGCGGCGTGAGGCAAGAGGAGCGGATGTCCTGCACGGCCGGGTTCTGATCATCGCCGGCTCCGACTCCGGAGGTGGGGCCGGGATTCAGGCAGACATCAAGACGGTCACGGCGCTGGACGGCTTCGCGATGACTGCGGTCACCGCGCTCACCGCCCAGAACACCGAGACCGTTGCCGCCATTCATGAGGTGCCGCCGGCATTCGTCGCCGAGCAGATCCGGGTGGTCCTGAGCGACCTCGGGGCCGACTGCATCAAGATCGGCATGCTCCACCGCCCGGAGGTGATCGAGGCGGTGGCGACAGCCCTCGATGCCCATGGGACCGGAATCCCGGTGGTTCTCGATCCGGTGATGTACGCCAAGGGCGGCCAGCCGCTGCTTGAGCCGGCGGCGATCGCCAGCCTCTGCCAGTGGATACTGCCGCGGGCCCGCGTCGTTACGCCCAACCTGCCCGAAGCGGCGGCGCTGGCCGGGGAGGACGGGGTGCCGGAGACGCCCACGGCAGACCTTGCCACCCGGCTGCTCGCGCTCGGTCCCGAGGCGGTGCTGCTGAAGGGCGGACACGGCACCGGTGACGCCCTGGTCGACATCCTGGCGGAGCGGGACGGCACGGTCGGGTCGTTCCAGGCCGCGCGGATCACCACCACCAGCACCCACGGCACTGGTTGCACGCTCGCCTCGGCGATTGCCACGGGCATCGCCCAGGGGTTTGCGCTCTGCGATGCGGTGGTGCGCGCCCGCGCCTACCTGTTCGAGGCCATCCGCACGGCACCGGGTTTCGGCCATGGTCATGGCCCCCTCAACCACGCCCACACCGTGGCGCCGTTTGCCGGTTCTGAATCTATTCACCGGTGAGGGTTGCCTTGCTGGTTGACCGTCGACCCCGCGGGAAGGCGTCTCATGCAACCGCTGCCGGATCGATCGAAGGGGAGGGGCAGGCCGTGACCGCCGCCGCAGATTTCAGCTCCGGTTTCCTGCGGGCAGTGTTGACCCCGGTTGTCCGGATCCCGGCTTTCCTGGTCCCGGTTTTCCTGGCCGCTGCGGCGGCGGGCCACGCCGCCGATTCCGAGGCGGTCTGGCTGCCGCAATCGCGGCGGGTTCATGTCAGCCCGGAGAGCCTCGATTATCCGCCGGAGCCGGCGGCGCCAGCCTCGATTACCGGGGCCCGCCTTGATGCCGGCGCCGGGCCGGCGTCCCGTCCAACTGACCGGCGCAGCGACCACAACTGGCGGCTGCGCCCCGTCTACGAGCGCAAAGCCTACGATCGCTCCACCATTCCCGGCGAAGACGCCCTCAACCGGCCGACGGCGCTGGAGTTTCGCCTTTGAGAGCGGTCCCGACCGGTCGCGGCGAAACCTTGCCGTTTACCGGCGTGGCTGCGTTCAAACCACCGGCATGATGGCCCGGTCATGGGCGTGAGCGACCTCGACGATGAGGTCCAGGGCAGCGGCAAGCCGGTCCACCTCGGCGATTGCGCAGAGGCAGACCCGGACGTGAGCGAGGGCCTCGCCGTCCGGAGGATCACCGGCGGCGAATGCCGTCCCCGGCGTCACCGCAACCCCCCGGTCGCTCAGCCGGCCGACAAACTCTTCCCGCTTCCAGTGCTCCGGAACGGCGAGCCAGAGATGAAAGCCGTTGGGATTCGTCCGGAACCCCAGCCCGGCAAGCCGCGCCGCGGCCAGGCTCTGGCGCCTGCGGGTTTCTTCCCGCTGGGCTGAGGCAGCGGCCTCGGCGGCACCGCAGCGGATCACCTCGGCGGCCAGTTCCGCCGACACCGGCGACGTCATCAGCGTGCTGCAGCGCAGCGCACTGGCCAGCCGCGGAACCAGGGCTGCCGGGGCATCGAGGAAGCCGACCCGCAGTCCCGGAGCCACGCATTTCGACAGGCTGGTGACATAGAGGCCGTTGTGCGGCAGCAGCGTGCGCAGCGGCGGCATCGGCTCATCGAGGAGAAATCCGTAAACGTCATCCTCAATCACCCAGACGCCGTGGCGGGCCGCGACGGCAGCGACTGCGTGCCGGCGCGCCTGCGGCATCACCGTGGTGCGCGGATTGTGCAAAGTCGGCATGAGGTACAGCAGCCGCGGCTTGTGGCGGCGGCAGGCCGCATCGAAGGCGTCCGGGCACAGACCCTCCTCATCGACGGCAACCGGACAGACGCGCAGCCCCATGGCGTCGGCAGATGCAAGCAAGCCCGGCCAGGTCAACGCCTCGGCCAGCACGGTATCGCCGGGACGGGCAACGGCCATGAAGATCGTCATCAGTCCGCCCTGGGCGCCGGGGACGATCAGGGTGCGATCAGGATCGGCAGCAATGCCGAAGCGGGCCAGCCAGCCGGCTGCGGCGATCCGGTGTGCCGGCATACCGTTGGAGGGCTGATAACCGGCGACCGCCTCGATGGTGGCCCGTGCCGTGATCCGCGCCAGCGCCGTCTGCAGGGCATCAGCCAGCGGCGGGCCGAAGGGATAGTTGAGGCTGAGGTTGTAGCGGCCGCGCACGGCAGCCGTCTCCTCGTAATAGCGGGCGAAGGCGCCGACCCGGCGGTGGTCCGGCCCGGCCGCCGACACGTCGTCGGGCACGTCCATGGGCTCGCCGCTTCTCGCCTCCGGACCCGGCCACCGGACGTACGTGCCCCGCCCCACGTGCCCGGCGATCAGCCCGCGGCGTTCTGCCTCTGCGTATCCGCGCGAGACGGTGCCGACGGTCACACCGAGACGGAAGGCCAGGTCCCGGTGGGTCGGCAGCCGCTCGCCCGGCTTGAGCCGGCCGCCTTGCAAGTCGGCGGCCATGGCGTCGGCGATGGCGCGGTAGACCGGACCGGGCCGGCCCGAAAGGTCGGGCGTCCACATTGTCATGGTGACAATATTGCTTTTGACGTCCGGGGCCTGTCAAGCTACAGATTGTCTCCCAGACAATCGCGGAGCGGCGCCATGAACAGGGGCTCTTGGACCGATACAATTTCCACACAAAATTGCCGAACCGGGACAATCCGAACCGGATGGCGGGGCCTTGCAGAGGACCTTGCCGCAATCTGGCGCATTCTCGAAGAATGGGGAGAACGGAGCCGACAGCGGCGGATGCTCGCCAGTCTGGATCCGGAGATCCTCAAGGATATCGGCATATCCGAGGCGGATGCCTGGGTGGAGGCGAGCAAACCGTGGTGGCGACGCTGATCGGCCCCCGCCGGCGTGCCGCGCCGTCAGACCCGTTGGGGGAAGACGGCGCCCGCGTCTCTCTGGTTGCGGGCGTCATCCCGGGATTGTGATCAGCCGCCGGCGGGGATCGAGTCAAACCCCAGGGGGCAGCTGACGCCCGTTCCGCCCAGGCCGCAATAGCCATTGGGGTTCCGGGCGAGGTATTGCTGATGATAGGCTTCGGCGTAATAGAAGGGTCCGGCGTCGGCAATTTCGGTGGTGATCGCCCCGTGCCCCGCTGCCGTCAGCGCCTCCTGAAAGGCCTTTCGCGACGCTTCCCCCAGCCGCCGCTGCTCCGGTGAGGTGACGTAGAGTGCCGAGCGGTACTGGGTGCCCACATCGTTGCCCTGACGCATACCCTGCGTGGGGTCGTGACTCTCCCAGAACAGCCGCAGAAGCGCCTCGTAGCTGGTCCGGGTCGGATCGAACACCACCAGAACCGCTTCCGCATGCCCGGTGCGCCCGCTGCACACCTCGTCGTAGGTGGGGTTGGGGGTGATCCCGCCGGCGTAACCCACCGCCGTCGTATAGACGCCGTCGGCCGGCCAGAACTTCCGTTCCGCACCCCAGAAACAGCCGAGCGCGAAAACCGCCCGGTCCATGCCAGCGGGAAACGGCGGCACCATCGGGGTCTTCAGCACGAGATGGGTTTCAGGCACGGCGAGCGGCTCGGAACGGCCGGGCAACGCCGTCTCCGCCGTCGGCAGCTCCAGGGCCTTGCGGGCAGACCAGAACATGACAGTCTCCACCTCCGGTTACACTCAGCCGGATAGGTGGGGTGGCGCCGGCCGGGCGTAAAGCCGGGCCGGACGCCGCGCGGGTCGGGTTGATCAGCTGACGGCCAGGGCCCGCAACAGGTTGATGACCGAGACGAGCGATGCCTGTTTTTCCGGCGGCGCCGTCCGGGCGATTTCACTCAGATCGGCTGCCAGATAGAGGAGGCTGGCCTCGAAGGCCGGGTCGCTCCGGTCATTGAACGGTTCGGCAGCGATGTCGTTGGCCGCAACGCGGCGGGGTTCCGTTTCCGACAGGAAGGCCGGCGAGCCGGCGGCGATCGAATGTTCCGTCATGATAAGACCATCCCTCTATGGTCTGTTGATCGGATCCGCCGGGTGGAGGTGTGTCGGCATCACACCATCGAGGCAAACCGCAACTCTGGTCACCGCGACCGCCCTGGCGCTGTTGGCGTGCAGCGGGAGAACGACATAACACTTGCCGGATTGTCGAAACGGCACGTCCGTATTCTGGCGAGAGGGACATTTGACGATCGACAATCCCCTGACAGCGTCACAATTTTTCGACGCACTCAATGAAAACCCGGTTAATGCTTTCGCCCGCAGGTGATGCCGGTTTGCACCGATCCGGTCCCGGATGCCTGAATGCGCGTTCTTACCCCGTCTCCCTTCAGCTACACCCAAAGAGGCCACGTCAGCAACCGGAAAGTCGAGAGTTAGGGCGTTTTCTCAACCGTTTGCCACTTATGAGCGTCACCCGGGAGACTTTCTCTTCGATTGCGGCAGGCCGCGAGGCTCTTCGATTGCGGCAGGCCGCGAGGCTCTTCGATTGCGGCAGGCCGCGGGTCCTGCCACTCCCGACGGATCAACCGCCGGTGACGCTCATATGGCGTGCCACTGCCGGACGGTTGACCGTGCGGTCGATGACGAAATCGTGGCCCCTGGGCTTCCTGGCGATCGCCGCATCGATCGCGGCGAGGAGGGGAATGTCCGAGGTACTGGCGCGCAGCGGCGTCCGCAGATCCGCGGCATCGTCCTGACCGAGACACATGAAGAGCGTACCGGTGCAGGTGAGCCGGACCCGGTTGCAGCTTTCGCAGAAATTGTGGCTGAGCGGGGTGATGAAGCCGATCCGCCGGCCGGTTTCTGCCACCTCCATGTAGCGTGCCGGTCCGCCGGTGCGGTGGAGCGAGTCGATCAGGGTCCAGCGCTCCTCGATCTCGCGGCGCACCGCGGCCAGCGAGACGTACTGATCCACACGGGCGACGTCGATTTCGCCGAGCGGCATGGTCTCGATGAAGCAGAGGTCGAACCCCTCCCGGCCGGTCCAGGCGACGAAATCATGGATCTCGTCCTCATTCACCCCCTTCAGCGCGACCACGTTGATCTTAACGGCAAGTCCGGCGTCCCTGGCGGCGGCGATGCCGGCGAGTACCCGATCCAGATCACCGCGACGGGTAATCGCCCGGAACCGCTCCGGTTGCAGCGAATCGACGGAGACGTTGATCCGCCGGATCCCGGCTTCGACAAGCTCGCGGGCATAGCGGGCGAGCTGGCTGCCATTGGTGGTGAGGGTCAGTTCGTCGAGATCGCCCGTCGCGAGGTGGCGGCCGAGGGCGCGCATCAGCCAAAGGATGTTGCGCCTGACCAGCGGCTCGCCGCCCGTCAGGCGCAGCTTGCGCACGCCGCGGCGGACAAATGCGCTGCACAGCCGGTCCAGCTCTTCCAGGGTCAACACCTCGGATTTGGGCAAAAACGTCATATCCTCTGCCATGCAGTACTGGCAGCGGAAATCGCAACGGTCGGTCACCGAAACGCGGAGATAGGAGATCCGGCGGCCAAACGGATCGATCATTGCCCTGACGTCTCCCGGCCCATTTGCGGCGCCTTCGGCGGCGCTCATCGCAGGCGGCTGATCCACCCCTGACGCGAAGATAAGCGCGACGGGACCAATTGTCGTCCACAACCTTCGTATGGCCTCTGGCCCGGCTTATGCCATGCCGCCGGAACGGGCCAGCGCGTCGCTTGCGTCCTGTCGAGACCGCGCCCGTGCTTGCGGCCTTCGGTCCGCCATCGTACTCTGCCGCCAGAATTTAATTGCTCACAGGGGAGGACCGTTCGTGCGGATCTTTTTGCTCGCTGCAGCGCTGATTGCCGGCTTGGCGCCCGCCGGGGCCGTTGCGGCCGATACGCTGACCAAAGTCAAGGAGTCGGGCACCTTCGTCATCGGCTATCGCGCCGACGCGCGGCCGTTTTCCTATGCGAACGAAGCGGGGGAGCCGGCCGGCTTCAGCGTCGATCTCTGCCGCCGGATCAGCGATGCCGTAAAGCAGGCGATCGGCGATGACGCGCTTAAGACTGAATTTGTGCAAGTCGGCGCAGAAGACCGCCTGGACAAGGTTGTCGATGGCACCGTGGACATTGAATGCGGCTCCACGACCGTTACCCTCGGGCGCCGGGAACAGGTCTCATTTACCCTGATGACCTTTGTCACCGGCGCGGAGATGCTGGTTCGAGTTGACAGCGGTCTCGGCGATCTCCCCGACCTCAAGGGCCGCGCGGTCGGCGTGCTCGGCGGCACGACCACGGAGACCGGCCTGCGGGCCGCATTGAAACAGCAGCAGATCGATGCTGACGTCCGAACCTTCGAGCGCCATGAGAATGGCCTCGCCGCACTCGAAAACGCCGAGATCGACGCTTACTTCGCTGATCGCATTCTGCTGATGGGACTGGAGCAGAAAGCCACTGCTGCCGACAAACTTGCGCTGTCGGGCCGGTTCTACAGCTATGAGCCCTACGCCCTGACCATCCGCCGCGGTGACGAGGCGTTCCGTCTGGTTGCGGACAGCACCCTGGCCGGCCTTTACCGCTCGGGAGCGATCTGGGACATCTACGACAAGCATCTGCCCGGCGCGCAGCCGAGCGAACTGCTTGTCGCGCTGTACATCCTCCAGGGCCTCCCGGTCAAATAGGCGGATCTCAGGCGGGCCCGTTCTGATCCGGGCTCCGCGCCGCCCCGAACGGGCAGTCCAATGACGGCCGGTCCCCGGACAGTTTCGACCCGCCACCGGACAACGGGCAGACGCAGGTGCGCGGCTATTCGCCGCCCGGGTCGCTTGCCGCCACGCGCCGGTGCGGTCGCGGCAAGCCTGCGGATGCCGCTGGCTGCCGTGATGATCGCTGTCATACTCGTGACCACCGCCCAGCCCCGGGCCCAGCCCCGGGCCCTGCCCGCCGAACTGCCGGGCGCGGCCGGTGCGGATGGTGCCGGCCACAGCGGCGGGTCCACGGCGGCAACCGGGTCCCCGGGTGTTGCCTCCGCCAGCGCTGCGGACGACGGGCCGGAGGACGAAGACAACAAGGGGCCGGAGGACGAAGACAACAAGGGGCCGGAGGACGAAGACGACGACGGCGACCGGGGCGGCGGGGACGATGACGGGGAGGCTCGCCCGCCGCCGGAGGATGCCATCGCTTACGAGACCGAGATCGTCGGCGGCGAAACGGAGGGCCTGAGCGACACGCTCCGGCAAAGCGCCCAGCTGATCACCCTGGCCGACAGTCCGCCCTCGTCACTGGCCGGCCTCGCCCGCCGGATCAAAGGCGATCTCAACCGCCTCGAGACGGTGCTGCGCTCCGAAGGCTTCTGGGACGGAACGGTGACCGCCGACGTCAACCGCGACGCCGACCCGATCCTGGTCCGCCTCACTGTCGAACCCGGACCGGCCTACACCTTCGCGGCCTACCGCATCCACTTCGTCGGCGACTCCCCGCCGCCGGACCCGCCGCCCCTCGAAGAGCTGGGAATCGTTCTCGGCGAACGCGCCCGGGGCGCTGAAATTGTCACCGCTGGCCGGTTGTTGCTTGAGCATCTCCGCAACCACGAACGGCCGCTGGCGACGCGAACCGACCGCCGGATCGTCGTCGACCACGGCAGTCAGTCGGTCGAGGTGGACGTTTACATCGATCCCGGACCGGCGGCGGCGTTCGGAACCGTCAGCATCGAAGGCCTGGAGACGGTCAACGAAAGCTACGTGCGGCAATGGATCACCTGGGAGGTCGGCGACCCCTATGATGAGCGGATCACCGAAGCGTTTCGCAGCGACCTTCTCGGCACCGCCCTGTTTGCGAGCGTGGCGCTTGACCTCAGCGAAACCGTCCAGCCGGACGGCACCCTGCCGATGACCGTGCGCATCGTCGAGGCCAAACACCGCTCCGTCGGAGCGGCGATCAGCTACGGCACCGACCGCGGCCCGGGTGGCCGGCTGTTCTGGCGTCACCGCAATCTTCTCGGCAACGACGAGGATTTCGAGATTGCCCTCGGCGGCGACCTGCTCGAACAGTCGGCGGAAATCTCGCTCGTGCGCCCCAACTGGAACCGGCGGGATCGCCGGTTGTTCAGCCGCGCCCGGGTAACGAACAGCGACACCGACGCGTTTGCGGGTCTTCAGGCCACGGCCACGGTGGGCCTCGCCTGGCCGCTGGCGGAAAATTGGGAAGCCTCGGTTGCTCTCGCCGCCGAATACAGCGATCTGACCGATAATCTTGGCGACCAGGAGTCCTGGCTGGTCGGCGTGCCTTCGTTCGTCCAATACGATGGCGCCAATGACGATCTCGACCCGACGGAGGGAGCGCGCTTCCGGATTCAGGTCACCCCCACCACGGGCAATTCGGGCAAAGCGATCACCTTCGTGTCGACGGTATTTGACAGCGCCGCGTACTATCCGTTTGATGAGGCACACAAATATGTCCTCGCCGGGCGGCTCAACGTCGGCATGATCTTTGGCGAGGAGACGCTTGACATTCCCGCCAACCGGCGCCTCTACGCCGGCGGCGGCGGCTCGATCCGCGGCTTCGGGTTCCAGAAAGTCGGCCCGCTGACGCCGGGTACGGACGATCCGATCGGCGGCCGGTCGCGGATCGAGGTCTCCACGGAGATGCGCGTGCGCGTGTGGGGCGACATTGGCGTGGTCGCCTTCGTCGATGGCGGCCAGGTGTTCGACAGCAGCGTGCCGGATTTCAGCAATGCGTTCCGATGGGCGGCCGGCTTCGGTGTTCGCTATCATACCCCGGTCGGCCCCTTGCGGTTCGATCTCGGCTTTCCAATCAACCGCCGCCCGGGGATCGACGATATCGTCCAGTTCTACATCAGTCTTGGACAGGCCTTCTGAGCCATGAGCCGATTTCTCAGCGGTTTGATCCGGCTTTTCAAGGGCGCGCTGCTCGCGGTCCTGATCCTGTTGGTCGTGATCATCGGAGCGTTCGCCTTTCTGTTCAGTTCCCCGGGACGGCCGCTCCTCGCCGACGGAATCGAGCGGGCGGCACAGCAGTTCGCCGGCCTCGACCTTGAGATCGGCGAGATCGGCCCCGGCCTGCCGACCCGGATCGCCGTCTCCGGCGTCAAGCTTCGCGATGATCAGGGTGCGTGGCTGCAGATTGAGGAAGCGCTGGTGTCATGGTCAGCCCGGGCGCTGTTGTCCGGGCGGGTTCGCATCAATGACGTTTCCGGCAGCGGCATCGAGGTCTTCCGCGCCCCGCCCCCCGGACCCGCGGCCGAACCGGCGGCGGAGCCGGAACCGGACGATGAGCCCCTGGCCATTCCGCAAGTACCCGTCGATGTGCAGGTTGA
Source organism: uncultured Rhodospirillaceae bacterium (assembly GCA_964454795.1). Taxonomy (GTDB): domain Bacteria; phylum Pseudomonadota; class Alphaproteobacteria; order Rhodospirillales; family Defluviicoccaceae; genus CAYVUM01. The sequence goes on from CAYVUM010000028.1 coordinate 12,701, forward strand.
CCGGATCGATATTGACGCCCTGGCGCTGGGGCCCGATCTGCTCGGCGAGGCCTACCGGTTGCGGATCACCGGTCAGCTTGCCGCGATGGTCGGCGGGATGATCCGGAGCGATCTGGCCATCGAGCGCCTCGACGGCAGCGGTGGCCGCATCACCGCCGGCGTCGCCCTCGACCCGGCGGCGGAAACCCTTGCCGTCGACGTCGTCGCCCGGGAACCTGAAGGCGGATTGATCGTCCGCGCCCTCAATCTCGAACCGTTCCCGCCGCTGGAGATCACCGTCACCGGCGAGGGACCGCTCGACGCGTGGTCAGGCGACGTGACGGCGGTCCTCAATGGACTGGCCGACCTGAGCTTCGACATTCGCTATCGTCGCGAGGCGCGGCATCGGCTGGCACTGACCGGCGGCGGCACTGTCGATGGCCTGGTGCCGGCGGACGTCCGGCCGCTGGTCGAAGGCGGCGTCACCCTTGACCTCATCGTCACCACCGAAGGCACCGACCAGCTCACGGCGGAAACGCTGACTGTGGAGACCGCCGCGCTGAGGCTGACCGCCGGCGGCGAGGTCGATCTGGACGCGCAGGAGGTCGATGCCCGCGCCACCCTGGCCACCCGGGAAGCCCGGCGCCTCGCCGCGCTGGTCGCGCCGGCGACTTTTGACTCGATCACCGTCGAAGCCACGGCGGCCGGCGCGCTGGCCGCGCCCGCGGTAGCGGTGTCGGTGTCCGCGCCCAGCCTCGCCGTGCCGGGTCAGGTCGCGGCCGGACCGCTCGCCCTCACCGCCTCGGCCGAGCCGGAGGGGGATGACGCGTTTCGCATCACCGCCGACCTGCAGGTCGGCCAGATCGAGGCCGGCGCGGCACCGGATCTGGGACGGCTGCTGCCGGAGGGCTTGTCGCTCCGCCTCAACGGACGGGTGGCGGCGGACACCAGCCGGGTCCACCTCGATGCGCTGACCCTGAATGCCGGCCCGATCCGCGCCGATGCGACGGGCAGGGTTGATCTCGCCGCCGACCAGGCGGCCCTGCGAGCCGAAGTGGCGGTGGCCGAACTCTCGGCCCTCAGCGACCTGGCCGGGATGCCGCTCTCCGGCGGGGCAACCCTCACCGCCACCACCGAGGGGACCCTCGCGGCCCCCGACCTCCAGGGCGACGTCGCGCTGGTCCTCGACAACGCAGCGATCGGCGATCCGGCCGTGGATGCGCTGTTGTCGCCGTCGGCGACGCTGGCAGCCCGCTACCGGCTCGACGGCAGCCAGACGCTCAACCTTGAACCGCTGACCCTCGCCGCCGGGCCGCTGCGCGGCGAGGGCCGGCTGCGCCTCGAGGACGGTCTGACGGCGGTCGATGCTGCCGTAACCCTGGTGGTCGCCGAACTCGCGCCGATGCTGCGGGCGGCTGGCACGGCCGGCAGCGGCCGCATCGCCGTCGACCTCACCGCCAGCGGACCGGTCGCCGATCCGGCGGTAAACGCCACCGTAACCACCTCCAACCTGACCGTTGCCGGCAACCGCATCGACCCGGCGAGGGTGACCGCCATGGCGACGAACGTTGCCACCGCGCCCCGCGGCAATGTGCGGCTGAACGCCGGCACACCCTATGGCCCGGTGCGGGGGGCGGTCGATTTCTCCGTGGCAAACGGCGAGGTGCTTCGCGCACCCCGGCTCGAGCTGTCCGCCGCCGGCCTTGACCTCACCGGCAACCTGACGGCCGCGCTCGCCGCCGGCACCGTCGACGGCAGGGTGCGCGGACAGTGGCGGCCGGGAGGCGGCGGCCTTCTCATGGGTGCCCAGCGGATCGGCGGCCGGGCCGATCTTGCCATTGACCTGGCGGCGCCAACCGGCCGGCAGCGCCTGACAGCGCGTCTGACTGCGGCCGATCTCGTCGTCGCTGAGCGCGGCGGCGCCGAGACGGTTCAAATCGACAGCCTGACGCTGGCCGCCGCCGTTGACGATGCCTTCGGCGAGCCGTCGCTTCAGGCCAGTCTCGAGGCCAGCGATCTCGCGGCGGCCGGACGCACGGTCGACCGGCTTGACGCGGAGATCCGTGGTGCCTTGCGGGATGCTCCGTTCTCGCTGGCAATGGTGGGCGGCGAGGGGGTGCCGGCCGCGTTGCGGACCAGCGGCCGGCTCGGCCTTGGTGACGGGGCAACAACCGTCCGTCTCGAGAGCCTCGAGGGGACGCTGGCCGACCAGTCCCTCGCCCTGGCGGGGCCGGCGACCGTCACGCTGGGTGAAGCGGTCGAGGTCGCCAATCTGGTCTTGACGGTGGGCGACGGATCGATCGCCGTTGACGGTCGACTGGCCGATGCCGGCCCGACGCTTGCGCTCCGGATTGCCGATCTGCCCCTGGCGCTCGCCGCCATGGCCGCGCCGGACCTGAGCGTCAGCGGATCGCTTGACGTGGAGGTCGATCTGAGCCCCCGGCGCGGGCTGCTCGCCGGAACGGTGACGGCGCGCGTGCGCGATCTGGAGAGGGGAGTCAGCCGGGTCGGGCTGTCCACGGTACCGCCGCTCGACATCCGCGCCAACGCGACCATCGCGGACGGGCGGCTCGACGCCGAGCTGCGGGTCGTCGACATCGGCGGCGATGATCTGATTGTGCTGGCAGAGCTTCCGGCCGCGATCAACGCTGCCACCCTGACCCCGCGTGATCCCGGAACGGCGCCGATCTCGGGGTCGGTGCGCTGGGCCGGGAATCTCGAGCCGCTGATCGCGGCGGCACCGGTGGAAGATCTGCGCATGACCGGCCAGGGCCGGATCAACCTCGATATCGCCGGCACCCTCGCGGCACCGCAGGTCAGCGGTGACATTTCGGCAGAACAGGGTCGTCTCGAACACCTGGTGACCGGGACGCAGCTCGAGGACCTGACCTTCGACATCGGCGTCGATGCCGAGCGCAACCTCACCGCCAGCCTCACCGGCACCGATGGCGAGGACGGCACAATCGAACTCGAAGCTGAGGTGGGTCTCGCCGGGCTGGAGACCGGTGATCCGATCACCATCGAGGCCCGCGTCCAGAGCCGGGCCGCCACCCTGGTCCGCCGCGACGACGTGACCGCCACGGCGGATGCCGACATCAGCTACGTCGACCGGGGTGAGGTGAAGCGGCTGGACGGCCGGATCGAAACCAGACGCGTCGAAATCCGCTTGATCAACCAGCTTCCACCGTCGGTCGTCGTGCTTGATGTCACCGAGATTGACGCCCAAGGAAATGTCATCCGGGACGACGGCGACGGCGAGGCGGCCGCAGACCCGATCGCTCTCGATATCGACGTGAACATGCCGGCGCGGGTGTTTGTCCGCGGCCGCGGTCTTGATTCCGAATGGCAGGGCAATCTCGACGTGTCTGGAACCTTGGCAAAGCCCGATGTGAAAGGCCGGATCGAGCTGGTCCGGGGCACCCTGACCGTGGTCGGCCGCCGGTTCGAACTGACCGAGGGTCTTGTGGACCTGCGCGGTGGCGGCGCGATCGATCCGGAAATCACCCTCGTCGCCCAATCCTCCGTCCGGGGCGTGACCGGCACCATCCGGATCACCGGCACGGCGTCAGATCCGCAAATTGCGATGTCAGCCAGCGATGGCCGGCCGGAGAGCGAAGTCCTGCCGTTCCTGCTGTTCGGCAAGCGCTCCGACGAACTCGGCGCCAGCGAGGCCCTGCAACTGGCGCTGGCCCTGGATACGCTCCGTGGCGGAACCAGCGACGACATCGGCTTCAGTGCCCGTGAGGCGCTCGGCCTTGACGTGCTCAGCCTTGAAACCGGGGAAGGCGGCAACGACGCCGCCGTCCGGGCTGGAACCTATCTCGATGAGAACATTTACGTGGAGACCCGCCAGGGGACCCAGCCCGGCACATCCACCTACCGGGCGGAGATCAGGCTCACCGACCGGATTTCGATCGAAGCCCAGTTGGGGGACGGGGACGAGCAGCCCACGGGTTCAATCGGATTGAAATGGGAGTTGGAGTACTGAGCGGGCGACGGCCCGATCGGCTGCGCAAGGCGCCCGGTTAAGGCGTCCGGTCATGGTTTGCGTCCTTTGTGCCGAACCGAACGCGGAAGCCAAACCCTGGGTGGCAGCGCTGCTGCTCGATCGCCCGGCGAGCGAACCGGCGGGCTTGCGGGCGGCCGCCGCGGCGCTGGTCACGCAGGCGCCGGACGTGGCGATCGTCACGGCTGCACCGCTCGGCTATCCCGTGTCGGGCTGCCGGGAAATCTCCGCCGCTCCGGGCTGTGGCGGCGAGCCCCTGTGCGCGCTGCTCCTCGCCGGGCTCGACTGGGCGGCCGCGCAGGCTCGCGAGACCAGCTGGCTGCTGACCGTTCCCGTCTCAGCCCCCCCGGCGGCGGCGGATCTCGGCAGCCGGATGGCCACGGCGATTGCCGGTTCCCGGGCCGACGTGGCGCTGGCCGCCGCCGGGGGGGAGCTGGTGTGGGGCGCCGGCTTCTGGCCGGTCGCGGCCCGGGAGCCGCTGCGTCGACTGGCCCTCTGCGGAGTTGAAACGCCGGTCCGCGCGTGGATCACCAGCCTGACTCCCGCCATTGTGCCTTTTTGAGGGTCCTTGGCTTTCGCGCAGCGAAGTTTTCCCGTGCTTTTTTACCCGATTGGGTTACACTGCTCGCGCGCGTTGCATTGCCCCCCCCGGAGTACGCGCCAGAACGGAACGTCCTATGTCCGCGAGCGATGACCTGCGCATTGGCCAACTGCTGTGCACCCGGCTTTGTCACGATCTGAGCGGCCCGATCGGTGCGCTGGTCGCCGGCCTCGAAATGGCCGCCGAGCCGGCCCGGCGCGAAGAGATCGTGCCGTTGCTATCCGAGACCGGTGACGACCTGATGCGGCGGTTCGCCTTTTACCGCCTCGCCTTTGGATTGCGGGGCGGCGACCACGGCACCGCAACCCTGAGCGAGGCGGCCGAGCTCGCCGATGGCCTGACCCGCGGTACCCGGAGCCGGGTTCACTGCCGCTTCGACGGCACCGATCCGGACCGCGCCCGTCCCGCGGCGATGATCCGCTGTCTGCTCTGTCTGATCCTGGTGGGACTCGGCGCGGCACCGCGGGGCGGACTCATTCAGGTCGACGCCAGCGTCAGCGGCCCCGGACTGATCCTCGATCTGGATGTCACCGGCGAGGGCATTCGCCTCGATCCGACGATCCGGGCGATCCTTGCCGGAACCGGCAAGCGCGCGGCGGTCGATGCCCGCACCGTCCATGCGGCATTGGCCGTGCGGCTGGCCGACAGCATCGGCGCGCTGCTCACCGTTGCGCCGGGAACTCCGGGCTGTCTTCATCTCGGGGTGGAATCCCGGCCGTACGAGCCGCGCGCCCTTGGCCGCCGCTGAGGGCGACCGGGCTTAAGTGTGGCGGCCTCCGGACCCGCCGATCGCCGTTGCCCCGCCACGTACGCATTCCTTTGACCAGCCGCCGCCGAGCAGCGAGACTTGCGTGCGATCCGGTTCCCCGGGGGCGCGTTGGAATGATCCCGAGCAACAGGCTTGGCTGAGGGCGGAGGTCCGATCGATGGATGCGAACACACTGTTAAACGCGATGATATCCGGCGGGATGCGCGGCGGTCCGGTCAACGATCAGCTTGCGGGCATCGCCGCCGGTCAGGGCGGCGGGACAGGCGGCGGCCTGGGTGCCCTGCTCAGCGGCTTCGGCGGCAGCGTCAGTCCTGGTGGCAGCGGCGGCGGCGGCATGGGCGCAGGCGGCCTTGCCGGCGGTCTCGGCGCCCTCCTCGCCGGGCTTGGCGGTGGGTCCGGCGGCGGCATGGCCGCCGGCCTTGGCACGGGCGCTGCCGGTGGTCCCGGGGGCGGCCTCGGTGCTCTGGCCGGCAGCCTGTTCGGCGGTGGCAGCGGTGGCGGGCAGACGGGGGGCATGGCCCTTCTTGCCGGCCTCGCCTCGTCATTTCTGGGCAGTCTCGGACGCGACGACACCGATCCGGCCGAAGCCGTCAACGCAGCCAAGTCGGCCGATGCGGCCGAGCTTGAAGGCAAGGCGATGCTGATGGTCCGGGCGATGATCGCCGCTGCCAAGGCCGACGGAGCCATCGACGGCGAGGAGCGCCAGACCATTCTCGACAAGCTTGCAGAGGCGGGCGCGGGTGCGGAGGAACAAGCCTTTGTCGCCGCCGAGATGGACGCACCCCTGGATATGGATGGGCTCGTCGCCGATGTGGACAATGCGATGACGGCGGCGGAGGTCTACACCGCCTCAGCCCTGGCCATTCGCATCGACACCGACGCCGAGCGCGCCTACCTGGACGCCCTGGCCGACCGGCTCGGCCTCAAGACCGGCTGACCAAGGGCAAACGCCCGGCCGGTTCCGGCGCCGCCACGGCGTCCCGGCGGCATGGGCGATCCCCGGCCGTCAGGGCTTCGCCGGGGCGCCGGCTTCGGTCCTGAAGACCACACCCCGACCCTCACAGGTCGGGCAGGTTTCGTTGGTCCACTCACCGGGCGGCCGGTAGAGGCCGCGCCCCTTGCAGTCGGGGCAGACCTCTTCTCGTGGTGCGGATTGGTCGTCGGCCACGGTTCTTACACTCCGCCATCACCGTCGCGTCGTTTCCACCCTGGTCTGCCCGCATTCCACAGGCCGACACTCCTCAACCGGGTATTATACGCGACGGCCGGGCGGCAGAAAACCCGCTGACCGGACGGTCGGGACGGCGGCGGCGCAGTCAGGCCACCGCCGGCTCCGGGAAGACGGGCGCCGGGCTTCGCGCGACCGGATCGCGCAGCACGTAGCCCCGGCCCCATACCGTCTCGATGTAGCTTTCACCGCCCGTTGCGGCGATCAGCTTTTTCCGCAATTTGCAGATGAACACGTCGACGATCTTGAGCTCAGGCTCGTCCATCCCCCCATAGAGATGATTGAGGAACATCTCCTTGGTCAGGGTCGTGCCTTTGCGAAGGCTGAGCAGTTCCAGCATCCCGTATTCCTTGCCGGTCAGGTGAACAGGCGCGCCGGCGACTTCCACGGACCGGGCGGCGAGATCGACGGTCAACTTGCCGGTGCGGATCAGTGACTGAGCATGACCTTTCGATCGGCGGACAATGGCGTGAATGCGCGCCACCAGCTCCTCTTTGTCGAAAGGTTTGGCCAGATAATCGTCGGCGCCGTCACCCAGTCCTTTGACCTTGTTTTCCGGCTTTGCCAGTCCGGAGAGAATCAGGACCGGCGTTGTCCGGCGCGCTCTTCGCAGCCGCCGCAGGACTTCGAGCCCGTCGATGTCCGGAAGCAACAGGTCCAGCAAAATAATGTCATAATCGTAGAGCTTGGCGAGCTCATAACCCTCTTCTCCCAGATCGGTCGCATCGATGACCATGTTCGCGCCTTTGAGCATGGTCTCGATCATCCGTGCAGAGGCACAGTCGTCTTCAATGAGAAGGACACGCATGACGCAACCCTTGTTTGCTATAAAGCTCCATTAACCCTACCCAGGTTGTAATGCAGCCCCGAATCGATAGCAAGTGAAAATTGTACCATAAAATTTATACCCGCATTGGTAGTTGTGCGGCCCGGTTGCGGGCGGGCCCGGCCGCGATCACGCCGGCCGCTGCGACGAACGGGAACAGGCTGACGGACCGAAAGGAACCCGGTGCATGCTGATCGACGCCGCCATCGCCGAAATCGACGACCTGGCTGATCTGACGATTTCCGGCCGCATTGCCGCTGTTGTCGGATTACTCGTCGAGGTGGAAGGCGTTGGCGGCAGCCTGCCGATCGGCGACCACTGCCACCTGATCAGCCGCGACGGCCGCCGGGTCCGGGCGGAAGTGATCGGCGCCCGCGACCGCCGGGTTCTGGCCATACCATTCGGAACTCTGGATGGGATCGGCCTCGGCGCCGAAGTGCTGGTCGGGGCGGGCGCCCCGAGGCTCGCTCCCGGGCCTGGGTGGCTCGGCCGCGTCGTCAACGGCTTCGGCCAACCGGTGGACGGAAAGGGCCCGCTGCCGCCGGGTCCGCGGCGCCTGCCGATCCGCCGCCAGCCGCCACCGGCCCATGCCCGCCGGCGTGTCGCCGGCAAGCTCGATCTCGGGGTGCGCGCCCTGAACGCGTTCGCAACCTGCTGCCGCGGCCAGCGGCTTGGCATTTTCGCCGGCTCCGGCGTCGGCAAGTCCTCGCTCCTGTCGATGATCGCCCGTCACACCGCGGCCGATGTGAGTGTCATAGCCCTGGTCGGCGAGCGCGGCCGAGAAGCGCGCGAGTTCATCGAAGACGACCTCGGCGCGGACGGCCTCGCCCGCAGCGTTGTCATCGTCGCCACCTCCGATGAGCCGCCGCTGATGCGCCGCCAGGCCGCCCACACGGCGATGACCATCGCTGAAGCGTTTCGCGCTGACGGCCGCGACGTCCTCTGCCTGATGGACAGCGTCACCCGGTTCGCGATGGCGCAACGGGAAATCGGCCTCTCGGCCGGCGAGCCGCCGACCACCAAGGGCTACACCCCGTCGGTGTTCGCCGAGTTGCCGCGCCTGCTCGAACGCGCCGGTCCGGGCGGCCCCGACGAAGGCAGCATGACCGGCCTGTTCACCGTGCTGGTGGAAGGCGATGACCAGACCGAACCGGTGGCCGACGCCGTGCGCAGCATCCTTGACGGCCACGTCGTCCTCGACCGGGCGATCGCCGAACGCGGCCGCTATCCGGCAATCGACGTGGTCCGCAGCGTCTCCCGCGCCCTGCCCCATTGCAACAGCGACGCCGAAAACGCGCTGGTCCGCCGGGCCCGGCGGCTGCTTGCCGTCCATGACGAGATGGCCGAGCTGATCCGTCTCGGCGCCTACCGCAGCGGCAGCGATGCCGAGGTGGACGAGGCGATCCGGCTCGCCCCGGCCCTGGAAGCCTTTCTCGCCCAGGCCCGGCACGAAGCCTGCACCCTGGCAGACGGCTATGACCAGCTCGCGGCGATCCTCGACGGCCGCGCGCCGGGCGGTGGGAACGGCGGATGAAAACAGCGAGTCTCGACAGCCTGATCCGCCTCGCCCGGTCCGGCGTGGATGCCCGTCGCCGCGACCTCGCCGCCTGCCTCCGCCGCGAGACGGAGCTGGCCGACGTGGCCACAGCGATCGCCGCCACCCTCGCCAGCGAACAGGCGGTCCTGGACGGTGATCCCGGCATGGCTGCGACGGCGTTCGGCCCGTTCGTCGCCGCCACCCTGGCGCGGCGGGATGAGGTCGAGGCCCAACGCAAGGACGCAGCGGCGGCGACGGCCACCGCCCGCGCGGCCCTCGCCGAGGCCCACCGCCAGCTCAAGAGCTTGGAGACGGTCGCCGAACGCCGGGCGGCGCGGTCCGCCGCGCTCCGGTCCAAGCGCGAACAGGGTCGCCTGGACGAGGTTGCCGGCCAGGGCCACCACCGCAGCGGTCATCGCTGAGCCGCCGGCCGGTCCCGCCCGTCAAATCACGATGCCCGGGCCGGCTGTTGACGCCGCCGCCTGCCAGGGATCGGGCAACCTGCCTGGCTCGACCCGGAACCCGAGCGTGCCCTTGAGGCCGGTGCGGACACCGGCATCGTGGAAAGTGCTCCGGATGCCGTCGCGAACCGCTGCCGGGAGCGGTGTCGTGCTGCGCACCAGGAGCTCAAGGCTGCGACCAGCATCACCGACCAGACCGTCCAGCTGCAACCGGCCGAAGCGGCTGAGCGCGACGTCGACGAGGAACCGGGTCGCGGCCTGAACGGCACCGTCTCCGGCCTCGTCCCCACCGGGATCGCGCATCGCGAGGCGCACCGGCGCCAGGACCCCGTCCACCGGGACCGGCAGCGACAGCAGCCGCCATGTGCCGCCGGCCGGATCCTCGGCGGCGCGGACGGCATCCTTTGCAGTCTCGGCAACACGCGCCCGGGCCGCGGCCGGCAGCCTGGCAAGTGCCGGCAGCAGCGGCTCGCCGGCGGCCGCCGGTGGCCCGCCGCCGCGCAGCAGCCCGAGCGCCAGGATCAGGGTGACCGCCAGCCGGCTGTCCGGCGGTGATGGCGGGCTGCGCAGGAGCGTCCCGGCGAACGCCGGCTCGCCGCCGGCAAGCGCTTCGATCGCGGCGGCGCGAATCCGGTCTGCGGGCCACGGCGGTGCGTCGGCGGCGGGCCGCGGCCAGGCACGCTGAGGGTCGGACGGCGGTCGCGGTGCGGACACGATTTCCACATCCACCGGCGTTCCGGCGGGAGGCGCGGCGCGGACATCGAGGGCGAGCATCCCGGCCGGCGTTCGCACCACCGGCCGGCCACCATCGCGGGCGCCGGACATCACCCCGGACAGAAGCAGCGAGCGCGCTGCCGCCGGCGGTGAGAGCGGTCGCGCCGGGGCCGGGCCCGCATCGACCGCGCCCGGCGGGCCGGCCACGGGACGGGTGCCGGCCGGCCACAGCCGCACAGTCAGCGTTGTCCCCGGCTGACCGATGGGAGCCGAAACGGTCGCGCCGGAACCAGGCGCCGGGTTCAGCGGCGCAGCGCTCACCACCGTGGCACGAATCCCGGCGCCGGCGGACAAGGTGGCCGCCGGGACCGCACCGCCGGATGCCGGCAGCGGCCCGCCGGTTCCCGTCGCCATATCGCCGCCGGGGCGAAGGTCGAGCAGCCGGAAGCTGATGTCTGACGCCCGGCCCTGAACGCTCAGAACAACCGCTGCACCGACCGGCAGGGGTGTGGAGGTGCGAACAACCAGCGGTCCGAAGCGGGTGGCGAGTCGCGCCCGGTCCGGGGCGAGGGTTTCGGTCACCTGCGCCGCGAAGCGGGTGCCCGGCGCCAGCGCCCGGAGGGCCGGCGGGGCGCTTTCCGCGGGAAAATCCGTTGCCGAGCCGGCGGCGCTAACGGCGGCGATCGGCGCAACCGGCGCAACCGGCACCATCGTCGCAACGACGGTCCGCTCAGGCCGTGGCTGGCATCAGCCGGTCGGCGATCGCCTCGACGTCGGCGGCCGCTTCGGCGGTGGGAAAGCGGGTCAGGATCGACACCTGGCTGCGGATTGCCTCACGGACCTTGACATCGCGGCGGACGACCCCGAGCAGCGGCGGCGAGATTTTCAGGAATCCTTCGCAGGCCTTGAGCAGGGTGGTGTAGGTGCGCTCGCCTTCGAGGCGCGAATTGGCGGTGTTGACGACGATGCGGACGTCGCAATCGGGCCGGTCCATGTGCGCCAGCTTGATGAACGCATAGCTGTCGGTCAGCGCCGTCGGCTCGTCGGTGGTGACGACGACACAGGTGGCGGCGGCCCGGGTCAGCTGGCGGACCGTCCGCTCCACCCCGGCGCCCAGATCGAGGATCACCTGATCATAGGCCTGGGACAGGGTGGTGAGGTCCTCGACCAGGGTGGCGACCCGGCTGGCCGGCACGTTGGCCAGCCGCCCCGAGCCGGAGCGGCCGGCAATGATGTCGAAGCCACCCGCGGGGTAGTGGGTGGTCGCCCGGGCCAGCGCCAGCCGGCCGGCCAGCACGCTGGCCAGATCCTGGGTGGGCATCAGGCCCAACTGGATGTCGACGTTGGCAAGCCCCAGGTCGCCGTCGAACAACAGGGTCCTCTGGCCGCTCCGTGCCAGGGCGTGAGCGAGGGTAATCGCGAACCAGGTTTTACCCACACCGCCCTTGCCCGAGGCAACAGCCATCAGGGTTCGTCCGCGGGTCGGCGCGGGCGGACGCAGACGCAGGGTCGTTTCAACAGTCATGATCAGACCTCATGGCAGTGGACCGCGCCGGCCGCGGCGGACCGGTCGGGTACGGGTTGCTCGGGCAGAACCAGACCGGCCAGGGCACGGGCGTGGAGGGGAACCAGATCGTCGGCGATGCGGTGGCTGACGCTCGCTTCCGCGAACGCGGTCCGGGCAGCGCTGGCGGCGGCGAACAGGCCGCCGAGGCGGCGGGCGAGATCGAGGCGGGTCGAGACCAGCCGGCGGATGCCGAGACCGGCGAACGCTGCGCCAAGGTCGATGGCCTCCACCGGATCGCCGCCCGCCGGCAGAACCAGCACCGGCTCGGCATCGGCGGCAGCGGCCAGGTCGGCGAGCCAGCGCCGGTCGGCCTCGGCGAACGGATTGCCGCCGGGAGCGTCGATGAGCACCGGCGCGCCGGTCGTTGCCGGCGCGGCCGCAAGGCCGGCCTTCAGGGCATCGGGAGTGCGCGAGACGACCAGACCGATCCCGAGGATGCGGGTGTAGGCGCCAAGCTGTTCAATCGCCCCGGCCCGGCGGGTGTCGACGGTGATCACCCGCACCTGCCGCCCCTGGCGTCGCAGCCGTGCAGCAAGCTTGGCAACAACGGTGGTCTTGCCGGCGCCCGGGGGGCCGACGAACATCAGCGGCCGGTTGACCGGTTCAGCGAGGGACAGAAAGCCGAACACCCGGTCGATGGCCGCCGCCAGTGTCGCAGTGGCCGTCTCGCCGCAGGCGACCCGCCCGGCAAGGCGATCGATCAGCGCCGTTGGCGTGCCGTGCGAGGCGAGACCGAGGCGGATGTCCTCGACGGTCAGGCCGGTCGTGTCCGCGCCGGCCTCATCCGGATCGAACGGAAGCCATCCACCCCCGCCGCCCGGGCCGCTGTCCGCATCCCGGGCGGCGGTGATCTCCACAGCCCCGTCGGTGCGGTGGCCGGTGGCGACGATGATCGCCTCGTCGCCGAGAGCGGCGCGCACCTGCTCCATGGCCTGGGTCATCGTCGGGGCGGTAAACACTTTCAGGCGCATCGTCGCTCCCCTCGCCGCCTCAGACCTGACCCACGGTCTTGACCCTGGCTTTTGCGAAAACCTCGGCCTGGGACATCACCACCGTCGCCGGCCGGAACCGCTCGATCACTGAGCGGACATAGGGGCGGATTGCCGGACTGGTGAGCAGCACCGGCGTCTCCCCGACCATCGCCTGGCGCTCCAGGGCCGCCCGAACCGCGACCATGAACTGCTGCAGCCGGCTCGGAGCCATCGCCAGATGGCGGTCCTCGCCGTTGCCGACCAGGCTCTCCGCAAACGCCTGCTCCCACTCGGCGGTCAGCGGCAGCAACGGAATGAAGCCCTTGTCGTTGACGGCGGTGGCGCTGATCTGGCGGGCGAGCCGGCAGCGGACATGCTCGGTGATCGCAGTGACGCTGCGTGACTGGGCGCAGGCTTCGGCAATCGCTTCCAGGATCGTCGGCAGGTCGCGGATCGACACCCGCTCGGCGAGCAGGTTCTGCAGCACCCGCTGGACGCCGCCGAGGGAGATCCGGTTCGGGAGCAGGTCGGCGACCAGCTTCTGATGGTCCTTGTCCAGCTCGTCGAGGAGCTTCTGGGTCTCCGCGAAGGACAACAGCTCAGCCATGTTGTCCTTGATCACTTCGGTGAGGTGCGTGGTGATGACGGTGGCCGGATCGACGACGGTGAAGCCCCGGAACAACGCTTCCTCGCGCTGGGTCTGATCGACCCACATCGCCGGCAGGCCGAAGGTCGGCTCCCGGGTCTTCTCACCGGGCAGGGACAGTTCGCCGCCCTGGGGGTCCATGACCAGCAGCATGTCCGGGCGGAGCTCACCGGTGCCGGCCTCGATCTCCTTGACCCGGATGGCGTAGCCGTTGGGGACAAGCTGCATGTTGTCCTGGATGCGCACGCTCGGCATCACAAAGCCGATCTCGCTGGCCAGCTGGCGGCGCAGCGCCTTGATCTGGTCGGTGAGGGCATGGCCGCGGCCGCTGCCGTTGACCAGCGACAGCAGCGCATAACCGAGTTCGAGGCGGATGTGATCCATCTGCAGCGCCGTGGCGATCGGCTCCTCGGCGACCGGCGCGGCCGCGGCTTCCGCCTCGGCCTCGACGGCCGCAGCCACGATCCGCTGGCGGGACGACCGGTCGACGGCCCAGGCCGAGCCGCCGGTCAGGGCGGCGAGGAACAGGAACGGCAGCGCCGGGATCCCCGGCAGCGCCGCCAGGGCCACCATCAGCACCGAGCTCATCACCAGGGCCCGCGGCTGGCCGCCCAGTTGCTGGACCAGGGCGCGCTCGGTGGTCTCGGCGACGCTCGCCTTGGTGACGATCATACCGGCGGCGGTGGAGACGATCAGCGCCGGGATTTGCGAGACCAGCCCGTCGCCGACGGTCAGCCGGGTGTAGGTATCGGCAGCGTCGGCAAATGACAGGCCCTGTTGGGCGACGCCGATGATCATCCCGCCGATGATGTTGATGGCGGTGATCAGCAGGCCGGCGATGGCATCACCGCGCACGAATTTGGCGGCACCGTCCATCGCGCCGTAGAAACTGCTCTCGTTCTCCAGTTCGCGGCGGCGCTCGCGGGCGTAGTCTTCGGAGATCAGCCCGGCCGACAGGTCGGCGTCGATCGCCATCTGCTTGCCGGGCATGGCATCAAGGGTGAACCGGGCAGCAACCTCGGCGATCCGGCCCGAGCCCTTGGTGATGACGACGAAATTGACGATCACCAGGATCGCGAAGACGATCAGCCCGATCACGAAGTTGCCGCCCATCACGAAGCCGCCGAACGCCTCGATCACCCGGCCGGCGGCGTCCGGTCCCTCGTGGCCATGGGCAAGGATCAGCCGGGTCGAGGCGAGGTTAAGCGCCAGGCGCATCATCGTCGCGAGCAGCAGCACGGTCGGGAAGGCGTTGAAGTGCAGAGGCTTCTCGACGAACAGCGCGGTCATCAGGACCAGCACCGAAAAGGTCAGCGAGAACGCCAGCGCCAGATCGAGCAGCCATCGCGGCATCGGCAGGATCAGCACCACCAGGATGGCAACGACTCCGATGGCCAGCGGAATGTCGCCGCCTTTGAGGGCGTCGAGGGCGCGCTGAAGGACGCCGAATGCCGGTCCGGCGGGCTCGCCGGTGGTCCGGGGCGCGGGCGGGGCGTCGTTGGCCATGGTGTCCTGGCGGATCCGCGGCGCGGGCGGTCAGGCCAGCGTCCGCTCTCCCTCGCCCGGCAGCGGTACGGCGAAGCCCTCGGCGCTGTACTGGCGCAGCTTGTTGCGCAGGGTGCGGATGGAGATGCCAAGGATATTGGCGGCGTCGGTCCGGTTGCCGTAGCAGTGGTGGAGGGTATCGATGATCAGGTCGCGCTCCACGTCGGAGACCCGGCGGCCGATCAGCCCGGCGACGCTGTCGACTCCGCCGTCCGCGGACAGTCCGGGCGCGGATGGGCTGCCGCCGCCCTCGCCCCCGGTCAGGTCGTCACCGGGGAGCAGGACCGCCTCCGGGCCGATCTCGTCGCCGGCGGCAAGCAGCACGGCGCGATGCAGGGTGTTCTCCAGTTCGCGGACATTGCCCGGCCAGGGGTAGGCGAGCAGCCGCCGCTGGACGTCGCGGGACAGGGTCGGCACCGGGCGGCCATTGGCCTCGGCGTAGCGGCGAGCGAAATGCTCGGCCAGTACCAGGATGTCCTGGGGCCGGTCCTTGAGCGCCGGCAACGTGAGCGTGACCACATTGAGGCGGAAGAACAGATCCTCGCGGAACCGGCCGTCGCGCACGCAGGCGGCGAGATCGCGGTTGGAGGTGGCGAGCAGCCGCACGTCCACTTTCACCGGCGTCGAGCCGCCGACCCGGTCCAGCTCCCGCTCCTGCACCACCCGCAACAGCTTGGCCTGCAGGCGAACGTCCATCTCGCTGACCTCGTCGAGCAGCAGGGTGCCGCCGTGGGCTTCTTCGAACCGGCCGATCCGCCGGGCGACGGCGCCGGTGAACGCGCCCTTCTCATGGCCGAACAGCTCGCTCTCGAGCAGTTGCTCCGGGATCGCTGCGCAGTTGACGGCCACGAACCGTCCTTTGGCGCGGCGGCTGTGATCGTGGACGAAGCGGGCGATCAGTTCCTTGCCGGTGCCGGACGGGCCGCAGATCAGGACACTGGCATCGCTGGGCGCGATCCTCTCGGCAAGCGCGAGCAGCTCGGCCATCCGCGGATCGCGGTGGACCAGGGTCCGGGTGTCTTCGGCCACGGCGGCGAGCACCGCGCCGATCAGTTCGGCGTCGGGCGGCAACGGCAGGTATTCCCGGGCACCCGCCTTGATCGCAGCGACGGCGGCGCGGGTGTCGTTGCCGATCCCGCAGGCCACCACTGGTGCGGCGATCCGCTCCAGGCGCAGGCTTTCGATCAGCCGGGCGACGTCGAGGCGAACGTCGATCAGGATCAGGTCGGCACCCTGGCCGGTGCGGACGATCTCCAGCCCGGCCTCGATGGTATCCGCCTGCAGGACCCTGGCCCCGCGGGCATGGGCGATCCGGCTGGCAGCGCCGATGTGGCCGTCCAGAACACCGATGATCAGCAGACGCATGGCAGTCAGTCCCTCTCGCCGGTGGCTGTCAGTCGAAGTAGCTGATCCGCTCGCCCGGCGGCAGCACGCTGTTGAGCAGGATTTCCAGTTGCCGGGGATTCTCCTGGCGGGCGATGGAAATTGTCGCGACGATGTAGATGCGGTCGATCAGCGCCTGACGGGCGGCGATCCGTTCGATCTTGGCAGCAACCGGGGCAAGCACCAGGTTGGCCAGCACGGCCCCGTAGAACGTGGTCAGCAGGGCCACGGCCATGGCCGGGCCGATCGTCGAAGGGTCCTCCAGCCGGCTCAGCATCTGGACGAGACCGATCAGCGTGCCGATCAGGCCCATCGCCGGTGCGAACTCGGCGGCTTTGCGCAACACTGCGGCACTGGTGCCGGTACGGTGGGCGCGGGCGTGCAGGTCCTGGAGAAGGATGCTCTCCAGGTCGGCCTCGCCCAGGCCGTCGACGACAAGGCTGAGGCCCTTGTGAAGCGCCGGCTCACCGGCGACATCGTCGAGATGGCGCTGCAGCGGCAGGTGGCCCTGGCGGCGGGCGATCTCCGCATAGCGCAGCGAGCGGGTCGCCGCGGCAGCGGGCTCGGCGCGGCCGCGCACCAGCGCCCGGGCAGCGTCGCGCGCCGCCGCGATCACGTCTGCGGCCGAAAAGCCGATGGTGACCGCGGCGATCGTCCCGCCGAACACGATCAGCAGCGAGGGGAGGTTGAAGAATGATCCGGCCGATCCGCCAAGGACGATCGCCGTCGCGATCAGGCCGATACCGCCGGTGAGACCGGCCGCTGTCGCCACATCGAGGCTGGAGCGGCTTTCCGGCAGCGGCGCCGGCGCCGGCAGACCCCCCCCGGGAGTCTTCACGCCGGCGGCCGGTCCGGCAGCGGCCGGTCCGGCAGCGGCCGGTCCGGCAGCGGAAGGTCCGGCAGCGGAAGGTCCGGCAGCGGAAGGTCCGGCAGCCATCCCTCAGTTACGCTCGCTTTTGACGATTTCGGTCATGGTGACGCCGAGACGGTCCTCAACCACCACCACCTCGCCGCGCGCCACCAGGCGGTTGTTGACATAAATATCGATCGCCTCGCCGACCCGGCGGTCGAGCTCGACCACAGCGCCGCGGCCGAGCTTGAGGAGCTGACTGACCTCCATGGTCGCGCGCCCGAGCACCGCCGAGACCTGAACGGGGATGTTGTACACCGCCTCCAGATCGTGGCTGCTGCGGGGGCCATCTGCTTCGCCCGCCGGCTTGCCGTCGGCGGCCTTCTCGGCCGGGTCGGACACCTCATCGAGGCTGTTAAAGTCAAAATCCTTCTCGTCGCCCATGCGTGACCTCCTGGTTATTCGGCAGCGATCGCGCCGGTTGGTGGTGGAGCTGAAGGCACCGCGCGGCCCGCGCCGGCCTCCGGGCCCGCGCCGCCTGCAGCCGGCTCGGCGGCCGGCTCGGCGGCGAACACGCCGGCGGCATCCCCGAGGGTACGGGCAAGGATCGCGTCGATCTCGTCGCGGAGGGCGGCGGCATGCCGGACGGCCTGTCCGCCCTGCCAGCGGATCCGGCAGTCGCCGGCCGCGATTGCCGGGTCAGCGATCACCTCAAAGGCGCCGGCAAAGCCGCGGTTCAGCGCCAGGTCGGTGAGACGCGCGGCGATCGCCGGGCGATCGACCTCACAGACGTGAACGGTCAGTGCGAGGGGCTCGCGCAACTCATCGAGCACCCGGCCCACGGTCGCGGCGACGAACTCCGGCCCCTGGTCCGCTTCCAAAACCGGAATGAGGCGACGGACGATGGCGGCGGCGAGGCGGGCGGCGCGGAGTTCGCAATCCGCGATCAACTGCGCGCGCCCGGCGGCGGCGGCCTCGATCTGGCCGGCAAGGCGGGCCAGGGTCTCGTCGATCCGCCGCTCGAGGACGGCCGAGGCTTCCCGTTCCGCCGCCGCCCGGCCTTCGACCCGACCCTCCTCGCGGACGCGGGCGAGATCGGCCTCGTTGTAGAGCCGGGCCGGCTCCGGATCCGGTTCAGGAAAGACGTCGTCCGGATCGGGTGCGGGCGGAGCCGCCATTTCCGTCTCGAACAGCGGTGCGGCGAAGTCCCGGTCGAAGAGATAGGGAACGGGCGCGGACATCAGGCGCTCTCCGGTCAGTAGACCAGCTCGTCGCGGTCGCCGCCGGTGGAGATGGTGATCTCCCCGGCGTCGGCGAGCGTCTTGGCAGTGGAGACAATCGCCCCCTGCGCTTCGTCGACATCGCGCAGCCGCACCGGCCCCATCGCCTCCATGTCCTCGCGCAGCATCTTCGCGGCGCGCTCGGACATGTTGCGCATGAACAGGTCCTTGATCTCCTCGGACGCACCCTTGAGAGCCAGCGCCAGCTTGTCCTTCTCCACCCGGCGCATCACCTGCTGCACACCGGGGGCGTCGAGGCGGATCAGGTCCTCGAAGGCGAACATCAGCTGCTTGATCTTTTCCGCGGAGTCGCTGTTGCGCTCCTCCAGGGCGGTCATGAACCGGTTTTCGGTGTTGCGATCGAGATTGTTAAAGATATCGGCCATGATTTCGTGACTATCGGGGCGGGCTGTCTGCGCGAGGTTGGTCATGAATTCAGTCCTGAGGGTCTTTTCCAGATGGTCGAGAATGTCCTTCTGGACCGTTTCCATGCGCAGCATCCGCATGATCACTTCCATGGCAAAGTTCTCAGGCAGAAGCGCCAGTACACGGGCGGCATGGTCCGGCTTGATCTTCGAGAGCACCACGGCGACGGTTTGCGGATATTCGTTCTTGAGATAGTTGGCGAGGACGGCGCCGTTGACGTTGCCGAGCTTCTCCCACATCGTCCGGCCGGCCGGCCCGCGGATCTCCTCCATCAGCGACTGAACCCGCTCGCGGTCCATGAACTGGTTGAGCAGGCGCTCGGTGGTGTCGTAGGTTCCGACCAGCGAGCCGGCGGTGGAGAGCTGATCGGCGAACTCCACAACGAGGCGCTCGACCACGGCGGCACTGACGTTGCCGAGGTTGGCCATGGTCTGGGTCAGGCCGCGGATTTCCACGTCATCCATGCGCTCGAACAGTCTCCCCGCCCGTTCCGGGCCGAGCGCGAGCAGAAAGATCGCCGCTTTTTGCGGGCCGGTGAGCAGGCGGTATTCGTCCTTGAGACGGGTCATCGCGGCTCAGCTTTCCTCGTGAAGCCAGTTGCGGATGATGGCGATCGCCTCATCGGGATGTTTCTGGACGATTTCGCCGACCTGCTTGAGGGTCGAGGCGCGGACCCGGCCTTCGACCCGCTCAAGGTCGATCATCTCTTCCAACTCTTCCTCGCCGGGGGTTTTCTCGGCAATCGCGGCGGGCGCCGACTCGGGGCCGGTCAGGGCGGGGGCATCGCCGCTGTGGGTCAGCAGATCGCCCATTGGCCCGGTCGCCGGCACGGGCATGGTCTCCAGGGCGCGGGTGAGCAGCGGGCGGACCACCAGGAGGATGACAAGCAGCGCGAACAGCACCAGGACGACGTATTGGGCAAGTTTGAGCAGGTCCTCCTTCTCCAGCCCCATGGCGAAGTCCAGCTCCTGCTGGTCCATGGGGTCGAATTCGACGAACCGCATGTTGATCACCTCGACCGTGTCGCCCCGCGCGGCGTCGAAGCCGATGGCGCTGCGAACCAGGGTGGCGAGGAGGTCGAGTTCCGCTTCCGGGCGCGGCTCATAGGTCCGGTTGCCGTCCCCATCGGTGGCGTAGGTGCCGTCGACCAGGACCGCAACGGAGAGCCGGTTGATCGTTCCGGCTTCCCGGACATGGTTCACCACCCGCTTGGAGATCTCGTAGTTGATGGTCTCCTCGGTCCGGGCTTCCGAGGATTCCGAGCCGAGGGTCTCCTCGTCGGCCAGATCGGCATTGGGCAGGTTGTTGCCGATGGTCACCGGCACCTCGCCGCCGGTGTCGCGGCTGGCGGCACTTTCCTCGATGATCTGGGTGGACCGGACCACCTGGCCGTCGGGGTCGTAGACCTCCTCGCTGGTGTTGATCCGGTCGAAATCCATGTCGGCGGTGACCTCGGCGCGGACCTTGCCGGGGCCGACGGTGCGTTCCAGGAGCCGCTCGACCGTCCGGGCAAGCTGGCTTTCGTAGCGGTGGCGCTGCTCTTCGGCCTTCTGGTCGAGACCGCCCAGCACCGGGTCATTCTCGAACCCGCCGGCAAGCAAGGTGCCCTGGTCGTCGACCACGGAAATCCGGTCGGGACGCAGCCCGGGGACCGCCGAGGCGACGAGATGGCGGATCGCCAGGACCTGACCGTTGGCGAGCCGCTGCTTGCCGTTCATCGACAAGACCACCGAGGCGCTCGGCTGCTCCCGTTCACGGCTGAACAGTTCACGCTTGGGCAGCACGAGGTGGACCCGCGCCGCCTTGACCGTGTCGATGGTCCGGATGGTGCGCGAGAGCTCGCCCTCCAGCGCCCGGACCAGGTTGACGTTCTGCATGAAGTTGGTGACGCCGAGGGTGTCGGTTTCGTCAAACAGCTCGTAGCCCATGGAACCGCCGGCCGGCAGCCCCTTGTCGGCGAGGGCCAGGCGGGCGCCGGCAACCCGTTCCTGGGGCACGTAAATCGCCGTGCCATCGTTCCGGAGCTCATACGGGATGCCCTCGGCACCCAGCTGCCGGACCACCCGGTTGGCATCCGTCTGCTCCAGGTCGGCATAAAGGAGGGCGTATTCGTTCGCAGACAGGTTGGCGAGCAGCCAGAGGAAAAATCCGGTGAGGACAATGAGCACGCCGCCGATGATCGCCAGGCGAACCCCACCGAGATTGCGGATGACCTGGACGAGCTGGTCCATTGCGTTCCCTGCTGCCGGCGACCTGCTGCGGGCCGTCACGTCGCCGTGAGGGTAGGAAGCGTTGGATAAATGCGGGGTTAACAGCCGGGCAAAGCTTGCCTAGGGGGCGGCACACGGAGGACCCGCCAGCCGG
>CAYVUM010000029.1:0-20445 GCA_964454795.1 uncultured Rhodospirillaceae bacterium
GTGCTCATCGGCCCCGGGATTCTTCAGACCATCGATGCGCTGACCTCCCTCTGAAAGAGAGTGGGCAGCCGGCGCCGTCCTGACCGTGCTGTTGTCGATGAGGCCGGCGCTGCGGCGGAGTTCAAGACATGATCGAACCGGAGATGAGCCCCGCCCGTCGACGCCTCGCCTCGCTGACCGCGACCAAGGCGCTGCCTGAAAAGGTCGGTGTGGCCCGGGTGATGGGCGAGCTTCTCAATGCCGAGCTGGCGCCGGCCGAACGCGAGGCTGCGGAGGCGATCGTCCAGGACCTGTGTGCCGACACCGTCGAGACGGTCCGCATCGCCCTGGCCCGCTCCGTCGCCGCCTCACCCCACCTTCCCCGGGCACTCGCCGAGCGCCTCGCCGCCGACATCGGGGAGGTGTCGATCCCGGTCCTCCAGCTCAGCCCGGTGCTGACCGACGAGGTGCTGACGGTGATCGTCGCCGGCGGCACCCCTGGGCAGGTGGAAGCCACGGCCCGGCGCGACGGTCTGTCCGAGGCGGTCAGCGAGGCGATCGTGGAGCGCCGGCATTTGCCGGCGGTGACCATGCTGGTCCGCAACAAGACGGCGCGGATCGCCCCCGATACCTGGGCGAAAGCGATCGACCGTTACGGCGACGATGCCGATTTCGCCCGGTCGGCGGAGACCCGCGGTGGCCTGCCGGGGCCGGTGGCCGAGAAGCTGATCGAGGCGGCAAGCGCTCACGTCCGCGCGTTCCTGGTCCGCTATCTGAACGTACCGAACTCGTCGCTCCCGACGCTGGCAGCCGGCGAGGTCCGTTCGTCGCAGCAGCGGCTGCTGCCGCGGGTCGTTCCCGACACCGTCGATCCGGGCAAGTATGCGGCGATCCTGAAGAAGCATCGCCGGCTCGACGGCAGCGTCGCGCTCAAGGCGCTGTGCTCCGGTGAGTTCGATTTTCTCATCCATGCCCTGTCACAGATGACCTCGCTGTCGTTCGCCTACGTCCAGCGACAGCTGTTTTCATCAGACCCCGCCGAAACCGCCGAGTTCCTGGCAAGAGCCGGAATCGAGGCGAGGCTCATTCCGGTGTTTCGTTCGCTCCTGGAGGAACGGGACGGGCTTGATCTTGCCGACTACCAGCAAATCGCCTTGACCAGGCTGGACATGGTGACGGGCGCCGGCCGCGCGCGCAGCGGTGAAGCCGTGGGCGGCGGGCCGCCGCCCGGATACTGCGGCGGCGCTGCCGTGGACCGCATTGCCCGCGACCGGACCAGCGCCTGATACCCGTGAGCCCTGGACGTGACCCGCCTTCCTTTCCCCAAGCCCCGGGCGCTCACTCCGTTCGCTTACGCGTGCGCGGCCACGCACCACGGCGCGCTTCGCGCTTGCCAGCGGGACGGCGAAAGTCAGCTCGCCGGCTCGCTGGTTTTCGTCCTGGTCCGTGCGCTGTCTGGCTTTCGGATGACAATTGATCCTCGCCATCCCGCGCCTGCTGCGTGACAAAGCCTTGACGATGGGCCGTTGGTGAGTGACCCGGCCCCGGCCGTCCGTGGCGGACGCTCACGGATGAGGCAGAGCCGGTCAGCCGCCACCGGCCTGAGCGCCGCGACCGGCGAGGGCGAGGCTCATTGCGAACAACCCGGTTGCAGCCACCACAATCGACGGACCCGACGGTGTATCGAACCAGAGGGAACCGGTCAGTCCCAGGACGACGGCTGCCGCCCCGGTGATCGCGCCGGCGACCGCCATCTGCTCCGGGGTGCGGGCGAAGGGGCGGGCAGCGGCGGCCGGAATGATCAGCAGCGCCGTGATCAGCAGCACCCCGACCAGCTTCATCGCCAGCGCGATCACCAGGGCGACCAGCACCATGAATACGGTCCGCACGCGCGCCGTCGGCACGCCTTCAGCGCGGGCGAGATCCTCATGCACAGTGGCCGCGAGGAGTGGTCGCCAGATCGCGATCAGGGCAACCAGGACAGCAACACCGCCGCCGTAGATGCGGAGGATGTCGCCCCCGGTGACGGCGAGGATATCCCCGAACAGGTAGCTGAGCAGGTCGATGCGCAGCCAGGGCATCAGGCCGATGGCCACGAGACCGAGGGCCAGTGAGCCGTGAGCGAGGATGCCGAGCAGAGTGTCGGCCGCCAGCCAGGGCCGCTGCTGCAGGGCAATCAGCAGCAGCGCGGTGAGAACCGTCACCGCCGCCACGCCGACAATCAGCTGCACATCGATGAGAAAGCCGAGGGCCACCCCGAGCAGTGCGGCATGGGCCATCGTATCCCCCATGTAGGCCATGCGCCGCCAGATCACGAAGCAGCCGAGCGGTCCCGCGACCAACGCCACACCGATCCCGGCAATCAGCGCGCGGATGAAGAAGTCCTCGAGCATCAGTCGTCGCCGGCCGCTTGGCTTGTCTGGTCCTCGCCGAGGGGAACGAGCTCTCCGGAGGGCGTGTGCTTGTGATTGTGATGGTGGGTATAGACGGCGAGAGCCTCGGCCGCCCGGGGGCCGAACAGCCGGGCGTAATTCGGGTCGCGACCGACCGCTTCGGCCGTGCCGGCACAGCACACATGGCGATTGAGACAAAGCACGTGGTCGGTGGCCGCCATGACCACGTGGAGATCATGAGACACCATGACGACGCCGCAGCCGCGCCGGTGGCGCAACTCCCCGATCAGCTCATACATTTCCGCCTCACCGGCGTAATCCACGCCCTGGACCGGCTCGTCGAGGACCAGGAGATCCGGCTCGGCGAGCAGCGCCCGGGCCAGCAACACCCGCTGCAGCTCGCCACCGGAGAGCGCCTGAACGGGGGCGTCAACCAGGTGCGCCACCCCCGTCTCGGCCAGGGCCGCAGACATGCGGCCGCGATCTTTTCGCACCGTCAGGGTCATCAGCCGGGCAACGGTGAGCGGCAACACCGGGTCGAGATGCAGGCGCTGCGGCAGATAGCCGATGCGCAGTCCCGGACGGCGGACGACCCGCCCGGCGGTCGGCGGCAGAAGACCGAGCAGCAGCTTCAGAAGCGTCGTTTTCCCGGCGCCGTTCGGTCCGATCACCGTGGTGATTTCCGCCGGCCGCAGGGTGATATTGACGCCATCGACGATCAGCTTGTGGTTCCGGCCATAGCTGAGGTCCTCGCCGGCGATCAGAGGCGCCGTCGCACCGCCGCCAGTCGCCGTTGCCGCGGAGCCCGGCGACTCAACCGGCCTCATTATTCCGCCACGCAGGCGCACGTCCGATGCGGTCGTTATGGCAGTGGCTGCACACCCCAGCCACCTCGACGAGCGGCTCCACGATGGCAAATCCGGCATGCGCGGCCGCCGTCGCGATTGCCCGGCTGACCCCGGGATCGGCAATCTCGCCGATCGCGCCGCAACGATTGCAAATCAGGAACTGAGCGCCGTGCGCCGCCGCACCCTGGGCGCAGGCCACATAGGCGTTCAGGCTGGCCAGCCGATGGACGAGACCCTGGGCGATCAGGAACTCGAGAGCCCGGTACACGGTGACCGGTGCCGGGCGCTTGCCGTCGGCGGCGAGCCGTTCCAAAACCTCGTAGGCACCGATGGCAACGTGGCTCTCAGCGATAATTTCCAGGACCCGCCGGCGCTGGGTGGTCAGCCGGACCCGACGTGCCTCGCAGACGGCTTCGGCACCGGCGAGGATCGTCGCAACGCAGCCGCGGTGATCGTGATCCACAGCCGGAAAAGCACCGCTCATCGGTCGGAGGGCGTGCGGGCAAACCATATTGACATGTTATACTATTACATTTAGGGAAGGGCAAGGGCAGCTTGATCGTACGGCATTGGAAGGGCAGAAGCAATGATCCGGATCGCAACGACAGCAGTGCTCAGCGGCGTGTTCGCTCTGGCGGGAACCTTTGCGCTGGCCGCGGACGATGCGCCTGAGGTGGTTGCCAGCATCAAACCGATCCATTCGCTGGTCGCCGGGGTGATGGCGGGAACCGGTGAACCCCACCTGTTGCTCAAGGGCGGTCAGTCGCCGCACAGCTATTCCCTGCGCCCCAGCGACGCCGCCGCTCTGCAACAGGCCGACGTGGTTTTCTGGGTCGGCGACCTTTTGGAGACGTTTCTTGAGAAGCCGCTGGAGGCGCTGTCGCACGACGCCCGGGTCGTCGCCCTCGAGACTGCCCCGGGCCTGACCCTGCTCTCCTACCGGGAGAGCGACGAGGCTGATCCGGATCATACGGCCGGGGAGGGCCACGCCGGCGACGAGGAGGGGCACACCGGGCATGATCATCGTCACGATCATGGCGACGACCATGCCCACACGGGTGTGGACCCGCACATCTGGCTTTCGCCGGCAAACGCTGCGGCGCTGGTCGAACACATTGCTGCCACCCTCAGCGAGGCCGACCCGGCCAATCGCGAGCGTTACCATGAGAACAGTGATGCGGTCCGGGCGCGGCTGGCCAGCCTGGAGGCGACACTGGAGGAGGAACTGGCGCCGGTCAGGGGACTGCCGTACGTGGTCTTTCACGATGCTTACCAGTACTTTGAGCAACGCTATGGCCTCAGTCCGGTCGCTTGGGTCACGGTCAGCCCGGAGCGACCTCCCGGGGCCGCGAAGGTGGCCGAGCTCCGCGAGACGATCCGCGAGAGCGGCGCCCGCTGCGTTTTTCGTGAGCCCCAGTTCGAGCCGTCGCTGGTCCGCACGATCACAGAGGGAACAAACGCGCGCGCCGGAGTTCTCGATCCGCTCGGCGCCGATATCACGGCCGGGCCGGATGCCTACTTCACGCTGCTCGAGACCCTCGCGGATTCCTTTCAGGCGTGTCTCGCACCGGGAAGCTGACCCCGTCAGGCACATCGCCGACAGTCGCCCTGCGCGGCAATGGCGGTCAGCCTCGAGCCCCCCGGTGGTTCGCCGACGGGCGAATCGACCGGACCCGTGCTCTACCAGGGACCGGTCATTCCGGTCGCACCTTAACGCCGAACAGCGGCCTGAAGCTCGCTGCTCCGGTTCTTTTTCCGCGCCTGCATCTTTCGTCCCCTCCCCGCCGGTAAGGGAAGGTGAGGGATGGCCGCCGGCCCTCCCGATGCGGCTGTGCCGGCGCTCCGCTGGATGGCCGCCGTTGGCCTCTCGACGATCCGGTGATCAACGCCCTGGTCGACCGCGTGGACGGGAAGACTTCCTGATCCGCGCACCGTCGCTCCTCACGGTTGCCCGCGCCGGCCGGTCAGGCAGGCGATCACCCCGCGCAGGGTGCGCACCTCCTGCAGGGTCAGGTCCGCCCGGCCGAACAGGTTGCGCAGATTGCGCACCATGATCGGCCGCTTGCCGGGCAGGCGCAGGAACCCGCAGGCGTCCAGCTCCTGCTCCAGGTGCTCGAACAGGCCGATCAGCTCGTCCTTGGTGGCCGGTCGGGTCTCTTTTGGCATGGTCTGAACGGCGTCCGGCGCCGGCTCGCCGGCCGTCCACCACTCGTAGGCGATCAGCAGCACCGCCATGGCCAGGTTGAGAGAGCTGAACCCCGGGTTGAGCGGCACATGGACGATGGTATCGGCCAGTGCCACGTCGTCATTGTGGAGCCCCTTGGCTTCCGGGCCGAACAGCAGGCCGCCGCGGCCGCCGGCGGCGAGGAAGGATCGCAGTTCGGTGGCGGCGGCGCGGGGGGTGAGCACGCGTTTGGTCATTGCCCGGTCGCGGGCAGTGGTGGCGCAGACCCGTTCCAGATCGGCGACCGCGCCGGCTGTGGTCGCGAACAGCCGGGCGCCGTTGATGACCACATCGGCCCCTGAGGCCGCTGCCCGGGCCTTGTCGTTGGGCCAGGACTCGCGGGGATTGACGAGGCGAAGCTCGGTCAGGCCGCAGTTGAGCATCGCCCGGGCGACCATGCCGATATTCTCGCCGATCTGCGGGGCAACCAGGATCACCACGGGCGCCGGTCCGGAGCCATCCGCCTGGCCGGCGCTGGTGCCGGCGGCGCCGGGCCGTCTCAGCGGTTCGTTCCGGCGCCGGCTGCGAGCCGGCGCTCAGGCGGCGCGGGCGCTTTGCGGCTCCACGCCGTCACGGTCGAGCTTGTAGACGATGGAGTCATGCAACGCCCGGTAGGACGCATCGATAATATTCGTGGACACCCCGACGGTGTTCCAGTGCTCGCCGTGGTCGGAAGCGCTTTCGATCATCACCCGGGTGACCGCGCGGGTGCCGTCGCCGGGGGTGAGGATGCGGACCTTGTAATCCACC
The DNA here is from genome assembly GCA_964454795.1 of uncultured Rhodospirillaceae bacterium. GTDB lineage: Bacteria > Pseudomonadota > Alphaproteobacteria > Rhodospirillales > Defluviicoccaceae > CAYVUM01. The sequence continues at coordinate 6,195 of CAYVUM010000029.1, forward strand.
AGCCGCACTTGCTCGAGGCTGGGATAGGCGGGGATCAGCACCTTGCGCAGCGCCGCGTCGAGGGCGTTGACGGGGCCGTTGCCCTCCTCGACGGTCATGAACTGCTGGCCGCCCACGTCCAGTTTGACGGTGGCTTCCGAGAGGGTGATCAGCTCGCCGCGGGCATTCCAGCGCCGTTCGTCGATGACCCGGAAGCTGGTGCAGCGGAAATACTCGGCCACGGTCCGGAGGGCCTGGCGGGCCAGGAGCTCGAAGCTGGCCTCAGCGCCGTCGTAGGCATAGCCGTCATACTCGCGCTGTTTGACCATCTCCACCAGGTCGTTGATCTTCGGATCGGACGGATCGATGTGAAGACCGATGTCGCGGAAGCGGGCGAGGATGTTGGAGCGCCCGGCCTGATCGGACACGACAATGTGGCGATGGTTGCCCACCAGCTCGGGCACGATGTGTTCGTAGCAGCGCGGATCACGTTCCACCGCCGAGACGTGCAGGCCGCCCTTGTGCGCGAATGCTGATTCCCCGACGTAGGGGGCGCCGCGGTCGGGTGCCCGGTTGAGCCGTTCGTCCAGCAGCCGGGAGATGTGGGTGAGGCGGGTGAGGTCATTGGCGTCGATCCGGGTCTCGTAGCCCATCTTCAGAACCAGCGACGGGATGACCGAGATCAGGTTGGCATTGCCGCAGCGCTCGCCCAGGCCGTTCAGCGTGCCCTGGACCTGGCGGGCGCCGGCGCGCACCGCCGCCAGGCTGTTCGCCACAGCGTTGCCGGTATCGTCATGGCAGTGGATCCCGAGGCGCTCACTGGGAATATGCCGGGCCACCTCGCCAACGATCTGCTCGACCTCATGGGGGAGCGTGCCGCCGTTGGTGTCGCACAGCACGATCCAGCGGGCACCCGCCTCGAAGGCGGCGTTGAGGCAGCCGAGCGCGTAGTCGGGGTTGGCCTTGTAGCCATCGAAGAAGTGTTCGGCGTCGAACATCACCTCCTCGACCCGCTCGCCGCCGTGGCGGATGGATTCGCCGATCATCGCGACGTTCTCATCCAGTTCGGCGCCGAGCGCCACCCGCACATGGAAATCCCAGGTCTTGCCGACCAGACAGGCGACCGGTGCGCCCGAGCCGAGAACCGCGGCGAGACCCGGATCGTTGTCGACGCTGCGCCCCGGGCGGCGGGTCATGCCGAAGGCGGACAGCCGGGCGCGGTGGAAGACAGGCGGCGAGGCAAAAAACGCATCATCCGTGGGATTGGCGCCCGGCCAGCCACCCTCCACGTAATCAAAGCCCACGGCATCGAGCTCACGGGCGATCGCCGCCTTGTCGGCCACCGAGAAATCGACGCCCTGGGTCTGGGCTCCGTCGCGGAGCGTGCTGTCATAAAGGTAGACGCGGTTGTCCGTCATCGATCTGTCCCGGTGCATGGCGCGGCGCGGGGAGCATGCCGAAATCACCGGCTGGTGGCAAGGTGCGAGCGGTCCGAGCCCGGACGTGCGCCGGCGCCGCTCCGTCGTCCGGTCCGCCGGAGCCGCATCGGACCCGGCGCGGTCTTGTACGCCGCCAGGGCTGGACAGGCGATGGTCCGGGCAGGCGATGGCCAGCCTGCGCAAGCGCTCTGATAAGCCCGTGGGCTTGCGCGCGTATTGGCAAGGCCCTAAAGCAAAGCAGGTGCCGGCGTCGGCAGTTTTTCTGGGATCGGGCATGTGCTGGCCACCGAGGTCATCTTTCAGCCACGAAAAAGTCTGATCACCGTTCTTCTCCCCATTCGGGTGAGCGAGGACCGTCCGGACGCCTTGGATCGTCTGACTCATATTTGCCTGGATCGGTACTTATCCGAACTCCGGCCGGAAACGATCGACATTCTTGTCGTCGATGACGGTTCACCGGTCCAACTTCGCCACGAAATTGCCCAGTGCTGTGCTGAGCTTGAATTTAGTCTGATTCGCGTGGAGAGTGAAGGACAGGCATTTTCCATTGGTCGTTGTCGCAATTATTGTGCAATGTACGCCCAATCGCGCTATATATTTTTTCAAGATGTAGACCTGATGCCCTATGATAATTTTTATCACGAATTATGTCAGGAGGTGAGTGCGCACGGACTTGAAGAAAATGCCGCAGATTTTATTATGATCCCTTTTGTCTATTTGACAGAGAGGGGAACATGTGAATTTAAGAACACACCACCGGCGCAGCGACATTTTCAATTCCTCCACAAAGCATTGATAAATGATGAAAACATTATTGAAAAACTCTCCACAGGAACGTCAGCGACCTTGTATACTCGCGAATACTACCTCGCTCGCGGCGGTAACGATGTCGGTTTTTCGGGCTGGGGATATGAGGATTTTGAGTTTAACACCCGCCTGATCTGGCATGCGAGAAAATTTCCGCTTCCGCGCGACTGGCGTGTTGATACTGGAAATTTCGCAACTGTTTTGGAATACCGCGGCTGGAAAGCCGTTTACCGGCTGTTTGGCGATTTGTCGTTCGGTAAGGGTCTCGCCCTTTTTCATGCGTGGCATCCGGTCAAGGAGACGGCACGCTACCGCGCTGACCGTGACCGGAACTACCAGCACTTCGAAGCATGCATGAAACGATTTGAAAAAAACGGCGACGAACCCGAGCCGCTGCCGAGCCTTTGTGAAGGCAGAACACTGCTATTTCGAAAGTCCGCGTTGACCTGGTCCCGGGAAATCCGCCCGAAGCTCGGGCTGTGCATCTTCGCAAGCGAGGACGACTTCGCCTCGGCGGACGACTTGGCAGAGTTCTGCAATGCCAGGCAGATTACGCGAATTTTGTTCGACAAACCCTATGAAAACGACCGGATAGCGCGGCTCTGCGGCTGGGCCCGTGCCCGCGGCCTGCCGATCCTCGTTGCCGGACGCGGTGCGCTAGACGGGTCTTTTTATTTCGATCCCGGCGGCTTGCTGGCGGACCGCCGCTCGGGCCAGCGGGCCCGTTGGGATCGTCCGCTGACTGCCGCCGAGCGAACTGCCACCCTTGACAGGATCGACGGGTTCAGGCGGAGCACCCCGGACGGGGAGCCACTGCTCGTCGGGGCGGCCGAGGCGCGCCGCCGATTGGGACTGCCCGGGAACCGGAAGGTTCTGTTGGTCGCGTTGCAGCGCCCGGACGATGAGGTGACGACCGCCCCTCCGGACCGGACGACGACCGGCGAGCAGTTCCTCGCGATGATCGGGTCGGTGGCGCGGGGGCTTCCCGAAGACTGGTCGTTGGTGATGAGGACGGATCCGCCGGGCGCGGCGGCTTCCGGATTGCCCGGCACGATCGATCCGGGTGCGACGGACCTCAAGGATCTGCTCGACCTCTGCGATGCGGTGCTCAGCTTCAAGGCCGATGCCGGCCTGCTCGCACTCCTCTGGTCCAAGCCGGTGATGCTTGTCGGGCGGGCCTTTTATCAGCATTCCGGGTTGAACCATGTCGTCGGCAGCGCCAGTGAGGTTCTCGCCGCTCTCCACGATCCGCAAGCGCCGGACAGCGAGACAGGGCTCCGGTTCCTGCATTTCCTGATTTTCGAGTTCTATTCCTTCGGCCGGCTCGAGGAGCGGCGCGTCCGGCGCCCGGACGGCACGCGGACCACGACGATTGAGCGCGTCGACTTCGAGGTGGTGCGTGGCCTCGGCCAGCATACCAGCCGGTTTCCGGCGCGCGGTGGCGCGCGACACGGCTGGGAGTCCCTCCTCTTCGATCGCTACCGATTTGGGGAGTCGGTGTTTGGGGAGCGGCAGCAAAGGTGGCGCCGCCTCCTGAGAGTTGCCGGCGTCGTGAAGCGGCGGCTGGCCGTAAAAGCGCTCACAAGCGCACCGGCCAGCCGGCCGCCGAAGCGGACCGGCCGGCCGCCGCGTGATTGGGGAGGCGGCCCCACACGGCTTCTGTGGCTCGGCCGGCGGGTTCGCGCTCTGCGGCGGTTGTGGCGCCGCGGGTCACGTGGGGCCCCGGGATAACGCCGGATGGGCAGGCGCGCCGGGTGACCCGGCCGATGGGGGCCGGGATCGCCTCATCCGGTCTCGATCGGGCAGCCGACCGCCCGGCAAGCCGCCATTGAGCCGAGGCAGACCTCGACCCGGTCGAACCCCTCACGCTTGAGCAGGGATGCGGCGATGATCGCCCGCTGGCCGCTGCCGCAGAAGGTCGTCATCACCCGATCTCGCGGCAGGTCCTGGATGTGCCCGGGGAGTTCGCCCACGTAGGCGTGGACGCTTTTCGGCAGACGCCCGGACGCCACCTCGGTCTGCGATCGCACATCGAGGAGCAGGAACGGCTCCGCCTCTTCCAGCCGGAGCCTCAGCTCTTTGGCGTGGAGGGCCGGGATGGTGGCATAATCCCGGCCGCTGGTCTCCCAGGCGTGCAATCCACCTTCGAGAAAACCGACGATGTTGTCGTATCCCAGGCGGGTGAGCTGGCGGACGGCCCGCTGGATGTCGTCGTAACCCGCTGCGATCAGTCCGATCGCGGCCTCGTGGGGCAGGTACCAGCCGGCGAAGCCTGACAGCAGTTCGGCAGGGATTGCCAGCGAGTTCGGCACGCTCGCCCCGGCGATCGCCTCGGGGCTGCGGATGTCGAGCGCGAAGAGGCCCGCGGTCATCTTCCCGGCAAACGCCCCGGCATCGAGGGGCCGCGGCCGCGGTCCGGTTCCGAGCAGCGGTGCGCCGTGCTGGTTCAGCCGCTCCATGTCCTTGAAATAGGGGGGCATATAATGATGTTCGCCGGTCTTGCGGCGGATGAAGGCGGCCCGGTCCGGGACCTGCAAGGCGGGGTTGTGCTGACGCTCGTAGCCGAGCGTGGAAAACTCCCGCGAGGCCATGCCGATCCCGCACACCGAGCCGGCGCCATGGGCGGGATAGACGATGACATGCTCGCCGAGGGGCATCAGCTTCTGGAAAAGGCTGTCATAGAGCAGCCCGGCGACCTCTTCGGCCCGATCAGGAAAGAAATCGGTGCGGCCCACATCGCCGATGAACAGGGCATCGCCAGTGAACACGGCGACGGGCTCCGCGGCGAAGTCCAGGTCGGCCAGAGCGAGCGAAATGCTCTCGAATGTGTGCCCCGGCGTTTCCAGGACGGTTATCCGTGCCCGACCGAGCTCGAACGCGTCGCCATCCGCGACGCTTTCGCCGTACGCGAAGGACAACGCCCGGCCATGAAAAATCTGCGCCCCGGTCTTGTCGGCAAGATCACGGGAGCCGATCACATAATCCTCGTTGCGATGCGTCTCAAAGATATGGGTGATCCGCGCTCCCTCGCGGTAGGCCATCTCCACATAAACATCGCAATCACGCCGGGGGTCGATGACGGCGGCCTGATCGCCATCGCCGACCAGGTAAGAAAGGTGACCGAGGCCTTCCGATCGCACAACGGATAAAAACATGGCTCAATGTCCTCGATTGTTTGCGTGGATTTGCCGGCCGCGATGACCCCCTTGGGCCCGGGACCCGCCAGAGGGGCGTGCCGCCGGCATCACCCTTCCGTGTGCACCGGCGCTCACCCCCGAGGCCGGCCCGCTATCAGGCGGCCTGACCGCAACGATGCGCCGGCTCGCCGGCTCAAGCCTTAAACCGCGATGATCCGGGTGAGCCACCGGCCCGAACGGCGAAGCCCTTGCAGCCGGTCTCGGGCGTACCGGGGGCCGGATCTTGCCCTTGCCCGGGTTTGAAGGCAGAGTGTTACCGCAGGCGCTGTCCGCCGGCGGCGCTTTCCAACCGATTCAGGACTTGCCAGCCCAGATGTCAGTGCCGGTACACGGGTCGTGTCCGACCACCCGTTCTGATTTTTGCATTTATCGAACGAACACACGTCTCCACAGGGCACGGTTTGATTGATGGCCAACGAAAATGGCAACGCCCCTCATGCTCCCGGCACCACGCAACACGCGATCGCACCGGCGTTTTCTAGCGATTTTCTGAACAGAGCCGAGATCAGGCGGCAAATTGAGACAGTCGCCCATGTGTGGGGGAACCCAAGCATCTCCTCTGCCCCTGATTTGGATACACGGTCGCAGCATTATGCCGTTTGGCTGAAGAGAGCTCGGGCATCCCATTTCTATCCGATCGAATTTCTTCTGCCTCGCCTGGAGATTCCCGTTGATGATACATTGCCCGAAGTGATGAAGCTGATGGACACTCACTGTGAGGGTAATGAAGAGCTGATCAAAAAGTTGACCAAGCTGCAGTGGGGGTATTTCTTCTACCTTGGAGGTGGCGCATCGACGCTCGACGAACAGGCCTATCCTGATGCCATCAAGAAACGGATCCGGGCGAATACGTGTATGCGTATGAAGATGATCAATGGAACGTTGAGAAAAATTCTCGGCGATTCGATTGCGGGCTACACAGCGGTTGAATTCGGGACAAACTGGGGCGGGTTTTCGATTGATCTGGCTTGCTCAGGGGCAAAAAAAGTTCTTGGTATCGATGTTCGATCGGATAATATTGCCAAAGCAAAGATGCTCGCGAAATATGTGCGCGTGCAGAATGTCGAATTTGAATGCGCAGACATCTACGACGTTACCCAAAAAAATAGCGTGCAATTTGATATTGTTCTGAATCTTGGCCTTATGTATCATATTACCGATCCATATCGGTTGATCAAGCACACGTTTGAGACGTGCCGTGTTTGTGCAGTCGTGGACACGATCACCCACCGCGAGCCTTTTTCCGGCTATATTCAGGGTGTTCCCAAGGACTTGGAGCGTTCGGAGTGGGGAATCCACCGGGTGGAACTGCATCCGACCTACCGCGGGTTGATCGACGTCATGCAGGCGGTTGGCTTCCGGGACATTATCGAGTTTTCTCCAGTCTTCCCTGAAGATTTTCCGGATCGTGATGCGAATGTTTACTACACTCGCCACCGGCGATGTCTCGTGGGTTTCAAGTGACAAAGGCATCGTCGCCCTGCCAAAGGATTCGGGATACGGTTTACCGAAAAGCCAAGCGCCCGCTCCAGACTTCGGGCGTTTTCCGTCGACAGGTGCGCTCATGAGGCGGTCAGGACGCCGTCAGGTGAGGCTTGCCACGTAGCGGCCGATGAAGAAGGCGACTGTCATCGCCGCCCCGCCGACGAGAAGCATTTCCGCCGCACCCCGGAGCGCCGATCCCCCCGTTGCCATCGTCCGGATTGCGCCGATCAGGACCAGGGAAAGGGCCGCCACGGCGCCAGCCATGAGGAACAGCTTGGGGGTTCCGGGAACGAGCGCATAGGGTAACAGCGGCAGGCTGCCGGCGATGACAAAGGCCAGAAAGGTGAAAGCTGCGGCGACCTCCGGGCGTTCCTCGGCTGCTCCCATCCCGCCGGTTTCGCCGCGGGCCTCCCGGACTCCCCGCTCAGACTTGCTCGCCAGGTAATCCGAAGCCGCCATGGACAGACCATCGGCCACCAGCGACGCGAACCCGACGATCAGAATGACCGCAGCGTCCAGTCCCGCTCCGACAACGCTGGCGACCACGGCAAAGGTCGTGATGATGCCGTCATTGGCACCGTAAATCAGGTCCTTGATGTACTGTGAGAGGGTACGGCTTGCCTGCATGGTGTTTCCTGTCTTACCCGAGAGTATTCTTCCCTTAAGGCAAATCTTCAGACAAAAATAAGCGTGCCGAAGACTGGGGCCAAAAAGACAAGCTTCAAACGTCCGTAGCGGTCCGGACGACGGCTTGAGTGTGGTCGCATATCGACAAACCCACAGTGGACACCAGCATTCCGTCGTCGCCAGGTCTGTACGTGGATGTGATTGGGCCAGCGACGTCTTCGACCAGAGCGTCCGAAAAGCCGGGACGCGGAAGACGGGCTCCTTCGCAGGCGAATTTGTGGGCAGTCGCTTTGCCGATCCCGATGCCAGCGCCGGAAATGATCGCCGGTTCATCATCCAGCCATCGGGTCATGGCGCTTACCGTGTTTGCGAAAGGCAAGGCTCGGATGTGTCGGGCCCGGGGAGGTGAGGCCCAAGCAGCGTTCGCTCAAAGCCGCGGAGGGGCTATCACGGATCCTGCGGTCCGGCTTTGATCTCGGTTAAGGGGCCGGCGGCGAGGCCGCTCCGAAACCACCGCCGGGACCGGCCGCGCAGCGGAGGGACAGGCGTTGACCTGGGACCGCCCGGGGGCGGGGCTGCCGCTCGCACGGCGGTTCCGCGTCTGCGCACGACACGTTGAGGCTCACGCCGCTGTCACGCGTCGGTGACCGTCCGGCGGTCATGAGCAGACCGGCGCCGGACGTTGTGAAGGGGGCGGCGCGATCGTCGCGGGGTCTTCGAACGGCCCGTGAGCCGGGTTGGCGACCCGGAACGTCGGCGATGTTCGCGGCCGGTTTTCATGAGGAGATCAGCGATGGGCCGAAGCTTTCCGCCACGTCCCGGTCGGCTTGCCCAAGCAGTTCTCGCCGCCCTGGCCGCGGCGCCCTTCGTTGCGATCGCGGCGTTTGCTTTGCTCTCGGTAATGGCGACCGCCTGTCTCGGCGAGCGCTTTCAGCCCGAGCGTCATGTTCTGTCACACGTCGAAAGGATTTCGTAAATGTCAAACGTCAGCGAGACGTTTCGTCCAGGTTCTTCCCGGCTGGCAGCCATCATTCCAGGCCTTGAACGACCGGACCTGATCGCTCTGTGGCTCCGGATCGGTCTTGGCTCTGTCTTCCTCATTGGCGGCATCAACAAATTGGGAAAGCTGCTCGACCCGACAACCGAAGCAGCGCTCGTCGCCAGCTACATGAGTCCACACGGTTAATTTAATACGTTTTTTGCCGACTGGCTGTTCAACGGCCGGTTCGACGGCCTGCTCACCCCATGGACGTTTCTGACCGCGCTCTCCACGTTCGAGCTCCTCGGCGGACTCTGCCTGATCGCCGGTGTGCTCGTCCGCCCCCTGGCACTCGTGTTCGCACTGATGCTCTGGTCGTTTGTCTTCAGCCTGCCGGTTGTGACTTCGCCGAATGTTGCCGTCACCGTCGACACCTATACGGCGCCCGCGATGTTCGTGCAGATCCGGGATCTCGGCCTGTCGGGGATGGCCTTTGCGCTGTGGGTTCTCGGCGTCGGCGCATATGCGGCGGATTCGCGGCTGTTCCGGGCCAGGCCCGCCCGCATTCCCGTGGACTGGGATGCGCTTGGGCTGCTGCTGAGGCTCTCGGTGGCGCTGCCGTTGCTGGTGGGCGGCGTGTTCGCCGGGATGCCGGACATCAAGACCTTCGAGACTTCGAGCGCGATCCTGTTTGTCCTCGGCATCCTGATCCTTTCCGGCCTCGCCGTCCGCCCGGCAGGAATCGGCGTCGCCGCAGTCATGCTCTGGTATATCGCCGGCAAGATCAGCGTGGAGGCGTCGCTGATTGGCAATCTGAATGCCTTCAAACGCGAGCTTGCGTTCCTCGCCGCGGGCATCGTTCTGGCCGGAGCCGGCGGTGGCGACCGCTTCGCCCTGGCGATGGTGATCGGACGATTGCGCGGGCGGGCCGCTGCGGCGGGATCGTAAGGGCGCCACCGGGGGGCGTACCGGAGCGGCGGATCGGGGAGAGCGGGCGCGCCATGAACGCTCCTGACGCGGTGCTTCAACGCCGGTTCGAACGACGGACGTTGCCGATGCTGACGACCCTGTACCGGATCGCCCGCCGCCTGACAGCCGAACCCGCCGATGCTGAGGATCTGGTTCACGATGCCTATCTGAAAGGCTTCCGGGCTGCTGCTGCGGTCGACCTGGACGATGCGGCGGGATGCCACGCCTGGATGATCCGAATCCTGATCAACACCGCCAGGGACCGGCATCGTCGCGACCGGCGGTGGTCGTGGCTGACGCCGATCTCGATCGACGCCGCCCCGGAGGCGCTCACCACCCTGCCGTTAGCGGACGCTGATCCCGAAGCCGAGGCTGAACGCTCTCAGTTCCGGGTGCAGGCCGAGGCGGCGATCCGTGCTCTGCCGCCTGAGGTTCGTGAGGTCGTCGTGCTGATGCTGATCGAGGGCTTCAGTCATCGAGAGACCGCCGATGTTCTGGAAATCCCCGAAGGCACGGCTGCCTCACGCCTGGCGCGCGGCCGTCGCCTGCTCCGCACCCGGCTGGCGGCCTTTGCCGCGGATGCGCGGGACGAGGCGAGCGACGACGTCGGCGGGATGGTCAGGAGGAGCACCAGCCGATGACCCTTGAAGCCGACCTTCGCCGGGCGTTCAGCAACGATCGGCCACCGCCAGCATTGTGGCCGCGGATCTGCGCGGGTCTTGAGGCGGAGCGGGCCCGCTCGGCGGCAACGCGGCGGGCGGTCCGCACCCGTCGGGTGCTTGCCGCGCTGACCGCGACGATCGTCCTGGTCATCGCAACGGTCGTCGTCCTCGACTCCTGGCGGACCAGCGGCTACACCCTGGCGGCGCTGGCGACACGGCCGGCCGAAGAGTACCGGAGCTTCGTGGAAAGCGGTCGCCCCCTGGATTTCGCCAGTTCGTCCCCGGCCGAGGTGCGTGCGTGGCTCCAGGCCAGGCTGGACCGGCCGGTTCCGACGCCGGCATCGGGGCCGGCGGGACTGCAGCTTGCAGGCGCCCGGTTATGCTGGCTGCTGGAGCGCCGGGTTGCATCGGTGATGTACACGGGCAGCCCCGGACCGGCATCGCTGTACGTCTTTCAGGGCGAGGACCTGCCGCGCGGTACCGAGACGGCGTTGACGGTGATCCGGCGGGGCGATCTGACCGCGGTCGTGTCGTGGTCCGGCGACCTGGCAAGGGTCCTGATCACGCCGCTTGAACCGGAACCGGCCCGCGCCCTGGCCCGGCTGGTCGTTCCCGCGTCCTGAGTTCCAAGCCGGCGGCGCCGGCTGGCAGGGTCGCGGGCCCGACTCGTCTCGCCGCCCTCTCTCCACTATACTCGGAATGGTGACATCAACGACCGCCAGCGGCACGTTCAGGGAGAGACCCCGATGCCCCCGACGCCCGATCTCGCCACCCCGCCCGGCGTTGCCCTCCTCGGTCCCGTCGAACCGGGTTATGAAGCGATCCTGACCCCCGAGGCCCTGGCGTTCGTCGCCGATCTGGAGCGCCGCTTCGGAGCATCGCGGGAAAGCCTGATGGCCGCCCGCGGAGAGCGTCAGGGACGGATCGACCGCGGCGAGATGCCCGATTTCCTGCCGGCCACCGACCGGGTCCGTCGCGGCAACTGGACGGTTGCGCCGGTGCCGGCGGACCTCAAGGACCGGCGGGTGGAGATCACCGGCCCCACCGACCGCAAGATGGTCATCAACGCGCTCAATTCCGGCGCCAACGTGTTCATGGCCGATTTCGAGGACAGCCTCTCGCCGACCTGGCCGAACCTCATCAACGGTCAGATCAATCTGCGCGACGCCGTTGCCCGGACCATCGACTTCACCGATCCGGACTCAGGAAAATCCTACAGCCTGTCGGACAAGCCGGCCGTGCTGGTCGTCCGGCCGCGCGGCTGGCACCTGGTGGAGCGCCACATGCTGGTGGACGGCAGCCCGGTTTCGGCCGGGCTGTTCGATTTCGGCCTCTACGTCTTCCACAATGCCCGCGCGGCCCTCGCGTGCGGCTCCGGCCCCTACTTCTACCTGCCGAAGCTGGAAAGCCATCTGGAGGCGCGGCTGTGGGCGGAGGCATTCAGCGAGGCCGAGGCGGCCCTCGGGCTCAACACCGGCACGATCAGGGCGACGGTGCTGATCGAGACGATCCTTGCCGCCTTCGAGATGGAGGAGATCCTCTACGAGCTTCGCGACTACGCCGCCGGCCTCAACTGCGGGCGCTGGGACTATATTTTCAGCATCATCAAGAAGTTCCGCAATCACAAGCACTTCGTCATGCCGGACCGGAGCGGGGTGACGATGACCGTGCATGCCTTGCGGGCCTACAGCCAGCTGCTGATCCAGGTCTGCCACCGCCGCGGCGCCCACGCCATGGGCGGGATGGCCGCCGACATCCCGGTCAAGGCCGACGAAGCGGCCAATGCCGCTGCCCTGGAGAAGGTTCGCGCCGACAAGCTGCGCGAGGTCGAGGACGGCCACGACGGCACCTGGGTTGCTCATCCGGGCCTGGTCCCGGTGGCCAGAGAGGTGTTCGACGAGCACATGCCCAAGGCCAACCAGGTGGACCGGCTGCGCGAGGACGTCCAGGTCTCCGCCGCCGACCTGCTTGCGGTGCCGAAGGGGGCGATCACCGAGGCGGGTCTCCGCAACAACATCCGGGTCGGCGTGCAGTACCTGGAGGCATGGCTCGGTGGCAACGGCTGCGTGCCGCTCTACAACCTGATGGAGGATGCGGCGACGGCAGAAATTTGCCGCACCCAGGTGTGGCAATGGCTGAAACACGGCGCTGCGTTTGACGACGGCCGGATCATCGATCAGCCCCTGGTCGACGCCCTGATCGATGAGGAGATGGCAACCCTGCGGCAGACGCTTGGCGCCGAACGGTTCGACGGCGGTCGCTTCGACGCAGCCATCGCGCTGTTCCGCAAGGTGGCAACCCCCCCGGACTTCGTCGACTTTCTGACCCTGCCGGCTTACGAGCAGATCATCACCCTCAGCGATCGCTGAGCGGGCCGATGCCGGCGGCGGCCTGGCGGCGCCAGAGCCGTTGCGCGAGCGCGCCGAGGGCCCACAGGCTGGCGCCAAGGACCGCAAAGAACAGCGCCTTGTGGAGGTGGTCCCAGAAGTACTCGAAGTATTTCGTGTACAGGTTGATGGCGAGGAACGTTAAGCCGAAACCCAGGGTCATCCGGTCATCACCGCGCAGGCCGTGGCCGATCGCCGCCACGGCAGCCGCGGCGAAGGCCACGGACCAGGCGAGCAGCGCCGCCGGGCTGGCCAGCTGCCAGATCAGCAGATCGCCGGTGTTCCCGAAAATGGACAGGATCCACAACGCCAGGAACAGATAGAGCAGCCCCATCGCCAGGGTCGGGCGGGCGAGCCGGTTGAGGCGCGGCGCGGGCAGCCGGGCGAACGCGGCGCTGGCGGCGATCAGCGCACCGCCGAACAGCACGAACCGCAGCGGATAGTTCATGCCGAGGTAGTACGCCCCCCAGCCCGACGCGTAGCCGGTGGCCGCCCCCATCCAGCCGCCGAGCGAAAGCAGTGCGAACACCCAGACCAGGCTCGACGGCATCCAGATCCCGAGCCCGGCATAGGCGAGGGCGGCCGCCAGGACCAGGTGGCGGTGGGCGTCGTCAGCGAGGGCGAGCGCCTCACCCAGCGACCAGAGCGCGCCGGCGGTCGCGACCACGGCCAGGAACAACAGACCTTCGGTGGTGATCGGCTTGTCCGGATGGCGTCGGCGCCGCAGCCACGCCCAGGCATAGAGGGCGATAGCGGCCACCGCCAGGGAAGCGGTCCGGACGACGGCATCGTCGAGATAACGGGCGATCAGCGCCCGCAGCCAGGCATCGGCGAAGATGCTGGCGACGGCGATCACGAAGCAGACGGCGGCGGTGATCACGGCGATCCGGGCGAGGCCCTGCCAGTCGAACGCGGCGACGGTGTAACGGGTCCGCAGCCGGTCCGCGGTCTCGGGGCTCAAGGCGCCGGTGTGCTGCCAGCGCTCGATCAGGCGTGCCGCAAGCCGCGCCTGGCGACGGGTGAGCAGGATCGGCTCAGGATCGGTCACGGCATCCCCACCGGCTGTTTCGCCGCGGGCCCGGCAGATGCGGCCCACGACATGCCCTCACCGACGATATCACGTCTCCGCGCCCCGGGCCGCCAGCGGGGTTTGACACGGGCCGCTGATAAGTGTATATGCACTTACTATGTCGAAGAAGCGATCCGGGGGGAATTTGGAAACGGTGGCCGGCGCCACCGCCGCTGGCCGCGACCCTCGGGAGGTCTCGCTTTGCACCTGCGCCAGCGTGCGCCGGGCCGCGCGGGCGGTGACCCGGGCCTACGATGCGGCGCTGGCTCCGAGTGGCCTCAAGGCCACCCAGTTCACCATCCTGGCGGCGCTCAGCAAACTGGGGGATGCACCGATGACCCGGCTCGCCGAGGTCCTGGGGATGGATCGGACGACGCTGACCCGGAACCTCAGGCCGCTGATCGGCGCCGGGCTGATCGTTATCGCGCCCGAGGCTGATGAGCGGGTCCGCCGGGTGCGGCTGACGCCGGCTGGGTACGCCGCCTTCGAAAGGGCGCTGCCGCTGTGGCGGTCGGTCCAGCACCGGCTGGTCGACCGGCTTGGCCGCGAGCGGTGGTCCGACCTTCTCGATGCCCTGCGGGCGACGGTCGAGGCGGTGTTGCCGGCGGCACCGACCGGAAGGCTTGACGACGAATGATCGACGAATGATCG
>CAYVUM010000029.1:20545-21775 GCA_964454795.1 uncultured Rhodospirillaceae bacterium
CGACGAATGATCGACGAATGATCGGCGACGCGGACGACAGCGCATCACCCTGGCATGCCTTTTCTCCCGCTTCGGCTCGAGGCCATCGCGGCAGGGCAGAGCCGCCCACCTTTTCAGGCAAAAACGTGTATATACACCTTCTGAAAGGAGACTGAGAGTGCCCCAACACGAGCATGCGGACAGCCGACCGGTTCGCCGTAACTCCTGGACGCCGGCCGCCGTCGGCGCTGCGGCGATCGGACTGATCCTCTGGTTTGCCGCCGCCTGGGCGATCGGCACCACCGGGCTCTTCGCCAATGATCCCGCCAGCGTCGTCCCGCCGGTGGCGATCACCGTCGTCGGGCCGGTCGTGGTGTTTCTCGCCGCCTATGCCATGTCGGTCCGGTTCCGGGCGTTTGTCCTGGCCCAGGACCTGCGCCTGCTCACCATGCTCCAGCACTGGCGCATCATCGGCTTCGGGTTCCTGCCGCTGTATTTCTATGGCGTGCTGCCCGGGGTGTTCGCCTGGCCGACAGCGCTTGGCGACGTGGCGATTGGTGTGGCCGCAGCGTTCATGATCGCCCGGATCGACCGCGATCCGGACTATGCCACGTCACGCGGGTTCGTGAGTTTTCACGGCCTCGGCCTGCTCGACTTCGCCGTTGCGGTCGCCTCGGCGGGCCTGACCACCGGCCGGTTCCCGGCACTCGTCGCCGATGGCGTCACCAGCGCGCCGATGGCCGTCTGGCCACTCAATCTGTTTCCCAGCTTCGGCGTGCCACTGTTCATTATTCTTCACCTGGTGGTGTTGTTGAAGGTCCGGCATCTCCGCCGGGCCGGAGCCGCGCGACCGGTGGTCATGACCGAAGCCGCCTGATCCGGCGGGCCTCCCGCGGGGCCGTTGCCGAGATTGGCCAGAGCGCCGGTGGTGGCGCCCCCGGGGCTGGCCGGGCGCAATCAGCGGCCGGTCACACGTCGATGCAGCAGCTGTTTCCGGGCTTGCTTCGGCTGTTGTGTCCGCTGCACGCCGGTCGCAACCTGTCCCTCTTGGCCGGTCAGCAGAAACGGTTCGGTGCCGGCCATGGCGTCTCCCCAGGGCGGTGGCCCGAGCATACCCGGTCCCGGCGCGCGCCGCACCGGCGCCGATGGCCCCGCCAGGGCGGTTGACGGCGGCGGTTGACAGGGGCGGTTGACGGTTGCGCCGGGATTCGGCATTCTGGTTTTGTTCGAAGAGCGGCGAGACGAACAGAC
>CAYVUM010000029.1:21875-29846 GCA_964454795.1 uncultured Rhodospirillaceae bacterium
CCAGGGCCAGTACGCCGCCGCCGAGCCGCTCTACACCCGCGCCCTGGCGATCTTCGAGGCTGCCCTCGGCCCCGACCACCCCGACGTGGCGACCGGCCTGGAGAACCTCGCAGGTCTCTACCGGGCGACCGGTCGCACCGAGGCCGCCACAGACCTGGAGGCAAGGGCCGCGCGGATCCGTGCCGTCAGCCGCTGATGGAACGGATCAAAAGTCGATGCAGCGGCCCTTGCGTTCCCAGTCGCCGTAGCGGGTCGGCTCAGGGCCCTGGGGGCCGCCATCCTCCGGGATGCTCTCTGCGTCTTCGGGGTGATCCGCGGCCGTCTCCGGGCTGTGTTCGGCGGTCGCGTCCGCTGCAAGCCGGTCGCGCGCCTCCGTTTCCACAGCACCGCTTGCGCCGGCTTGCGGCTCCGGCGCGTCCGTCCGTCTCGCCCGATCCGTTTCGCTTTCCTGCATGCTCAATTCTCCTCTGCCGGAGCCCTTGCAGGCCGGCCGCTGCCGGCCCTACTAAGGTCTACGCAATGGGCTCGACCGCAGACCTGAGGGATGGCTGCCGTGAACGTGTTCCGCACCGGTCTTCTGCTTGCCGTGCTCACCGCCCTGTTCATGGGCGTGGGCTACCTGCTTGGCGGCCCGTCGGGGATGATGATCGCCCTGGTGATCGCCCTGGCGACCAACCTGTACGCCTTTTGGAACGCCGACAAGATCGTTCTCCGGATGTACAAGGCCCGCAAGGTGGATGCGCGCACCGCTCCGCAGTTTTACGGCCTCGTCGAGCAACTGGCGCAGCGGGCGAGCCTGCCCATGCCGAACGTCTACATCATCGACAACCCCCAGCCCAACGCCTTCGCCACCGGCCGCAACCCGGACAACGCCGCCGTTGCCGCCACCACCGGCCTGCTTGACAGCCTCAGCTATGAGGAGATCGCCGGGGTGATGGCGCACGAGCTTGCCCATGTCCGCAACCGTGACACCCTGGTGATGACCGTCACCGCGACCATCGCCGGCGCCATCGGCATCCTTGGCAATCTTTACTGGCTGCAGTCGCTGTTCGGCGGCAACAACAATAACGGCGGCAGCCCGATCGGTCTGATCGGTGCGATCCTGCTGATGGTCGTCGCGCCGCTGGCAGCGGGCCTCGTGCAGATGGCGCGCAGCCGCACCCGCGAATACGGGGCCGATGCCGGCGGCGCCGAGATCTGCGGTCAGCCGCTGTGGCTTGCCTCGGCCCTGCAGAAACTGGACCAGGCGTCGAAGCGGATCGACAACACCGCGGCCGAGCGCAACCCGGCCACCGCCCACATGTTCATCGTCAACCCGCTGCACGCCCGCGCCACGGACAATCTCTTTTCGACCCATCCCAGCACCGCCAACCGGGTCGAGCGGCTGCTCGAGCTGGCCGGGCCCGGAGCCTCGACGCCGCGGGGAACGACGGGGCCGGCCGAGACATCGGGCGGACCGTGGAGTGGATCGCCCTCGCGGCGACGGAGGCCGCCGTCCACGCGGCCGGCCGCAGGACCGTGGGGCTGAGCGCGCCGCCACTCACCGCTGCGGAGGTTCCGGCAAACGGTCCGGCAACCTGGGAAGCGCCGGCCGATCAGCCCGATGCCGGACTGGCCAGCCGCGACGCGGCGCTTGAGGCGCTGGCCGCAGTGCTGCGGCGGCGCCGTCCCCTGGACGAAAGCCTCGACCGGGCCGCCGTCCGGGCCGGGCTCGACGGCCGCGACCGGGCGCTCGCCCTCCGGCTCGCTGCCGCCACGCTCCGCCGGCTCGGCGAGATCGACGCCCTGATTGATCGCTGCCTCAATGAGCCGCTACCCGACCGGGCCGCCCCGACCCGCGATATTCTCCGCCTCGGCGCCTGCCAGCTGGTCTTTCTCGACACCCCGCCCCATGCCGCCGTCGACACCGCCGTGACCCTGGCCCGCCGGCACCGCCAGGGGCGTTACCTCAAGCTGGTCAACGCCGTGCTGCGCCGGATCGGCCGCGAGGGGGTTGGCCTGATCGCCGGCGGCGATCCCATCGCCCTCAACACCCCGGCGTGGCTGCTCGGCTCGTGGACGGCGTCGTTCGGCGCCGAGGTCGCCCGCGAAATCGCTCAAACCCATCTCGTCGAGCCGCCCCTCGATCTCACCCCGCACCCGCGGCTTGGTGATCCGGCGGCGCTGGCCGCCCGGCTCGGCGCCCGGGTCCTGCCCACCGGCAGCGTTCGCCTGGACCGGGCCGGAGCGGTCGGCGAACTCCCCGGCTATGCCGAGGGCGCGTGGTGGGTTCAGGATGCGGCGGCGGCGCTGCCGGTCAGGCTGTTCGGCGATCTGGCCGGAGCCCGCGTCGCCGACCTGTGCGCGGCCCCGGGCGGCAAGACCGCGCAACTCGCCGCGCTCGGTGCGCGCGTGACCGCCGTTGACCGCTCCGCCGCCCGGCTCGACCGGCTCAAGGAAAACCTCGACCGCCTGGGGCTGCGGGCGGAGGCGGTGGTCGCCGATGCCGCCGGCTGGCAGCCCGAGGAGGCCGTCGATGCCGTGCTGCTCGACGCCCCGTGCAGCGCCACCGGTACGATCCGCCGCCATCCGGACATCGCCCGGATCAAGCGCCCCGAAGACGTGGCAGCGCTGGCGGCCACCCAGCGGCGGCTGCTCGCTGCCACGGCCGGGATGGTCCGCCCGGGTGGCGTGGTCGTCTACTGTGTCTGCTCCCTGGAGGCGGAGGAGGGACCCGCGCACCTCGCCGCGATCGCCGCGGGCGGCCTGCCGTTCGACGCCGTCCCGGTCGCCGCCGACGAGTCGCTCGCGCCGTTCGCCGATGCCGCGGGAGCGGTGCGGACGTTACCCTCCCGGTGGCGGGACCTTGGCGGCATCGACGGCTTCTACGCGCTGCGGCTGCGGCGGCGGTGAGCCGGGGGGCGCGACCGGAGCCCGGCTTGCGGCACCGCCGGTGAACTGCTACGACACCTGCTCTGACGCGGCCCCGAACGGGCAGGAGTGATCGGGGTGAGGCGTCCAACCAGCAACCGGCCGACACAGCCCCGGGCCATGACCTCTTCGGTAACCAGAACCGCGGCGATCCCCTCTGACCCGGCGGACCCGGGGCCGGGGCGGCGCGAGCCGACATCCCCGGGCGGATCCGTGGCGCGACAGCGGGCCGCGGCGACCGGCGGCCTTTCTGGCTGGTGGTACCGGTCGCCGGTCTGGCGATGGCGGCTGAACGGCCCGGTGCCGGCGCGGCTTCAAGTCGATCTGGCAACCTCCTGGCCCGCCAACCGCATCGCAGCGGAAGCGATGCTCGACGGCTCGTTTCTGTACGGTGGCCGCCGCTACCCCATGCGCCGGGAGCCCTGGGCGGCCGTTGCCGATCAGCCGGCGGCCGCGGCGGCCCTCCATGGCTTCGCCTGGCTGATGGACTTGCGCGCCCACGGCGGCCGGACCGGCCAGCTCCTTGCGCGCGCCCTCATCGACGACTGGATCGAAGCCAACCGCCGCTGGAGCCTGCCGGCCTGGCGTTCTGACGTGCTCGCCAGCCGGCTGGTCTCCTGGCTGACGGCCGCGGATTACCTGCTCGCCGGGGCCGAAGACGATTTCCCGCCACGGTTTCTCGGCGCTGCGGCGCGCCAGGCCCGTCACCTCGCCCGGATCCGTCCGGACCGGCGGCCGGTGATTGCGACGGTTACGGTCGCGAAGGCCCGGCTGTTCGCTGCCCTGGCCCTTGGTCAGGGTACAGTGGACCAAGCGCTCGCCGGCCTCGTCGATGCGCTGGATCGTCAGATTTCCGCCGACGGCAGCCATGCCGAGCGGGCGCCGGCGCTGCTTCTGCAGGTGCTGCGCGACTGCCTCGACGTGCGTGCGGCGTTGCAGAGCGCCGGCCGGCCGGTTCCGCCTGCGCTGACCGCGGCGATCGAACGGATGGCCCCGGCGCTGCGCGGCTTCCAGCTGGGAGACGGCCGTCTGGCCGCCTTCAACGGCGGTGGCGAGGGCGATCCGGCCCTGATCGACGCGGTCCTGGCCCGCGCCGGGGTCAGCGGACCGCCCCGGACCGGCTATCCCGAAAGCGGCTTTCAGCGCCTCGCTGCCGGGCCGGTGACGATCGTCGTCGATGCCGGTCATCCGCCTGCGGCCGGCGCCGACCAGCGCGCTCATGCCGGACTGTTCGCCTTCGCGATGAGCACCGGGTCCGATGCCCTGGTGGTCAACGCCGGGGCGATGGACACAGATGATCCAGAGTGGCGGCTCGCCCTGCGCCGCTCCGATGCCCACTCGACGCTGATTGTGGACAGCGCCGACATCTGTACCTTTGGCGCCGGCGGCGGCATCCGGGAACGGCCGGAGCGCATCACCGTCGACCGTCGGGAAGCAGACGGGGCGACCTGGCTCGATCTCTCTCATGATGCCTGGCGCCGCCGGTTCGGCCTGATCCATCGCCGCCGTTTCTACCTCGCGCCGGGCGGATGCGATCTCCGCGGTGAAGATACGCTTGAGCGGGTGGAGCAGCACCGCGGCAGCGACTGCGCCCCAACCCCGTTCGCCATCCGCTTCCACCTTCACCCGGATGTGCGGGCATCGCTGCTGCCGGACGGCCATTCGGTTCTGGTCCGGACCCGGAACGGTTCGGGCTGGCGAATCCAGGTCATCGGCGCGGCTGTTGCCGTCGCTGACAGCGCCCACGTTGGCGACGGCGACCGGCCGCGGCGCAGCGTTCAGATCGTCGCCAGCGCTGAGATGTCCGGCGGCAACGCCTCGGTGAAATGGGTGTTCCGGCAGGACGGACAGCGGTGACGATCCGGGTCCACCACCGCGAGAGCTGCCGGCTGTGCGGCAGCCGGGACCTGGAGCTGGCGCTCTCCTTGCCGCCGACACCGCCCGCCACCGCCTATGGCCGCCCGGCCACCGGGCCGGGGAGTGAGGCATCGGCGGAGCCGATGGAGCCTTGCTTCCCGCTCGACCTCTACCGCTGCGCCACCTGCGGTCATGTCCAGCTGCTTGATGTGCTTGACCCCTTCGCCCTGTTCCAGCGGCACCGTTCGGCAACGGCGACAATCCCGCCGCTGGCCGATCGCGCTCGGGCGTTCGCCGCCGAGATCATGGCCCGGCGGCCGCTGCGCCGGGACGATCTGGTGGTCGCCGTCGGCTCCAATGACGGCACGCTGCTCAAGCCGTTCGAGGCCGCGGGCTGCCGGGTGCTGGGGGTTGAGCCGGCCGTCGACCTCGCCGGGGCCGCCGTTGCCGGCGGAATCGACACGTACCCGGGGTTTTTTCAGCCGGCGATCGCCGAACGGCTCGAGGACCAGCATGGCCGGGCGGCCGTGGTCATTGCCGACTCGGTCCTCGCCCATGCGGACGACCTGACCGGCCTGCTCGACGCCGTCGGCCGGCTGCTCGCCAAGGACGGACTGTTCGTCTTCGAGGTGCCGTCGCTGGCAGCGATCGTCGGTGACGGCCTGTTTGACGCCATTGGTCACGAGACCCTCGACTACCACGCTGTCGCGCCCCTGCAGCGGCTGCTGCTTGCCTGCGATCTTGAACTCATCGCCGTCGAGCCGCGCGCCGACCGGGGTGGCAGCCTGCGCGGCTGGGTTCGCCGGCTTGGCGGGCCGCCTCCTGAGGAGACCACGGTCGCGGCGGCGATCGAGCGGGAGCGGGCGTTCGGCCTCGACCGGATCGAGACGATCCGGAACCTCGGCGAGCGGATCACTTTCACCCGCCAGCGGTTGTTCGAGCTGCTCGATCCGCTGCGCGCTGCCGTCGGCGGCATTGCCGGTTACGGCGCCTGTGGCCGCGCCGTCACCTTTTGTCACGCCGTCGGCCTGGACGCCGCCACTCTGGCGTTTGTTGCCGACGACAGCACCTGGAAGCACGGCCTGCTGACCCCCGGTCACGGCGTACCGATTGTCTCGCCGGAGACCCTCACCGAGCGCGAGCCGGCGGCGGTCGTGGTCCTGGCCTGGCCGTTCGCCGGGTCGATTATCGCCCATAACGCCGGCTTCCAGGCCACCGGCGGCCGCTTCGTCGTCGCCCTGCCGGAACCGCGCTTCGTCGGGCCTTCCTGAAGACGGCGTCGGGATGCCGGGCCTTGCCGTTGTAAGCGCCGCCGCCGTCGCCGCCACGTTTGCGGCCAGTTGGCTTGTCGTCGGCCAGGTTCTGCGGCTGCTGCAGGGCCGGGCGATTCTCGATCACCCCAATCAGCGCTCGAGCCACACCGTGCCGACCCCGCGAGGCGGCGGCTTGGGTGTGGTGGCGGTGCTGCTGGTGGTCTGGGCAGGCGCGGCGGTGTGGGCCGGCGCCTGGTCGGTGCTCGCCGTGTTGCTGGCAGCGGCCGGCCTGGCGGCCGTCTCCTGGTCTGACGATCTGGGCGGTCTTGCCGTGGCGCCGCGGCTTGCTGCGCAGGCAGCATGCGTGGGCGCGGCGCTCGCCCTTGCGCCGTTGCCCGGACCGGTCGCCGGCGGGCTGCTGCCGCCGGCGTTCGATCTGGCGCTGACCGCGGCGCTATGGCTGTGGTTCATCAACCTGTTCAACTTCATGGACGGCATCGACGGGTTGGCCGGAGCCGAGACGGCTGCCATCGGCGTGGGGGTCGCTGCGGTGGCCGCGATCGCGGGTGTCTCCGCCGGTCCGCTCCTCAACGACAACGCTCTGGTGTTTGCCGGACTGACGGCTGCGGCGGCGGCGGCCGGGTTCCTGGTATGGAACTGGCATCCGGCGCGGGTGTTTCTGGGCGATGTGGGCAGCATTCCCCTCGGTTTTCTGCTCGGCTGGCTGCTGCTGGAACTGGCCGCCCGCGGCCAGCCGGCGGCAGCGGCGATTCTCCCGTCCTACTACCTCGTGGATGCCACGGTGACGTTGCTGCGGCGGCTTGCTCGTGGCGAACGACCCTGGCAGGCCCACCGCGAGCACGCCTACCAGCGCGCCGTCGCTGCCGGCTGGCGCCACGACCGGGTGGTGATCGCGGTATCGGTGGCCAACCTCGGACTGCTGGTCGCCGCGGTGGCGGCTGCGGCCGGTGTGCCTGCGGTTGCGGTCGCCGCGGCTTGCCTGATCGTTGCGGGGCTGCATATCCTGCTGCTGCGCGGTCAGCGGCAGCCCGATACCGCCGTCTGACGGGGAACCCGGGCGGCGCTGACGAAGCCGGTCGTCAACAGCGCCGGCCCGTCCGGTCCGGGATCAGGAATGGCCGGTGGGAGAGACATGCGGCGATGACCCGGGTCCTGGTTACCGGCGGAACCGGCTTTGTCGGCCGCGCTGTCTGCCATCGGCTCGCCGAAGCCGGCTTCACGGTGTCGGTGGCGACCCGCAACCCGCGCGCTGCCGAGGCGCTGATGCGCTTCGACATCCGGACAATTCCCGGGCTTGGGCCGCGGTTTGACTGGAGCGGTGTGTTGCGCGATGTCGCCCTGGTGGTGCATGCGGCGGCGCGGACGGAGACGTCGGCCATGGAGGCCGGCGGCGATGGGGAGCAGGCGTTCCGTCGCTTCAACGTCGACGGCACCGCCAAGCTCGCCCGGGACTGCGCCCGCGCCGGGGTTCGGCGGCTGGTGCTGATCTCCACCGCGAAGGTCCACGGCGAGGTGACCGCTGCCGGCCGGCCGCTGGCTGAGGACGCGCCGATCGTTCCGGTCGGCGTCTATGCCCGTTCGAAAGCCGACGGCGAGACCGCGCTGGCGGCAGAAGCGGCGGCGATGTCGCTGGACACGGTGGTGCTGCGGCCGCCGCCCGTCTACGGCCCGGGAATACGGCCGGGCAACCTGTATGCCCTGCTCCGCCTCGCCGTCCGCGCCCGGATGCTGCCGCTTGGCGGGTTTAAGGCATTGCGCAGTCTCCTTGCCGTTGGCAATCTCGCCGATGCGGTGCGCCTCGTGGTCGATCACCCCGCTGCCGGGGGGCGGACCTTCCTGCTTCGCGATGGCGCGGACGTGACGGTTGCCCGGTTGCTGAGGATCGCCGCGGCCGGCGCCGGGCGCGGGCCGCGGGAAGAGTGGGGGCCCA
>CAYVUM010000029.1:29856-33667 GCA_964454795.1 uncultured Rhodospirillaceae bacterium
CTGGTGGCCGGGCTGGCGATCGCGCTGGTGACCAGCATCGTGCTGTACGTGGTGGGGTTCGTTTTGGTGGCGGGGTTGGGTTGTCGCGCCGGGGCGGGCGCGGCCCGCGAGCCGCTGATCGTCTCGGTCCCCTCCGGCCTGCTTCGCGCCGCTGCCGGACTGGTCGGGCAGGCCGGGGCGGTGGACCGGCTGGCCGGATCCTTTCGAGTCGATGATGCCCTGATTCGCCGCGAGCTGGGCTGGAGTCCCCCAAAAACCATGGAGCAGGCACTCAAGGAAACCGGCGCCTGGATCGCCGCGGAGATATCCGGGCGGTGAGCGGCCTCGCCTGGTTGCGGTCGCGGCTGGTCTTGCCGCGGCGGGGCTGGCTGGTATTCGGCCATGACGTGGTGATGGCCGCGGCCTCGTTCGTCCTCGCCCTCGGGCTGCGGGTGGGGTCCGGGCTGTTCGACTACTATCCTCCGGAAATTCTGATTCCGGCGACGGCCGTCTTCACGCTGATCGCCGCGGTCGCGTTCCTCGCAACCGGCCTCTATCGCGGGGTCTGGCGCTATGCATCGCTCGCCGATATGGCAGCGGTGGCCCGGGCAACAACGCTGACCGTGCTGGTGTTCGTGCTGGTGATGTTCACCTGGACCCGCCTGGAGGCCCTGCCGCGGTCGGTTCCGTTCATCAACTGGCTGGTGCTGATGGCGCTGCTCGGCGGCCCGCGGTTCCTCTATCGCGGCGCCAAGGATAAGCGGATGGTCCGGCGGCATGCCGGTGAGGCTGGCCGCAAAATCCCGGTGCTGCTCGCCGGTGCCGGCCATGAGACGGCCATGTTCATTCAGGCGCTGCGGCAGGACCGGCGCGGCCTTTATGTCCCTGTCGGCATCGTCGCTGAGAAGGAAAAGCGGGTCGGCCAGGAGATCCACGCCGTCCCGGTTCTCGGCACATTCGAGGACATCCCGGAGGCGGTCGCCTCCCTGCGCCAGCGGGGAACCCCGCCGTCCCGGATGATCGTTACCGCCCACGACCTGGACGGCGCGCGGCTCCGCAAGATGATCGACGTGGCCGACGGGCTCGGCCTGACGACCACCCGGCTGCCGCGGCTGACCGAGTTCCGCCCCGGGGTCGAGGCCGCCTCCGACCTGCGGCCGGTTGCCCTCGAGGACCTCCTCGGCCGGCCGCAGACACCGCTCGACCGCGAGGCGATGCGGGCGATGGTCGCCGGGCGGCGGGTGCTGGTCACCGGGGCTGGCGGCAGCATCGGCAGCGAACTGGTCCGCCAGGTCGCGGCCGGTGGGCCTTCGCGCCTGGTCCTGGTTGAGCAGTCGGAGTTCAATCTTTACACCATCGAGCAGGAGCTCACCGCGGCACATCCGCGCCTGTCCTGTCCGGCCGTGATCGCCGATGTGCGCGACCGAGAGCGGACCGCGGCCGTGTTCGCCAGTCATGCGCCGGACATCGTTTTCCATGCGGCCGCGCTCAAGCATGTGCCGCTGGTTGAGGCCAATCCCGCCGAAGGCGTGCAGACGAACGTTTTCGGGACGATCAACGTCGCCGACGCCTGCGTTGCCCACGGCGTGGAGGCGATGGTGATGATCTCCACCGACAAGGCGGTCAACCCGTCGAGCATCATGGGCGCGACCAAGCGGATCGCCGAACGGTATTGCCAGGGGCTTGACCTGATGCCGGCAACCCGCACCCGCTTTGTCACCGTGCGGTTCGGCAACGTCCTGGGATCGACCGGCTCGGTGGTACCGCTGTTTCAGCGTCAGCTCGCCATCGGCGGCCCGCTGACCGTCACCCACCCGGAGATGCGGCGGTATTTTATGTCGGTACGGGAGGCCGTGGAGCTGATCCTGCAGGCGGCGGCGCTCGGCCGCCAGAGCTTGGGGGATGGCCGGATTTACGTCCTCGACATGGGTGAGCCGGTGCGCATTCTCGACCTCGCCCGGCAGATGATCCGGCTGACCGGACTGCGCCCCGGCATCGACATCGATATCGTGTTCACCGGCCTCCGCCCTGGCGAGAAACTCTTCGAGGAACTGTTTGGCGATGCCGAGGACCTGGTCCCGACCGACTGTCCGGGGCTCCGGCTTGCCGCCCCCGAGGCCGCCGATCCCGACCGTTTCCGCGCCGAACTGGCGGCCCTCGAGGCGGCCTGCGGCGAGGGTGACGAGGGGCGGATGCGCGTGGCGATCCGCCGGCTGGTCCCGGAGTATGCGGGCGGTGAACCGCCGGTCAGGCGCGCGGCTGCCGGGTAGGCCGCCGGGTGTTGGAGGCCGGGTGTTCGAAGAAGGAAGAAGGGCAGAGCGATGACCATCAGGCGGGCGCTGATCTCCGTTTCCGACAAGACCGGACTGGCCGGGTTCGGCCGGGCTCTGGCCGGCTTCGGGGTCGAGGTTCTCTCGACCGGCGGCTCGGCGGCAGTGCTTCGCGAGGCCGGCGTGGCGGTTGTCGAGGTCGCCGACTTCACCGGCTTTCCGGAGATCATGGATGGCCGGGTCAAGACCCTGCAGCCGAAGATTCACGGCGGCCTGCTTGCCGTCCGCGGCAATCCGGAGCACGAGGCGGCGATGACCGCCCACGGGATCGCCCCGATCGACCTGCTCTGCGTCAACCTCTATCCGTTCGAGGAGACGGTGGCCCGCGGCGCGGATGCCGAGGCCTGCATCGAGACCATTGATATCGGCGGCCCGGCGCTGATCCGGGCCGGGGCCAAGAACCACGCGTTTGTCACCGTCGTCACCGATCCCGGCGATTATGCCTGCGTACTTGAGGAGATGAGCGGGCACGGCGGCGAGACGACCTTCGAGACCCGGCAGGCGCTTGCTGCCAAGGCCTATGCCCGCACCGGCGCCTACGACGCGGCGATCTCAGCCTGGTTTGCGCGGCAGGCGGGCGATGCCTTTCCGGACCGGCTGGTGTTCGCGGGCACCCGCCGGCAGCGGCTCCGCTATGGCGAGAACCCCCACCAGCGCGCCGCCTTCTACGTCTCGGATCCCCGTCAGCCGGGGCTGGCGACAGCCGAGCAGGTCCAGGGCAAGGAGCTGAGCTTCAACAACCTGAACGACACCGACGCCGCCTTCGACCTTGTCGCCGAGTTCGATCCGCCGGCCGTGGCAATCATCAAGCATGCCAACCCTTGTGGCGTTGCCGTTGCCGATGACCCCGGTCAGGCCTGGGTCCGGGCGTTCGCCTGCGATCCGGTGAGCGCGTTCGGCGGCATCGTCGCCGTCAACCGGGTGCTCGACGGCGCCCTCGCCGAGGCCCTGGCCGACATCTTCCTCGAAGTGGTGATTGCCCCCGATGCCGACGCCGACGCCCGACGGGTGCTGTCGTCGAAGCAGAACCTGCGCCTTCTGCTGACCGGCGCGATGCCCGACCGCTCCGCTGAGGCCATGACCCTTCGCTCCCTGGCCGGTGGCTACCTGCTGCAGAGCCGGGACAATGCCGTAAGCGAAGGGGCCTCCCGGATCGTGACGAGGCGGGCGCCCACCGGCCGCGAGGCAGCGGACCTGACGTTCGCGTTCACCGTCTGCAAGCACGTCAAGTCCAACGCCATCGTCTTCTGCAAGGATCTCGCCACCGTCGGAATCGGCGCCGGTCAGATGAGCCGGGTGGATTCGGCCCGGATCGCCGCCTGGAAGGCGGAAGAGGCGCGCAAGACCGCCGGTGAGCCACTGCCGCGCACCGAGGGCGCGGTGGTTGGCTCGGATGCGTTCTTTCCCTTCCCCGACGGCCTGCTCGTCTGCGCGGAGGCCGGCGCAACGGCGGTGATCCAGCCGGGCGGCTCGGTGCGGGATGAGGAGGTGATCGCCGCCGC
>CAYVUM010000030.1:0-1398 GCA_964454795.1 uncultured Rhodospirillaceae bacterium
TGTTCTACTGGGCGTGGTGGATCGCCTGGTCGCCGTTCGTCGGGATGTTCATCGCCCGGGTCTCGCGCGGCCGGACGATCCGCGAGTTCGTGGTCGGCGTGCTGTTCGTTCCGGTTGGCTTCACCGCCATCTGGCTGACCGTGTTCGGCAATTCGGCGATCGCCCTCGACCTGGGCGAGGCAGCCGGGACGATTTCGACGGCGGTGGCCGAAAACGTCCCGACGGCGCTGTTCCAGTTCCTCGAATACTTCCCGCTGACCACCATTGTCTCGACGGCGGCGACGATCCTGGTGGTGACCTTCTTCGTCACCTCGTCCGATTCCGGCTCGCTGGTCATCGACACGCTGACCAACGGTGGGCTGGACGAGGGTCCGGTCTGGCAGCGGGTGTTCTGGGCGACCACCGAGGGCGCCGTGGCGGCGGTGCTGCTGCTCACCGGCGGCCTCGGCGCGCTCCAGACCGCCTCGATCGCCGCGGCCCTGCCGTTCACCTTCCTGATGCTGTTCGTCTGCTACGGGCTGTATCGCAGCCTCAGCATGGAGGGGATGCGACGGATCAGCCAGGAGCTGCCGGGGGCGGTGCCGATCCGCGGCACCGACGTACCGTGGCAGCACCGGCTGAAGACGATCCTGAGCCACCCCCACCGGGACAGCCTGGAGCGGTTCTTCACCAACACCGTCAGGCCGGCGCTGGACGAGGTGGCTGAAGAGATCAGCAAGACCGAGGGCCTTGAGGCCAGGGTCTGCCAGGAGCCCGACGAGGTCCGGATGGTCGTGGATCATGGCGAGGCCCGGGAGTTCGTCTATGCGGTGGTGGCGCACGCGATCTGGGCGCCGGCGTTCACCATGGGCGAGCTGGAGAAGACGAAGCGCGAGAAGGAGAGGGCGGTCTCGTACCGGGCGGAGGTGCATCTGCTCGAGGGCAGCCAGCACTACGACATCATGGGCTACACCAAGGCGCAGGTGATCGCCGACGTGATCGGCCAGTACGAGAAGCACATCCACTTCCTGCACCTGTCCAACCGGGGCGCCTCCCTGGCGCCGCCGATGGAGGAGCCGGCCGCCGCCGAGTAGGGCCAGGGCAGACGGGGTCTCACGGCCGGTCCGGGCCCCCCCCCGGGCCGGCCCGTTCAGGTCGCTGACCCCATCGTTCCAGCGTGTCCCCCCGCCCTTGCCGACCCGATCGGAAAAACAGCGCGCCACGATCTGCCGGTCGGCAAACAAAGCGGGCGGGAGCCGGACGAAGCGCTGCTCGCACCCATCGTCGAGGTGTTCCAGGCGCTGCAGGCAGCCGCGGACCGCCCGCCCGAGCCCTGAGCCCCCCCCCTGGATGGCCGGGACGGCGCCCGGCCATGACGGGCCCAGGGGGTCACACGCCACGGGCCACCCTCGGCTGGCC
>CAYVUM010000030.1:1408-33289 GCA_964454795.1 uncultured Rhodospirillaceae bacterium
CGGGCCCGCGCATCTGATGCACATCGCGCCGATGGCGCCCGCCCTTCCCGGGCCCTGGGGGTCACCCGCCCCGGGCCACCCGTGGCTGGCCTCGGCGCCGCGTCCAGCCCGCAAGGGCAGAGGGCCGCCGCGGTTACTGCGCCGGGACGATCTGCTCGATGATCCCGCCGCCGGCACCGGCGCCCAGCACGTAGAGTTCGCCGGCGCTGTCCTCGCCGAAGCCGAGCAGGCGGTAGCCGAGCCGCTCCCGGTCCTGGATCGCCAGCTCGAAGATCAGCCACCGGAAGCGGTTGTCGACCCGGATCGGCCGGCTGAGGTAGAACAGCCGGCCGCCCTGCCGGTCGCCGCCGATGAAGTCGCCGAAGATGTAGCGGCCGAACAGCTCCGCCACGCCTGAGCCGCGGTAGAGATAGCCGCCGATCACCGAAAAGCCCTCGTCGTGGTCGTACTGAACCACCGGCAGCCTTTCGGGCTGCTTCTGCTCCGACACCGCGCAGTCGAAGAACGAACTGACCCCGCGGCCCGGCTCCAGGCAGAACGACCCCTCGCGCACCGGCCAGCCGTAGTTGCCGCCGGCGACGATCCAGTTGACCTCCTCGATGTCACGCTGACCCACGTCGCCGCCGATCACCGTCCCGGTCAGCCGGTCCACCGACAGCCGGAACAGGTTGCGAAAGCCGTAGGCGTAGGTCTCGTCACAGACGCCGTCGGCGCAGCCGGGATCTCCGCCGAACGGCCCGGTGCAGCCCGCCGGCAGCGGCGGCGCATCGCCGGGATGGAAGGGATTGTCCTCGGGCACCCCGTAGGCGCCGTTGCAGGCGTCGCTGCCGAGCGGGTCGATCCGCAGCACCGACCCCAGCACGTTGCCGGGCTCCTGGGCATTGCCGCCGGGGACGTGGCCGGCGCCCTGATCGTTGCTGCCGCCGCCGTCGCCGAGCGCAATCAGCAGCGTGCCGTCGGGCAGGAAGGCGAGCGCCCCGGCGTTGTGGTTGCTCTGCGGCTGGGCGATCCGCATCAGCACCCGGCGGGAGGAGGGATCAGCGGCGGCGGCCGGATCGGCCGGATTGTTGACCCGCCACTCCGTCACCACCGAGTCATGGTCGGTGCTGGCACCGGGCGGGGTGGCGAAATCGGCCGGGAAGCTGCTGTCGTCACCCTCGGAGGTGTAGGTGTAGAAGCGGCCGTTGTCGGCGTAATCGGGATGAAAGGCGAGGCCGAGCAGGCCGCGCTCGCCCGTGGAAACGAGATCCACAGCGTTGCTGACGTCCAGGAACACGGTGACCGCGCGGGTGTCCAGGTCCACCTTCCAGACCCGCCCCGGCTGGTCGCTGACGAACAGCAGGTTCGGCTGGCCCGGTGCGGTCGTTCCCCAGTTCGGCGCCGTCAGGCCACCGCCCTCCGCGATCGGCGCCAGCGCGATGCCGGCGAGCTTGGGAATGGTCCGCGGCACCGGATCGCTGATGATCTCCTGCGCCGCGGCCGGCCGCGCCAGCGATGCCGCGATCGCCATTGCCAAGCCGAAACCCCGCAACGCTCGCCCGGCCCGCACGCGTCGTCCTGTGGTCATCGCCATCCCTCGTCCTGTTGCCGGTTGTCGGCCGCGAGCAGTGGTCCCCGAACGTGGCATTTTTGCGGAGGCCCGTCTGCGGACAGACCGGGCAGTCTGTTAGATTCCGACAATCGCGGCCTTTTCACGCGGCGCGGCAACGGCGATGATGGCGGGCAATCATGACGGCCGCCCGGGTCAACGGATATGAATCTGCCGAATATCCTGTCGTTCAGTCGCATCGCCGCCCTGCCGGTGATCGCCGTGCCGCTCGCCCTCGATACCGCGGCGGCGTGCTGGCTGGCGCTGGCCCTGTTCATCGCCGCGGCGATCACCGATTTCCTCGACGGCTGGCTGGCCCGCCGCGATGACGAGAGCACGGTGCTCGGCACGATCCTCGATCCGATCGCCGACAAGCTGCTCGTCGGCGTGGTGCTGCTCGTCCTCACCGGGATCGGCCGGACCCCGGACTGGCACCTGATCCCGGCAGCGGTGATCATCGCCCGGGAACTGGTGGTCTCGGGCTTGCGCGAACACCTGGCGCCGCTCAGCGT
Organism: uncultured Rhodospirillaceae bacterium; assembly: GCA_964454795.1. Lineage (GTDB taxonomy): Bacteria > Pseudomonadota > Alphaproteobacteria > Rhodospirillales > Defluviicoccaceae > CAYVUM01. The sequence goes on from CAYVUM010000030.1 coordinate 3,509, forward strand.
CGTCATCCCGGTGAGCTGGCTGGCGAAGTGGAAGACGACCGTGCAGCTGATCGCCCTCGGCTTGCTGATCGTCGGCCCGCACGGCCCGGGCCCGACCTGGACGATCGGGCTCGTCGCGCTGTGGATCGCCGCGGCCCTGACCCTGCTGACCGCCTGGGAATACGTCGCGATGGCGATCAACTCCGACGACATCGGTTGAATTCCCCGGCCGGCCCGACCATAACCACAGGGGCGTGGTTGGTTTTCGGACAGCGCTCCGCCAGGGTTCCGGAGACAGGAAGCGCCGTGAACATCCTCTACTTCGCCGCATTGCGCGATCTCGCCGAGTGTGCCGCCGAAGACGTGACGCCGCCGCCGGAGGTGACCACGGTGGCGGCCCTGATTTGCTGGCTGAAAGAGCGGGGCGGCGGCCCGGCGGCCGCCCTCGCGGATCTCAGCATCGTCCGGGTGGCGGTCGATCAGGACTATGCCGGGCCGGAGCATCCGGTGGCTCCGGACTCGGAGGTGGCATTCTTCCCGCCGGTGACCGGCGGCTCCGCGGGCGGCAGAGGGCGATGATCCGGGTTCAGCAGGCCGACTTTGACGTGGGCGCGGAATTCACCGCCCTCACCGCCGGGCGGACGACGGCCGGCGGTGTCGCCCTGTTCGTGGGCCTGGTCCGCGATTTTGCCGGCGATGCGGCGGTCCACGCCATGACTCTGGAACACTACCCGGGCATGACTGAGAAGCAGCTCGGCAAGCTCGAGGCGGAGGCCCACGCTCGCTGGCCGCTGGTAGCGACACTGATCATCCACCGGGTCGGCCGGCTGCAGCCCGGGGACCGGATCGTCCTGGTGGCCGCTGCATCGGCCCACCGTGAGGCGGCGTTCGAGGCCTGCCGGTTCCTGACCGACTGGCTGAAAACCCGCGCCCCGTTCTGGAAACGGGAGGACCGGCCGGACGGTGAGCGCTGGGTGGCGGCACGGGCAGGGGACGCCGCCGCGGCGGCGCGCCGGGAGCTGCCGTCGCCGGCGGACGCGGACGCCGGGTGACCACGACCGCGCCGGCGCGGACCGGTGCGGCACGACATTTCAGGGGACGAGGGGGTTGAACGCCGTGGCGGCTCGCTATGAGACGGTCTTTTTTGATTTCGACGGGGTCCTCGTGGACTCCCATGACATCAAAGTGCGGGCATTCCGCCGCCTCTACGAGCCGTTCGGCGCCGACGTGGAGGCTGCCGCGGTCGCCCATCACCTGGAACACGGCGGCGTCTCGCGGCGCAAGAAGATCCGCTATTGCCACAAGCAGTTCCTGGATATCCGGCTGACCGAGGCGGAAATCGACGACCTTGCCCGGCGGTTCTCCGCGCTGGTTGTCGACGAGGTGGTGGCCTGCCCTTACGTTCCGGGAGCCCGCGCTGTCCTCGATGCCTGGCGCGATCGGCTGCCCCTGTTCGTGGTCTCCGGGACGCCCCAAGCGGAACTGGAGGACATCATTGGCCGCCGCGGCATGAGCGGCGATTTTGCCGGGCTCCGCGGCTCCCCACCGAGCAAGGTTCCGCACATCCGCGAGCTGATCGCGATCCACGGCTTCACGCCGGAACGGGTGCTGTTTGTCGGCGACGCAATGACTGACTATCACGCTGCGACGACCTGCGGCCTGGAATTCGTTGGTCGGGTCCACAACGGCTACGCGGCGCCGTTTCCCCCCGGCACGGAGACCATTTCCGATCTGACAGCCCTGATGATATGAGAACGCCCGCGCGCGCCGAGCGTGCGATCGAAAAGCCGGGAACAATGAAAGACGACACAAAACCAATCGATAAAGCCTATCATAATCGGAGCTTTCTCGACAGCCGCGAGGCGCGGTCGCTTCGAATTCTCGCCGAATATCATCACCCTGAGGCGCGCTTCAATCAGCTCAGGATTTCCGACACGATTGTGTTCTGGGGGTCGGCGCGGTTCGTCGCCCGCGATGTGGCCGAGCGTCTGCTGCGCGAGGCCGAAACCGGCGGCGGCGATGTGGCGGCGGCCCGGCGGCTGCTCGCCACCTCGCGGTACTATGAGGAGTGCCGGGAACTGGCGCGGCGGCTGACCGTCTGGTCAAAGGGGCTCGAGGACAAGCGCGGGCGGTTTGTGGTCTGCACCGGTGGCGGACCCGGGATCATGGAGGCCGCCAATCGCGGCGCCTCGGAAGCGAAAGGGCTTAACATCGGTCTGACGATCTCCCTGCCAAGGGAGCTTCGCGGCAACCCCTACATTACCCGACAGCTTGAATTCGAGTTCCACTACTTCTTCATGCGGAAGTTTTGGTTCGTCTACCTGGCCAAAGCGCTGGTGGCCTTTCCCGGCGGCTTCGGCACCATGGACGAATTCTTCGAGTTGATGACGCTGATCCAGACCGGGAAGCTTCGCAAGCGGATTCCGGTGATCTTGTATGGCCGTGAGTACTGGAGCCGGGTTCTCAATCTCCAGGCGATGGTCGAGTTCGGAACCATCGACGCCGAGGACCTCGAGCTGATGTTCACGTGTGATACGGTTGGCGATGCCTTCGATACGATCGTCCGAGAACTGACTGCCTCGGCGCTCGACGATCCGGGCGGACGGATGTAGGACCCGCCGGAGGGCGGAAGCGGGGGGCGCCCGGTCGGCTGGAATGTCCGGCGTCAGCTCACATCCAGACACCGATCGGGATGGCCGGCAGCAGCTTGGCGACGTCGAGGCGGAGGAGGGTTCCGTCGGTCTCCGGGGTGCCCGCGGGCAGCGGCTCGCCGGTGAGGATGTTCTGCGGCTCCTGGCCGCCGGCCGGCAGTGGGACGACGATGGTCGTTCCCTCCCACACATCGCCGCCGACCGGCCAGCCGTCCGGCACCCGGGTCCACGACGCGAGCAGCCGGGGTGTCACCACCAGCACCCAGCCCTCGCCGTCGGTGCGGAGAAAGCAGCAGAGGTGTTCAGCGCGCGGGCCTTCGGCCTCAATCGGCTGATAGCCGCCATCGCGGAACAGCGCCGGCAGGGATCGCCGGGCCTGCAGCAACCGCCAGGTCACAAACAGTTTGATCGCCCCGTCCTGCCAGCCGGCGAGGAGGCCGGCCACTTCGGCCGGCGAGATGCCTTCTTCCCAGCGGTGGCGCAGGGATCGCAGCATCCCCTGCCGCCGGCCGAAGTCCACCGGCCGGCGGTTGTCCGGGTCCACCAGGTTCAGGTCCCACAGTTCGGCTCCCTGATAAATATCGGGAACACCCGGGGCCGTGAGCTTAAGGACCGTCTGCGCCAGGCTGTTGACGACGCCGATCGGGGCGATGCGGCCGGCAAAAGCCCGAAATGATTCGACGAAGGGATTGCGTCCGCGCACGTCCAGCGCCCGCTCGACGAACGAGGTCAGCGCCTGCTCGTATTCCCCGTTGCAGTTGATCCAGCTGGAATGGACCTTGGCCTCCCGCACCGCCTTGAGCATGTAGCCGGCCATGCGCTCGCGCAGCGGGTCGAGCGTGTCCACATCAGGCTCATCCTCGCCCATCGCCTCCACCGGCCAAGCCCCGAGGAGGACCTGATAAAACAGATACTCGTCGTTTTCGCTGGGCGCGGTGGTTTCGTTGACCTCGATGCGGTGCCGACGGTTCAGCGTCGTCCACCGCTGGACGTTTTCAGCCCACTCCTCCGGCAACTCGGAGAGCACGTTGATCCGTGCCCGGACGTCTTCGCCCCGCTTGGTGTCGTGGGTCGCCGTCGACAGCATGGTGTGCGGCCGGCGGCGCGCCGTCTCCAGATTGCTGCGATGGAAGCCCGCCAGAGTGGTCCCGAACCGGGTCGGCTCGCCCCCGACCTCATTGAGCGAGACCAGCCGGTTGTAGCGGTAAAAGGCGGTATCCTCGACGCCTTTGGCCATCACCGCCCCGGTATACTGCTGAAACTTCATCGCCAGCCGGCGGATTTCCCGCCGGTTGAGCCTGGGCGGGCGCTCGCGGACCGGATCCGTGGTCAGCAGGCTGAACAGGAAGTCGAAGACGCTCAGTTCGGAGCGGTCGCTGCGCCGGCGCCCGTGGGTGACCGCCCAGTCCAGGTACCGGCGGTCCTCCGGGCGGATGCCGTGCCAATCGGCATAGGTGCGATACACCGGAAAGCAGGCGACGATCTCGCGCAGGGCCTGGCGGATGCCGACCAGGGTGAAATCCCGGGTGAACCAGTTGGTTTCCGTCAGGTGATTAATTTCGTTGGCGAGAACGCGCAGCTCACTGGCCAGTTCCTGTTCCATGGCGAGCTTGCGCCCGCGATAAGCCTGTTCATGGAAGTTGGAGACTTCGCCGACGAAGCTCTCATAGATTTCAGTCAGCCGCAGCTCGGCCTCAGGATTGACGAACAAGCCGTTGACGAGATTCAGAAAATCGTAGCCAGTCGTGCCGGCAATCGGCCATTCGGCCGGCAGCGCCTCATGGGGGGCAAGAATTTTCTCAACAACCACGTAGAGTTCGGAATCCCCATCGCCATTACCGTCGGGGTTCTGGATTTCCTCATATCGCTTTTGCAGGCTTTCCAGGTAGAGCTGGGGATCGAAGAGGCCATCCACGTGGTCGATCCGCAAGCCGTCGACCTTTCCCTCTTCGATCAACTGAAAAATGAAGCGGTGGACTGTGTCAAACACCTCTGGAAGCTCGACCCGGATCCCGGCCAGATCATTGATCTGGAAAAATCGCCGGTAGTTGATCTCCTCTGCAGCCACCCGCCAGTAAGCAAGCCGGAAATTCTGCAGCTCCAAAAGCTGATGAAGGTGACGGAATGTTTCCGGATCTCCGGGAACGCCATTGATTTCTTCGATGACCGCTTCAACCTGCTCCCTGAACTTTGGGTAGACGCGCATCACCTCCTTAAGGTCCGCACGCAGCCGTTCAGCGAGGGCTGCCCGGGTGGTCCGGGCGATGCGGGTGCGGGCGGGCCGGCGGAGTTCGTCGAAGCCGGCGGCGATCAGGGCAAGGCGCCCGCCGAGGGTCGCGTCCTTGGGATGGTCGGCGAGCATCCGGTCCATGGCCGGGCGGAGGATGCGGCCGTAAGAGCCCGGGGTCAGCGGCAGCCGGTGTTCGAAGAACCAGACGCTGAACCCGTCCTCGCCGGGATCGATAACGAGGCGGAGCTGGCCGTCCTGGAGCACCGTCCCGTAGTAATCGCCGAGGATCGGTACGAGCAGCTTGCCGCGCAACTCCGGCTTCGCCGGCTGCCAGTCGATGTCGAAGAAGTCCGCGAAGGGGGAGGCTTCGCCCCACGTGAGCACATCCAGGAACCAGCGGTTGTCGGCCCCGCCAATGCCGACGTGATTGGGGACGAAATCCAGGATCTGCCCCATGTCGTGATCGTTGAGGGCGCCGCAGAATGCCGTGTAACTCTCGGGGTCGCCGACCTCGGAGTTGAGGGCGTTGTGATCGATAATGTCATAGCCGTGGGCACTGCCCGGCCGCGCCTGCAGATAGGGGGATGCATAGACGTGGCTGACGCCCAGTTCAGCGAGGTAGGGAATGATTGCCGTGGCATCGGTGAAGGTGAACCCGCCGTGGAACTGCAAGCGGTACGTCGCGCGGGGTATGGGCCGCTCGGGCGCTTGGCTGGGCGCTTCGCTCATGCCGCCTCCACAATCGCCACGGACACGGCCCAGGGCGGCAGGGTGGCGCTGCCGCCGCTTCCGGTCGGCAGGTCGAACAGGGTGCGGCCGGCCGGATCACGATCCCCGGGCCCGGGCCGCGCCGTCCCGCTGAAATTGACGGTCAGGATCAGCACGCTGCCGTCGCCGAGCTGCCAGTCGACAGACAGCGCCGGACCCTCGCGCCAGCGTATCCGCCCCGCTCGTCCTGCCGTCCCGGGGAGCCTCGGGATAACGTCCCGGCGGCGGATCGCCAGCAGTGAGCGGTAGTGATCGAGCATCGAGGCATGCTCGGGCCGCGCCCGCACCTGCCAGTCGAGGATGGCGGACCGGTAGGTGGCCTCGGCCGTCGCGTCGGGAATCTTCGCCAGTGCCTCCGGATCGCGGAACTGCGGGAATCCGGCAAATTCGCGGCGGCGGCCCTCGCGCGTCGGCTCCTGCAGGTCGGGACCGAGGTCGCAGAAGAACGGAAACGGCTCGAGCGCCGCCCATTCCTCACCCATGAACAGCAGCGGCGGCGATGGCGCCAGCAACAGCATGGCCGCGGCAGCCCTCAGAGCTTCGGGCGGCGCCAGCCGGGTCAGCCGTTCGCCGAACGCGCGGTTACCGACCTGGTCGTGGTTTTGCAGAAAAGCAACGAACGACATCGGTGGCAGATCATCGCTCTTCTCGCCGCGCCGCTCGCCGCCGCGATGCGGGGACGGCTCGCCCTGGTAGGCGAACCCGGCGGTGAGACAGCGGGCCATGTGCCGGCCCGGATCGTCGGCATAATCGCCGTAGTAGCCGTCGGTCTCGCCGGTCAGCAGGACATGGGCGGCATGATGCCAGTCGTCGTTCCACTGCGCGGCATAGCCCGCCCGTTGCGGCGGGTCGGGGCGGAGGAACCGCGCCTGGTTGGCGTCGTTTTCGAGCACCAGGTGGACGTGGCGGTCGGCCGGCAGCGCGGCTCGCACCCGATCGGCCAGCTCGTCCAGAATGTGGGTGGGCGAGGGGTCGTCGATGGCGTGGACGGCATCGAGACGAAGGCCGTCGAACCGGTAATCCCTCAGCCAGTAAATGGCGTTCTCGATGAAGAACGCCCGGACCCAGCGGCTGTTCGGGCCGCTGAAGGCGATGGCCGCACCCCAGGGCGTGTGCTGGTCGGCATCGAAGAACCGCTCCGCGTAGACATGCAGATAGTTTCCTTCCGGCCCGAAGTGATTGTAGACGACGTCGAGAAAGACCATCAGCCCGCGACTGTGGGCTGCATCGATCAGGGCCCTGAGATCTTCGGGCCGGCCGTAGCGGCTGTCCGGCGCGTAGATCAGGGCGCCGTTGTAGCCCCAGTCGTGATCGCCCGGGAAATCGGCGACAGGCATCAGTTCGATCGCAGTCACCCCCAGGTCGACGAGACTGTCAAGGCGGTCGATCACCCCGCGAAAGGTGCCTTCTGGTGAGAAGGTGCCGACGTGCAGCTCGTAGACGATCGCCTCAGACCATGGCCGGCCGCGCCAGTCGGCCGCCTGCCACACATACGCCTGCGGGTCGATGATCTCGCTCACCCCATGGACGTCATCGGGCTGAAACCGCGACGCCGGATCGGGTACCCGGAGATCGCCGTCAATGCGATAACAGTAGCGGGTGCCGGCCCCGGCGCCGGGGACGACCGTCTCATACCAGCCGTCGGCATCCCGGATCAGGGGAATCTCCTTAGCGCCGGCCGGGTTATCCAGGCACAGCGCCACCGCGCGACAATCAGGCGCCCAGAACCGGAAACGGGTACCGGTTTCCTGAAATTGCACGCCGAACAGGGGATATGGCTCGCTCATGATCAACTTTCTGTTGGGTCATGCACCGCCGGGACGCGGCGATCAGGCGAGAGCACCGGCGAGGTCAGGCGTTCCACGGCGCTGCACCCGCAACAGGGCTCGCCATCGTTTGCGCGCTGGCGCGCGCCGGCCGTTTTCGCCGGCTTCATCCCTGTTAACATCCACATGGCGTCCCCGGAACCGGACAACGCACAGGTTGGATTTCAAAGGTTGCGTGCTGTAAGACCGAGAGCGCAGCCTAGGCGGCGGACTGGGCGTTGTCAACGTGACCCTCGCCGGGCGGCCGCTGCCGTTCTCCCGTGGCCCGCCGATCCGACAAGGAGACCAGTGGTGCCCGACTCCCTTCGAAGACTTCACCCGAATGGGAGCCGTGAGCGCGGTGACACCGATCCATGTGCAGCGGTCGGCCGGGCTGGGAACGCGCCGCTGCACCAGGAGGCCAGACAGTCCCGGGACCAGTTGTTGGAAGACGCTTAGCCAATGCGCAATCGAATCCCTCCGGAGCCACAGTGGTATCGTGACGCCATCATATACGAAATCCATGTCAAGGCGTTCTATGATGGCAACGGCGACGGCGTTGGCGATTTCATCGGCCTGACCGAGAAGCTGGACTATCTTTGCCATCTCGGCATAACCGCAATCTGGCTTTTGCCGTTCTATCCGTCGCCACAGCGGGATGACGGATACGACATTGCCGATTATTGCAATGTCCACCCCGATTACGGGACCTTGCGCGATTTCCGCCGGTTCCTTGACGAGGCGCACCGCCGCGATCTCCGCGTCATCACCGAGCTGGTGATCAATCACACCTCGGACGAGCATCCGTGGTTCCTGAGGGCACGACGCGCGAGGCCCGGGTCAGCGGCCCGGAATTACTACGTGTGGAGCGACGACAACTGTCGCTACGAAGGGACACGGATCATCTTCTGCGATACCGAGAAATCTAACTGGACCTGGGACCCGGAAGCCAAGGCCTTTTACTGGCACCGGTTCTTCTCCCATCAGCCGGACCTGAATTTTGACAATCCCCGGGTCTTCAAGGAGATCACCCGGGTGATGCGGTTCTGGCTGGAGATGGGCGTGGACGGCCTGCGCCTTGACGCCATTCCCTATCTCTGCGAACGCGACGAGACCAGCAACGAAAACCTTCCCGAAACCCATGCGGTGATCCGCCAGCTGCGCGGCTGGCTCGATGCGCATTACCCCGACCGGATGCTCCTCGCCGAGGCCAACCAGTGGCCGGAGGACGTCCGCCCCTACTTCGGTGACGGCGACGAATGCCACATGGCCTTTCACTTCCCGCTGATGCCGCGCATTTACATGGCGCTGGCCCGGGAGGACCGCTATCCGGTCACCGACATTCTCCGCCAGACCCCGGAGATCCCGCCGACCTGCCAATGGGCGGTGTTTCTGCGCAACCATGACGAGCTGACCCTGGAAATGGTCAGTGCCCGGGAACGCGATTACCTCTGGCAGTTCTACGCCGCCGAAACCAAAGCGCGCATCAATCTCGGGATCCGCCGGCGCCTCGCGCCGCTGCTCGACGGCGACCGCCGCAAGATCGAGTTGCTCACCAGTCTCCTGGTCACCCTGGCCGGCACGCCGGTGCTCTATTACGGCGACGAGATCGGTCTCGGCGACAACATCTACCTCGGCGATCGCAACGGGGTGCGCACACCGATGCAGTGGTCGTCCGACCGCAACGGCGGCTTTTCCAAGGCCGATCCGCAGCAGCTCTATCTGCCGCCCATCATGGACCCGGTCTACGGCTACAACACCGTCAATGTGGAAAACCAGCTCCGCCAGCCGGCCTCGCTGCTCAACTGGACACGGCGCATGCTGGCTGTCCGCAAGCAACACAGCGCCTTCGGCCGGGGGAACACCCGGCTGCTGTATCCCCGCAACCGCAAGATTCTCGCCTACCTGCGGGAACTGCACAGCGAAGCCGTTCTGTGCGTGGCCAATCTGGCGGCCTCGCCGCAGGCGGCCGAACTGGATGTCAGCGAGTTCCGGGGACGGGTGCCGGTGGAAATGATCGGTCGAAGCGCCTTCCCGCCCATCGGCGAACTGCCGTACTTCGTGACCCTGCCGGCGTATGGCTTCTATTGCTTCCTGCTCGCCCAGGAGACCGAGGCGCCGACCTGGCACGAACCGTACGTCCCGCCGCTGCCGGAATTCCAGACGCTGATCCTCCCGGCCGAGTGGTCGGCGGTTCTTACCGGCCACAACGCCCACATGCTGGCCGACCGGATCTTCCCTGAGTTCCTGGCCTTACAGCGGTGGTTTGCCGACAAGCGCGGCGGGCCGCTGACGATCCACGTTGCCGACCGGGTGAAGCTGGTCACCCATCTGGCCGACGTGGTGTTCGCCTTCCTGGACGTCTCGCGACGGGGCGGTCCCGCCGATCGCTACCTCGTGCCGCTGGCCGTGGCCTGGGAGACCGACCACGACGATCCGCTCCAGCACCTTCAGCCGAATGTCCTCGCCCGGGTGCGCCGGGGCGCCAGCATCGGCGTGCTTTATGAGGCGACCACCACCCCGGACCTGCCCCGGGCGATCATCGCGGCGCTGCGCTATGAGCGCGATTTCAAGAGCGTCGAGAACAACCAGCTGGTCTGCAGCCCCACCCCGGCGTTCGAGGAATTCCGCGATGCCACCGGCGAGAGCTGCGGCCGCCTCGGCGTCGACCAGAGCAATACCTTGCTGCTCGTCGACCACCGGGTCGTGATCAAGCTCTACCGTCGCCTCCAGCCGGGAATCCATCCGGAAATCGAGATCGGCCGGTTCCTGACCGAACGCGCCGGTTACGCCAACACGCCGCGGGTTCTCGGCTCGGTCCAGTTGATCGATCAACGCGGTCTGCCCACTGCCGTCGCCCTGATCCAGGAATTTGTCCGCAATCAGGGCGACGCCTGGAGCCTGACCCTCGACCATCTCGAGCGCTCCCTGGACGAGCTGGAGATGCAGCCCTCGCCGGAGGACCCGGACACCGTCCTGGAGGCCCGGCATTCAAGCTACTGGCTGATGGTCGATGCCCTGGCCCGGCGAATCGGCGAACTCCACCAGGCGCTCGCCCTCGACGTCGATGATCCGGCGTTCGCGCCGGAGCCGATTTCCCCGCAGGATATCGTCGCCTGGTCCGGTGAGCAGGCGCGGTGGCTCGAGCAGGCCCGCGACAGCCTGACGGCGGCGCTAGCGTCCGCAAGGATCGATGATGAGGCCCGCAGCAACGCCGGTCATCTGCTGGAACGCTGGGACGCGACCCGGCGACTCAGCGCGATCCCTGTCGATCTGCTGGTGGCGACCGTCAAGACGCGGATCCATGGCGATCTGCACCTTGGCCAGGCTGTCGTGGTCGGCGCCGACTTCTACCTCCTCGATTTCGAAGGCGAGGCGCTGAGGCCGTTCGACACCCGCCGGGCCAAGCACTCGCCCCTGCGCGACGTGGCCGGGATCCTGCGGTCCGTCGACTACGCCGGCAACGCGGTGCTCAAGCGGCGTGCCTCAGTAGAAGGAGGCGGGGACGCGGGCCCCGATCATCGCCGGGCGATCGCCCGGTGGCGTGCCGCGACCGAAGCGCGGTTCCTTGCGGTTTACCGCGAAACCACCGCCGGCTGCCCGTCGGTGCCCGAGGCCGCCGACGCCTTCACCGGGGCGCTGAAGGTGTTCCTGGCCGGCAGGGCGCTCGCAGAGGTCTGCGATGAGGCCGCGAACCGGCCCGACTGGCTCGGGGTTCCGCTCATCGAGATCCGTCGCCTGTTCGGCGAGCCGATGCCGGCGATGGGCGAAGCGGTGGCCGGATAACCGGACGGGGAGGGAAAACCGGCAAAATCCTCGTGGATCGGATCATTCGCCTGGTTCCCAAGCGGATGATCGGTCGATCCACTCAACGATTGATCTTGTGGTTCGATTCATCTGACGGATGGGACCCATCCGTCAGCATCGAACCCCTAGCCGGCCTGCAGGGTCCGGACCGCCGCATCGCGCTCGAACAGATAGAGCAGCACCCGGAGGGCGGCGCCCCGGTCGCCGGCGAGGCCGGGATCGCGCTCGAGGATCAGCCGGGCATCGTCCCGGGCCACGGCAAGCAGGTCAGCATCGATGCTCAGGTCAGCGATGCGGAGGGCCGGCAGGCCGCTCTGCCGGGTGCCGAGCACCTCACCCCCACTGCGCAGCCGCAGGTCCTCCTCGGCGATCCGAAAGCCATCCTCGGTCTCGCGCATGATTGCCAGCCGCGCCCGCGCCGTCTCCCCGAGCGGGGGGGCGTAGAGCAGCAGGCAGGTGGAGGGGCGTGAGCCGCGGCCGATCCGGCCGCGCAGCTGATGGAGCTGGGCAAGGCCGACCCGCTCGGCATGCTCGATCACCATGACCGTGGCGTCGGGCACGTCGACCCCCACCTCGATGACGGTCGTGGCGACCAGGATCCCGGTGTCGCCGGCAACGAAGGCCGCCATCGCCGCATCCTTCTCCGCGCCCTTCATCCGGCCGTGGATCAGCCCGACCCGGCGGCCGAACACCGCGGCCAGCGCCCGGTAGCGCTCCGCCGCCGCCGCCGCATCCACCGTCTCGCTGTCCTCGACCAGCGGGCACACCCAGAACACCTTCTGGCCGGCGGCCAGGCTCCGCCCGACGGCAGCGACCACGTCCTCGAGGCGATCGAGGGGGATCGTCCGGGTATCGACAGGCCGCCGGCCGGGCGGCTTCTCATCGAGGCGCGAGGTGGCCATGTCACCGTAGAGGGATAAGAGCAGGGTGCGCGGGATCGGCGTCGCGGTCATCAGCAGCACGTCGATCCCCCGCCCCTTGGCGGCCAGATCGAGGCGCTGGTGAACCCCGAAGCGGTGCTGCTCATCAATCACCGCCAGGCTGAGATCGGCGAAGGCAACCGCCTCCTGGAGCAGCGCATGGGTGCCGACGACCAGCGGCAGTGTGCCGTCGGCAAGGTGCCCGAGAGCGGCCTCCCTGGGCCTGCCCTTCTCGCGTCCGGTCAGCAGCGCCACTGACACCCCAGCGGCCCCGGCCAGCGGTGCCAGTGTCCTGAGGTGCTGGCGGGCGAGCAGTTCGGTCGGCGCCATCAGCGCCGCCTGGCCACCCGCTTCCACGGCGTTGAGCATCGCCAGCGCGGCGACCACGGTCTTGCCGCTGCCCACGTCACCCTGGAGCAGCCGCAGCATCCGCCCGGACCCGGCCTGATCGGCGGTGATTTCGGCAGTCGCGCGCCGCTGGGCGCCCGTCAGCTCGAAGGGCAGGGCGGCCAGTGCCGTCTCGCGAAGCCGGCCATCGCCGCGGACGCTGCGGCCGGGCAGGCGGCGCTGGCGGCCCCGCACCAGGGCGAGGGCCAACTGGCCGGCGAGCAACTCGTCATAGGCGAGGCGGCAGCGCGCCGGCAGCGCCGGGTCCAGGTCAGCCTCCGAGTCCGGCGCATGGAGCCGGTTGAGGGCCTCTCGCCAAGCCGGCCAGCGCCGCTGGCGAAGCAACGCAGGATCGAGCCATTCGGGGAGGTCGGGTACCGCCGCAAGGGCTGCACGCACGCAGCGGACGACAACTTTTGGCGTGAGGCCGGCGGTGAGCGGGTAGACCGGCTCCACCGTCCGGACCTGCTCGATGTCGCTGAGCGGGACGATGTGGTCGGGATGGACGATCTGCCGGAAGCCGTCCCGGGCCTCGACCACCCCGCTGACCACCCGCTGTTCGCCGACCGGCAGGATCGACTCCAGCCAGTTCGTCCGGGCATGGAAGAATACCAGAGTGAGGAAACCGCTCACGTCCGAGACGAGGACCCGCCAGGGCCGGGGCGGGCGATCCGGCGGATCGTGGCGGTCAATCCGCACGGTGAGCGTCGCCACCCGGCCGGGGATGGCCTCGGCGATGGCCGGCGCGTAGCGACGGTCGATCACGCCGGTAGGCCGGTGCCAGATCAGGTCGATCACCCGACTGCCGGCCAGCCGGGTGAGCAGGGCTTCCACCCGGCTGCCCACCCCCGGCAGCGAGCGGAGCGGTGCAAACAGCGGATAGAGGATCTCGGGACGCATGGCAGTCCTGACGGAAGCGGCGGCAAGGGGGGCGGACGCGATCGCGGCGGTTCCGGGCTTTCGGATCCGTGCCAGGGAAACGACGGGTTGGGGCTGACAGCGGCACCTCGGCCCGTTATATCCCGTGCACGACCAGGAGCAGGGTATCGAGATGTCCGAGAGTATGGAAATCCGCCGCAAGCGTCTGCATTTCCGGTGCCATCACACCGGGATGAAGGAGAACAATCTCCTGCTCGGCGCCTTTGCCGACCGCCATCTCGCCGAGCTCAGCGATGACGAGGTCACGTGGCTCGAAGGCCTGCTCGCCGGCGTCGACGACATCGACCTCTATAACTGGATCACCGGTAAAGAGCCGGCCCCGGCTGAGTACGATCATCCGGTGATGCGCCGGCTGGTGGAGTTCCAGTACGCCTCCTGAATCCCACGATCGCGGCCCGTTGATGTCGATCGCCGGCCGGTTCACCGCGCCGGGACGGATCCTCGTTGCCGGTGCGCCGGAGGGCTATGATGCGATTGTCCTGGGCTCGCTCGCCGCCGACCTGGGGCGGACGGTGCTGTTCATTGGCCGCGACGATGCCCGGATGGCCCGGGTTGCCGATGCGCTCGCGTTCTTCCATCCTGAGGTGGAGGTCCTCGACCTGCCGGCCTGGGACTGCCTGCCCTACGACCGGGTCTCACCCAACGGCGAAATCGTCGCTCGCCGCCTCAGTACCCTCATCCGGGTGACTGCCGCCCCGGAACAACCGGCCGGCGCGCCGCCCCGGGTGCTCCTTACCACCGTCTCGGCGAGCCTTCAGAAGCTTCCGCCGCGAAACGCCTTCGACGGTGCGGTGCGCAGCCTCGCCCGCGGCGACCGGGTCCCGCCGGAGGAGCTGTTTGCGTTCCTCGGCCGCTCCGGGTACGTGCGCGCGGAGACGGTGCTCGAGCCGGGCGAGTTCGCCGTTCGCGGCGGAATCGTCGATGTCTTTCCACCGGGCCGCGTCGACCCGGTGCGCCTCGACTTCTTCGGCGACGACCTGGAGACGCTGCGGGTGTTCGATCCCGCGAGCCAGCGCAGCCAGGATGCCATCGAACGGCTCGACCTGGCGCCGGTCAGCGAGGTGGTGCTGACCCCCGAGGCGGTCACCCGGTTCCGCTCCGGCTACCGGTCGCTGTTCGGTGCCGTCCGCGACGACGATCCCCTCTATGCAGCGATCTCCGAGGGGCGCCGCCACGCCGGCCTGGAACACTGGCTGCCGCTGTTCTACGAGCGGCTGGAGACGCTGTTCGACTACCTGCCCGACGCCGCGGTGGTCCTCGACCAGCAGTTCGAGGCGGCGCGTGATGCCCGCTTTGACCAAGTCGTCGAATACTATGCCGCCCGCCGCGACCTGCACGAGGCCGCTACCGCCGGGGGCCTGCGCTACAACCCGGTTCCGCCGGAAACGCTGTTCATCGACGAGGCGCTGTGGAACCGGCTCCTTGAGCCGCGCGCCGTCGGCGATCTCGCCCCGTTCGCGGCGCCCGACTTCCACAGCGAAGGCGAAGCGGGGCCGGTGGCGGCAGACGCCGGCGGACAGCCCGGGATCGACTTCGCCGAGGCCCGCAAGCGCGGGGACACCAACGTCTTCGACGCCCTCGCCGCCCGGATCGCCGATCACCGGGAGGAGGGCCGGCAGGTTGTGGTTGCGGCCGTGTCGGCCGGCTCCCAGGCCCGGCTTGCCGGCATTCTCGCCGAGCACGGCCTGAGCGCGGTGCAAACCGTGGACTCCTGGCAGGCCGCCCGCCGGCTTGGCACCGATCGGGTCGCGATCATCGCGCTCGCCCTTGAGCGCGGCTTCTCGGCGCCGGGTCTGGCGGTGATCAGCGAGGCCGACATTCTCGGCGATCGTCTCATCCGCCGCGCCGCCCGCCGCCGCAAGGCCGAGAACATCATCACCGAGGCGGCCAGCCTGACCCCCGGCGATCTGGTGGTCCACGCCGACCACGGCATCGGCCGCTACGACGGCCTGGAGACGATCAGCGTCGCCGGCGCCCCCCACGACTGCCTGCGGCTGCTCTACGCCGCCGATGATAAGCTGTTTCTGCCGGTGGAAAACATCGAGATGATCGGCCGGTTCGGTTCAGACAGCGAAGGCGTTCAGCTCGACCGGCTCGGCGCCGCCAGCTGGCAGGCGCGCAAGGCGAGGCTCAAGGAGCGGATCCGCGAGATGGCCGCCCAACTGATCGCCGTCGCCGCCCAGCGGGCGCTGAAATCGGCCCCGGAACTGGTGCCCGCCAGCGGCGCGTTCGATGAATTCTGCGCGCGGTTTCCCTACACGGAGACGGAGGACCAGGCCAGGGCGATCACCGAGGCCCTCGACGATCTTTCCAGTGGGCGGCCGGTCGACCGGCTTGTCTGCGGAGATGTGGGTTTCGGCAAGACTGAGGTGGCGCTCCGCGCCGCTTTCGTCACCGCCATGGAGGGCCGGCAGGTGGCGGTGGTGGTGCCGACGACGCTGCTCGCGCGCCAGCACACGCGCTCATTCCGGGAACGCTTCTCCGGATTTCCGGTGCGGATCGAACAGCTCTCCCGGCTGGTCTCGGCGAAGGATGCCAGGGGAGTCAAGGCCGGTCTCGCCGACGGCACCGTCGACATTGTCATCGGTACCCACGCGCTGCTCGCCAAGTCCGTGACGTTCCGTGATCTGGCGCTGCTGATCATCGACGAGGAACAGCATTTCGGGGTTGCCCACAAAGAGGCGCTGAAGGCCCTCAAGTCCGACGTCCACGTTCTGACGCTGACGGCAACACCGATCCCGCGCACCCTGCAGTTGGCGCTGAGCGGGGTCCGGCAGATGAGCCTGATCGCCACCCCGCCGGTGGACCGGCTGGCGGTGCGGACGTTCGTGCTGCCGTACGATCCGGTGGTCATCCGCGAGGCGATCCTGCGCGAGCGCTACCGCGGCGGCCAGACATTCTATGTCTGCCCGCGGATCGAGGACCTGGCCGGGGTGCGCGACAGTCTCGCCGAACTGGTCCCGGAGGTGAAGATCATCACCGCCCATGGCCGGCTGGCGGCGAAGGACCTGGAGGCGGCAGTGGGCGCTTTTTACGACGGCCAGTACGACGTGCTGCTCGCCACCAACATCGTCGAGTCCGGCCTCGACCTGCCGGCGGTCAACACCATCATCATTCACCGCGCCGACATGTTCGGACTGGCCCAGCTTTATCAGCTCCGCGGCCGGGTCGGGCGCTCGAAGTTGCGCGCCTATGCCTACCTCACCCTGCCACCGCGGCGCAAGCTGACCCCGGCGGCGCAGAAGCGGCTTGAAGTGATGCAGTCGCTCGACAGCCTCGGCGCCGGCTTCACCCTGGCCAGCCATGACCTGGACATCCGCGGCGCCGGCAATCTGCTCGGTGACGAACAATCGGGGCAAATCCGCGAAGTCGGGATCGAGCTCTATCAGCGGATGCTCGAGGAAGCCGTGGCCGAGGCGCGCGGGCTGGCCGATGAGGATCGCGCCGAGGCGTGGAGCCCGCAGATCGCCATCGGCCTCGGAGTTCTGCTGCCGGAAAGCTACGTTCCGGACCTGGGCCTGCGCATGGGCCTTTACCGGCGGCTCTCCGATCTACCCGATGAAGCGGCGATCGAGGCCTTCGCGGCCGAGCTGATCGACCGGTTCGGTCCGCTGCCCGCCGAAGTGGAAAACCTGCTGCAGGTCGTCGCAATCAAGCAGCTGTGCCGGCGGAGCGGGGTCGAGAAAGTGGATGCCGGAGCGAAAGGGGCGGTGATCAGCTTCCGCAACAACACCTTCGCCAACCCCGCCGGCCTGGTCTCGTTCATCCAGCGCCAGCGCGGCACTGCCAAAGTCCGCCCCGATCACAAGCTGGTGTTCAAGCGGGACTGGGTGGCGCCGGCGACCCGGCTTTCCGGGGTTCGGCGGCTGATCGGCGAACTGTCCGCCATCGCCGCCGCCGGATGATCCCAACGTCTGGGGCGGCAGGCTCAACCGGTCGTTGAGGCTTGAGCACAGCGCATCCGCTGTCCGCCGGTTCGGACCCAGGGTAGCGTTCCCTGAAGTTGCCCGGACCACCAAAATCCGCATACCCTGATCCGCGCCGGAAGCGGGCGCCGGAACGCCTCCGGGAGGGAACAGCCGGCACTTGTTTGGGAGAGCCACTTGGCACTGCGCGCACTGCTGCTGTTCCTGGCGGCGTTCACCCTGACTGCCTGCGCCTACGGCGGCAGTGGCAACACCAATCCGGTGATCCGCAAGCTGACCTGGTTCAGCTACATCAACGGCAATGACATCCGCGCCGGCTGTACCGCCGGAGAGGACGTGCCGAGGCGCTACCGCTTCGTCTACAACGGCGTCTATCAGGAGCAGATCCGCACCTATGATATCGTCGCGGCCCCCGACGGCAGCGAAGGGGTGATGACCGCCCGGGTGGTCGGCCCGACCCGCATCAACCGCCTGTTCATCAACAGTTTCAGCGATATCTTCGCGCCCGGGCGGGGCACGATCGCCACGAAGGACCTCTCGGCCGAACAGCTTGCCCGGCTGGATTCGGCCGTCGAGGCCGGCGGAGCGCGCGGGCCGGCGCCGGTCGGCCTCGACCTGTGGGCGGAGAATTTCTACTGGGTGGTCGTCGCCTGCCTTGACGGGGAGGTGATCTTCAACGTCTTCAAGTGGCCAAGCGAGCGGTTCGAGCAGGCGGCGTTCCCGCAAGTGCTGCTCGCCCTCGATCCCACCGGGGTGCCGCTGAACCCGCCGCGGGAGGTGGACCTGGTACGATTGTATGGCGGTCTCAGCGAACAGAGCTTTCGACGGGGCGGGCGGTTCCTGCTCACCGTCGGCGAGAACGGGTTCGTCGGGCTGTAATGGCGGGGCACCGGCGCGCCGGCCTCAGGCGTTGGCGCGGCTGGCCTCCGCCCAGCGGCTGATGATCGCGGAGAGGGCGGCAAGCCCGTCGGTCAGGGCGGCCGGACCGGGCTGGAGAATGATCGGCGACTTGATCTCGTGCAGCTGCCCGGTCTGCACAGCCGGGACCTGCGCGAAGCCCGGGCGGCCGGCGACCCGCTCGGGCACGAACTTCTTGCCGCACCAGGAGCCGATGACGATGTCCGGCCGGCGGACTGCCGCCTCTTCGGGGGCAACGATGCGATCCGTCGCCAGCGGGCTCGCCGACCGGTCAGCAAAAACATCGATGCCGCCGGCGATGTCGATCAGCTCCGAGACCCAGCGGATTCCGGTGATCAGCGGCTCGTCCCATTCCTCGAAGAACACCCGCGGCCGGACCGGCAGCCGGTCGGCCTGCTCGCGGGCCTGATCCAGATCGGCGCGCAGGCGGCAGACCAGAGCTCCGGCGAGATCACCGGCCCCGCACAGGGCGCCGAGGGTTTCGATCATCGCCAGGATGCCTTCGACGCTCCGCTGGTTGAAGGCGTGGACCTCGAGTCCCCGGCGGATCAGCCCGGCGGCGATGTCCGCCTGCAAATCGGAGAAGGTCAGCACGAGGTCCGGATCGAGGGCGAGGATCCGGTCCAGGTTCGCGGATGTGAAGGCGCCGACCCGAGGCTTCTCCTTGCGCACCTGCGGCGGGCGGACGGCATAGCCGGTGACCCCGACGATCCGCTCCTGCTCGCCGAGCAGATAGAGCGTCTCGACGGTTTCCTCGGTCAGACAGACGATCCGGCGGGGCGACATCAACACACTGACCCGGCTGCGTCCGCTCAACCGCCGCCGAAGCCGCTGCCGGCACGATCGCGCGGATCGGGAGCGCGGTCCAGATAGCGGCGGGCGATGTCCTCCCACATCGCCAGTCGTGAGAAGTCGGGCGCCTCGGCGATCCGGTCCTCGTCGGTGAGAAAGGGGCTGGGGAAGAAGATGGTGATCTGCGGCTCGCCCCGGCCGTTGAACATCCGGAATCCCCAGGTCACCGGCACGCCGGCCCCGTCAAGGCCGCGGAAGATTTCGGCGCGGGAGGGGCGGCGATGGGCGCGGACCTCGGGCGGGGTCGGATTTTTCTCCGATCCGTGGTTCTCGCCGATGCACAGATGGAAATGGCTGCCGCCGAAATGGACGGTCAGATAGCCGTCCATCAGGTCGATCGAGCGGGGCGGACAGGGGCAGCGAAACTCGTATGCCGCGCCCTGGATTAACGGGCCAAAAATAATGGAATGCCAGTAGGTTGTGAAGATATCCCGAAGCAGGTTGTGAAGAAAATCCGGGTCGCTCGGCAGGGACCATACCTCGGTCTTGACCCCCGTCGGTGAAACCTCGAGTTGTGGTTCCATGGCGGTCTCCCTGTTCAGCCCGGCCGCCGGCAGGCTGGCGCCAGCCGACACATCCATCCGATCACAGGCCCAGCCCGCCGGTCAATCGTCGCGGGCTGTCGAGGGGGTTGGCGTCGGTGCCGGGGTTTTTCTAGATTAAGAGTTAAGAGAAAGTCGTGCAGCCCTGGCAAGCGCTGCGGATCCGGGAGGTCCGTCCATGGTCACAACCCTCGACCGCGCATCGGTTGATGAGTCCATCGCCCGCTCCTTCGGTGCCGACCCGGTGGTCATGCCGGTGCTCGACGACCTGCTTCAGGACATCGCCGTGCTCGGCACGCCGATCGAGCCGCTGATCGGCGTTCTGCGGCCGCTCCGGTTGAGGGGCGTTCGAAGGGTCCTCGAACTCGGGTGCGGCAAAGGCTTGGCGGCCGTGGCCCTGGCGCGCGACCTGGAGCTGGAGGTTACCGGCGTGGATGCCCATGCGCCGTTCATCGACGAGGCGCGCCGCCGTGCCGGTCTCATGGGCCTCGACATGCGCTGTCATTTCGTCCACGGCGACGCCCGGCAGAGCAATGGCGAAGCGGCGGGCTATGATGCGGTGATGCTGCTCGGCTGGCGTACGGCGTTCGGCTCGATCCACGAGACCGTGGCAGCGCTGCGCGGCCGCGTGCACCCGGGCGGCTTTATGATCCTGGATCGCGACTACGCGCTCGACCCGGACGCGGTCAACGGCGAGGTCCTCGACCATGAAGGCACGGCCGCGGCGCTGACCGCGTTTGGCGACCGCATTGTCATGGAGAAGCACGGCCGCAACCAGGAAACGATCGAGCTCGCCGAACTCACCCGCCGGGCGCTGGAGCGGCGGGCGCGGGAGATGCTGCGCACCTATCCCGGCATCGCCGGGACGGTCTGGGAGTGGGTGGAGAGGCTGCGCCGGGAGGTCGCTCTGCACGCAACAGGCGGGCCGCTCATGCCGGCAATCTGGGTGGTTCAGAAGGCGTCTCGGTGACGGCGGTCCGGCGGGTCCTGGCTTCATCGGTCTGCGGCGTGACCGTGGGCATCTTGGCGATGCTGGCCGGGAGCTGCGCCGGGCCAGCGGCGCCGCCGCGCGACATGGGCGCGGTCTGCCGGGTTCAGTCTTGCCAGTGCGTGGAGGTCAATCCGGGGCCGCTTCGGGCCCGGCAGACCGCGGACATCGTCTGGCCGGAGCGGGGGCCGCCCGGCTGTCCGGACGGCTTTCGCCTGCAACGCGCGCCGTCGCCGCGGTGACCGGCCAGCGCCGCGTCAGTTGCCCTCTGGCCCATCGATCCGATTGAGGTTGCCCTTGATCTGCCGTTCGACGACGCCGTTGCGCAGCCGCCGGAATTCCAGCAGCAGACCGGCATCGCTAAGCGTTCGGTCGTACTGTTGGACCAGATAATCGCCGCCGTCGACGATGGTGAACACGGTCACCGTCAGGGTCCGCCCGGCCAGCCGCGCCCAGGGATAGGATTCCCCGGCGGCGAGATCGGGCTCTCCTCCTTGCGGAAACACCGCGGCGAAGATCCCTGGTCTGGAGGTGGGCTCGAAATTGACGGAGGTGGACTTGCGGGATGCGCCGTCGTCGCCCTTGAGGATCGAGGTCTCCCAGGTCACCGTCATTCCGTGCGCGTTGAAGGGCTGGATCGACACGCGCAGATCGCGGTTCGCGGCTTCACCCATGGGAAACAGTGTGCGTCCCGCATAGTGCCCGAAAAACGCCGAGATCGGCATCACCCCGGCATCTTCTCCGGCCGCCGCCTCGGGGAAGGGTAAAAGAAGCAACAGTGCGAAAAGCAACCCGCCGAGGATCAGGCAGACACGCGCACAGGGCTGCGGAGGGACGGAGGGCTTGGCCGGCGCCACCGATCCCCAACCAGAACCCGCATCGGAGGCGGAATGCAGCGTCGTTGACGACCCCTCGTTTCTGCCAGAGGCGGTACGAACGCGCCGCCACGAGACCGAGACTATGCCGCCGGCGAGCGGAGAACGCGAGAGAAAATCCCCCTGCACTGCCGGCAGCAACGCGCGGATGCGGGTCGGGCAACGCGCCAGTCAGTCCCTGCCGCGGCCGTACCTCCGCATCGCCTGATCCACCATCAGCGCAACCACCACGTAGGTCACCAGGAACGCCAGGGTCTCCAGCGCCAGGGAGCCGAACGGCAGCATCCGGATCACCTTCGCCGTCAGGAACGCCGCTGCGGCGCCGGCGAGGCCGGGAATCAGGCGGACAAGCTCGCTCATCTCGAGCGCATTGCCGGCGCGCACCCTCTCGCGGGCGGTGCCCCAGCGAATGGGTTTCTGCCGCCAGGGGTGCGCAAGCGCACGGCTGCCGCTCAGATAACCACCGACGCCAGATCGACGGGCGTGCGGGTTCCTTCCACGACGACGATCCCGGATTCGGTGACCAGATGCTTCTTGCGATCCTGTTCATGATCGTACCCGATCACCGTTCCTTCGGGCACCTTGACGTTTTTTTCCAGAATGCACCGCTTCAGACGACAGTTCCGGCCGATATCACAGTTATCGAAAATTACGCAGTCTTCGACGATCGAACGGGAGTGGACATAGACATCGCGGCCGATGACGGAATTCTTGACGAGGCCGCCGGAGATGATCGTTCCACCGGCGACGACCGAGTCGATGGCATGGCCGCGGCGGTCCTCTTCATCGAAGGCGAATTTCGCAGGAGGATCCGAATAACTGGCCGTGCGCAGCGGCCACTGCCGGTTGAACAGATTGAGCTCGGGATTGATCGCGCGGATGTCCATATTCGCCTCGAAGTAGGCGTCGAGGGTGCCGACATCGCGCCAGTAGGGCAGCTTCCCTTCCGGTTCTCCCGGAATCCGATTGGTCAGAAAATTGTAGGCGAACATTTCGGCTTGGCCAATCGCCTTAGGCAGGATATTTTTGCCGAAATCGTGGGAACTGTTTTCGTCGAGCTGATCTTCTTCGACCATCCGGAGGAGCATATCGGTTGAGAAAATGTAATTGCCCATAGATGCATACACCATTTCCGGATTATCGGGCATCGGCGGCGCATCGGGGTTTTTCTCGTGAAAAGCAACAATCCGCCCGCCCATGGTCGTCTCGATAACGCCGAAATCTTTTGAGAACCGGCGTGGTTGCGGAATCGCCGCGACCGTGACATGTGCCCGCTTCTGCTCGTGGAACTCGATCATCTCCCGGATATTCTGCCGGTAAATGTGATCAGCACCAAAAATGGCGACAACGTCGGGAGCCGACTGCTCGATCAGATTGATGTTCTGGTGGATGGCATCGGCTGTGCCGCGGTACCAGACCTTGTCGGCGGTCCGCATCTGTGCCGGCACCGGCACGATGAACTGATGTTTGAACAGGCTGCCGAAGTTCCAGCCGTTGGAAAGGTGCTGGAGGAGTGACTGGCTGCGAAACTGAATCACCACGTAAATCGAGGTGATGCCGGAGTTGACAAGGTTACTCAGAACAAAATCGATGATCCGGTACTTGCCTCCAAACGGCACGGCCGGCTTCGCACGTTCCTTGGTGAGCGGCGACAGCCGGGTGCCTTCGCCACCGGCCAGTACGATCGCCAAGACTTTAAGTTCCATTTGACTCTCCTCCTCCTGGGTCACCCTCAGGGCTCCGCCTTCGCGGTGCGACCGGCCGCCGGGGCGGTCCGCTGGCTGTCGCCGTGTCCCGCACCGCTCGGGGCCCGCTCAGTTCTCCCGCCTGGCTGAGACATACACGCCGTCGGCAAGCCCGACGAAGTGGTCGTCCAGTTCACTATGGCTGATCGGCTCACCGGAGGGATCGCGTTCAAGATTGCGTTCGGCCACGTAGGTGCGAATGTCGGTGCCATCGCGCAGCACGTGGTACCAGGGCCGGTCCTTTGGTGGCCGGCTCAGCGCCATCTGCTCGTACCAGACATCACCCAGCGAATAGACCGCGTCCACGTCGACGATCACGCCGCGATAGTCGAACAGCTTGTGGCGGACGATCTGACCGACGGCGAATTTTGCGGCTGTGGCAGTCATGACGGACATCGGCCCCTGACCGATTTCTCCCCCGAACGGCGCGCACGCCTGAGCAGTCTCGGTCGTGACAGATCGGACCCCGGATGGCGTCAACCGAAAGCGGTGCAGCCGATCCCCCGCAAGCCGCCGGATCTTTCGTAGCACCGGACGCGCGCGGTTTCCAGGTCTGGAAGCGCCCGGGCGTCCGGATTAGACTCGAAAAACGGATCTCAGGGGAAACGCCGATGGATATTGGTTCGTTGCCGGCCCGCCACGCCCGCTTTCGAGGCGAGCACACTGCGCTGATCGTCAGCGACCAGCGGCTGTCCTGGCGCGCGTTCAACGCCTACATCAATCGCCTCAGCAACGGCCTGCTCGCCGCCGGCCTGAAGAAGGGCGACAAATTCACCACGGTCCTGCCGAATTGCCTTGAGCTGATGGCCAGCTACTGGGCGGCAGCAAAAACCGGCGTGGTGATCGTGCCGGCAAGCCCGCTGCTCCAGGCCGAGGGCTTGGCGACACTGCTCGCCGACTCGGATTCCGTTGCGGTCATCGGCCATGCCTCGTTCGCCGGGATTTTTGAGGCCATCCGCGACCGGCTTCCGGCAATCGCCGCGGAGCGCTGGATGCTGACGGGCGGAACAAGGTCCGGATTCCGGGATTACCAGGACCTCCTGGCGGCCGGGTCCGAGACCGAGCCGCCGGATGCCGGCCTGCAGGACCACGACATCTACAACATCATGTATTCATCAGGAACCACCGGCCTGCCGAAGGGCATTGTCCACACTCACTATGTCCGGGCGATGTACTGCATGATCTTCGCCGAGACCTTCCGCATCGTTCCCGAGAGTATTGTGCTGCATGCCGGCTCGATTGTTTTCAACGGCTCGATGGTTGACCTGATGCCGTGGATGTTCGTCGGCGGCACCTACATTCTCCATGAGAATTTCGATGCAGGGCGGGTTATCGAAACCATTCATCAGGAAAAAGTAACCCATATCGTGATGGTGCCGTCCCAGATCATCGCTGTCCTCGGTCACCCGGACTTCACGCCTGCCAAGCTCGAATCGCTGGAAATGGTCCAGAATATCGGTGCACCATTGCTGCGTTCCTATAAAACGCGGATCAATGAGCAACTGCCCGGTCGCTTTTACGAGCTCTATGGCCTGACCGAAGGCCTGATGACCGTGCTCGACAAGCACGATGCGGTTCGCAAGGAAGGATCGGTGGGCTGTGCACCGCCGTTCATGGAGATCCGGATCGTCCGCGAGGACGGCAGCGAAGCCGCCCCCGGCGAGGTCGGCGAGATCATCGGCAAGAGCCCCTGCATCATGCCGGGCTACTACAAGCGCCCCGACCTCACGGCGAAGACAATCCGCGACGGCTGGCTCTATTCCGGTGATGCCGGCTATCTCGACGAGGACGGTTACCTGTACCTGGTCGACCGGCTTAAGGACATGATCCTCTCTGGCGGTGTCAACGTCTACCCCAAGGACATCGAGGAGGTGGTGATCGGCCATCCCGCCGTTCAGGAGGTCGCGGTGTTCGGCGTGCCGGACGAGAAGTGGGGCGAAGTGCCGGTCGCCGCCGTCGTCCCGGTGGCGGGGCAGGCCATCGAGAAAGACGAACTGGTTGCCTGGACCAATCAGCGGGTCGGCGCCAAGTACCAGCGCATCCACGACGTGGTCGTCTACGACACCTTCCCGCGGAACGTCGCCGGCAAGACGCTCAAGCGGGAAATGCGCGACCGGTACGGCAAGGACCCCGCGTCAGCCTGAGCCGGGTCAGGCGGCGCCACCCGCCGCGGGGGTGTGCCTGCCTACATCCGGTGCGGATCGAGGCGCGGCTCGTTGGAGGCCGCCGTAGCCAGGAACACCTCCCGGATCACATCGCGCTCAGCGGTCAGCCAGTTAAAGTCCGCATCACCGGCCTCACCGTACCGGGAGGCGTCCCAGGCGCGAAGTTCGATGGCATCACGATACTGTTCCACAAGGTCGTGCCGACAACCGTAATAGGAGTCCCAATAGGGCTCAGCCACCGGACGGCCGTGGAGAATCAGGTCCATCGCCGCTTCCGTGGTCAGGCCTTCCACGAACGTCAGATAGCCGAGAACGGTCAGCGGCGAGCGGTTGATGCCGGCGGTGCAGTAGACGTAGACCCGCGTCCCGCCGTTGCCGATCAGCCGGGTGAGGGCGCGCACCGCATCGGGGAGCAGCCGGCGCTGTTCGGGCGGATCGAAATCGCGCATGGGAACGTTGGCCAACTGGAGGTTGCGCCGGCGGGCGTGGGTTTGATGAGCGCTGAAATCGATCGAGAAGGCCCCGCGGCATAGGTCAGTCTGCAACGACAGCAGCGCCGTCGCTCCGGCTTCCCCGGCAATCCGGTCGATATCCTCGATGGTCATCGGACAGGAGCCGACGACGATGTCATGGCGAATGTCGCCCCAGTTCAGTGACCATTGCCACTCCATGGTTCTCCACTCCCGCCCGGCGTTGAATCGGGTTCCCGGCGGAACGGCGAGGGCTGCCGCCGTGGTTCTCCCGGCGCGGCGAAATCTAGGAGATGACGGGCGGCCCGGACAAGGCTCCCCAGGCGGCCTGTCCGACCTGCTGCCCCGCCTCAGTCGCGACCGGCTGCGAGGGCCGTCTGGCAGCCTTCCTTCGTTCCGGTCCCGGCCGCGAGGTCGATGTGGCACTCCACAGACCAGTCCGTGTGGTCGGTGGTCACCGCAACATCACTGATCGTCGCCGCGGCGACGGCGCGCAGGCTTGGCCGCAGGTCTTCGCCGGCCACCGCGCCGAAGCCGACGGCGGCGAGACTGCCGTTGCGCAAATGGACCTGGAAATCGCAGAACACGACGCCGCGATTGAGCATTTCGCCCCGCACCGCCTCGATCCAGCAGCGGAACAGGGCCACCGGGTCACGCGATCCGCAGACGAAATGCACAGCACCGTGGCGGGGCACCGTCTTTGGATCGACGACCAGAGCGGACAGGGTGAGCGCCGCCTCGGCGAAGGCTGTATCCAGTAACGGCGCCGTTGCGCGGATCGTCCGCCGTCCGCCCAAACTCCCGGTGTCCCGCTGCTGCTCCGTCATCCCGTCCGTGGAGGTTGTTCAGGCTTGCCGATTCCGCTGCCCCGTATCCGGGTAATGTTGCATTGGTTGAGCCTAACATAAAGGTCTGCCTGCCAATGTGAAAAAAACGGTCAAACGGAACAGCGGGCGTGAATCGCGGCTTTCACCCCGGGCATCGGCCAGGGCCGCCGGCCGACAGTGTCGATGGCACCCGCCGCCGGTCTCTGCGCGGCAGGGGCGGGCAGGGCGGCGGTGTTCAGGTCATCAGCACATACGCGCCGGGCGCGTCGGCCACTGGCGGATAGGCCGCTGAGCCAACCGGACGGGCCTGGGTTGTGCCGGACGAGTGCTCCTTGAGCCAGGTCTGCCAAGCCGGCCACCAGGAGCCCTCGCGCCGGGAAGTGGTCGCCGCCCAGGTGTCCGGATCGAGGCAGCGGTCGCCGTCCCTGCACGTGGACATCTGGAAGCTGCGGCGCGGGTGGCCGGGCTCACTGACGATGCCGACGTTGTGCCCGCCGGAGGTGAGCACGAATGTCAGGCTCGCCGCATCGCTCTGCAGATGCAGCTTGTAGACGGACTTCCACGGCGCCACGTGATCGCGCGTGGCGGCCACCGAGAAAATCGGCCGGTGGATGTCGCTGAGCCGGATCGCCCGGCCCTCGACCTTGTAATGGCCGTCGAACAGCTCATTGTCGCGATAAAGCCGGCGCAGCAGCTCGGAATGCTGGCGGTAGGGCATCCGCGTCCCGTCGGCGTTCCAAGCCATCAGGTCGAACATCGGCTCGCGATCGCCGAGCCAGTACTCGCGGACCATTTTCGACCACACAAGGTCGGCGGAACGGAGCATCCGGAAGGTCATCGCCGCCTGGCGGTGATCCAGATAGCCCTGCTCCCACATCATGTCCTCCATAAGGGCGACCTGGCTCTCGTCCATGAACACGCCCATCTCGCCCACTTCGGTGAAGTCGACCATGGTCGTGAACAGGCTGATCCCCGCCAGCCGGTCGTCGCCGTCGCGGGCCATGGTCGCCGCGGCGATGGTCAGCAGGATGCCACCAAGGCAGTAGCCGACGGCGTGGATCTTCTCGCCCGGCACGATCTCTGAGACCGCGTCCAGCGCTGCCATTAACCCGGCGCGCCGGTAGTCCTCCATCCCCAGGTCGCGGTCCTCCGGGCCGGGATTGCGCCAGGAGATCATGAACACGGTATGGCCGTTTTCGACCAGGTAGCGGACCATGGAATTCTGCGGGGACAGGTCCATGATGTAGTACTTCATCATCCATGCGGAGAGCATGAGCACCGGCTCGCGCTGGACCGTTCCGGTTTGCGGCTCATACTGAATCAGCTCGATCAGGTGATTGCGAAAGACCACCTTGCCTGGTGTGATCGCCACGTCACGGCCGACCTTAAACGCCTCGGCGCCCGCCGGCGGCTCCCGGCGGAGGTTCCGCCGGACGTCCTCCGCGAGGTGCGCGGCGCCGCGGACCAGGTTCATGCCGCGGTCGTCGATCGTCCGCTCCAGCACCTCGGGATTGACCCAGGGCAGGTTGCACGGCGCCATCATGTCCAGCCACTGCCGGGAATAGAACTCCAGCGCCATCTCGTGGCGCTTGCCGACCCCGCGGATGCCGGTGGTGGCGTTGTGCCACCATTGCTGGGTCAGGAGAAATCCCTGACTGATCAGGTTCCAGGGGGCGCGCTGCCAGCCGGGATGGTCGAAGCGGTGGTCGTAGGAGAGGGGGGTGATGCACGGCTCGGTCTTGCGATCGAGGCTTGAGCGCAGCACGTATTCGCCGAACCGCAGGGTCTTGCGAAAGGTCTTGTCGGCCAGTTGCGCCTGCTTGCCGGGCGAGGCCCAGAGATGAATCAGCCAGTCCATGTAGATCATCGCCATGGAGGCGGGCGATAAGCCGAGGGTGAACTTGGCCAGGGTGGCATTGGTCATCCGGTCCAGGTCCTCGAATGCGGAGGACTCCAGCAAGGCGTGATCGCCGACCCGCCGGCGCGGGTGGCCGCCCGCGGACGGCGGCTGGGTGCCAGCATCGCGGAGCTTGAGGGGCTTGCCGGTCGCGGGTGCGGGATGGGGCCTCTGGAGGGCGGCCTGATCGTTCATGGGGATCTCCTTTCGGCCGTTTCGATCACCGGATCGCCGGCGCACCGGGTCGGGCCGGCGGCAGATGCGGGACGGAGCGGTCGCGGCACCAACGGGCCTCCGGCTCTCCCCGCGCCGGCCGCGGTCCCCGGATGCGTCCAGGGGGGATACACCCCTCAGCCGCACCGGCCTGCCGTGCGTCGGCTTTCCTGACCATCGTTACGCTACATTATGACCGATGCAGAGGCGCGCCATAATTGCCAATGTTGCAGTGCAGCACGCTGCCCGACGCATGGCCGCGCGAAGGACCAGCAAAGGCGGCGTGCACGCGCGGGTGGCCCAGCCAGTCGTCTGCCGTGCGGACAAGAAAAGGCCGGGCAGTCGACCAGCAACCGCCCGGCAGATCAGGCTCAGAGGATTGGGGTCCGTTGCAACTCTGAGAACACGCCACGCGGACCGGGAGGTTACTCCAAGAATCGCTCGACAAACGTCGCGGGTATTTTTACCTTTCCGATTGCTTTCCAGAAATGCGGGATCGATGGCGCCTCCGAGATTATGACCGCCAGCCAAACTGCCCGGAACACCAGGATGATCGACCAAGCACAGTTCGATGCTGCGATCACCGTCGCAAATCGCTTCAGCGCGGATATCGTCGACGTCATGAGGGCGCGGCCAGGAACACGTTCCAAGCCGGGCGCGCGACCGCGGTAATCGGCGGCGCGGACCGCCGGGAGTTGCCAGGATGACGGACAGGCGACCGGGCCATGTTGCCCGGCGGACGGCACGGAGGTGGGTGGACCGGGCAGGGGGGAAGTCCGGCTCGCGGCCGGCTGATGGTGGGCGCGCCTGGGATCGAACCAGGGACCCCTGCCGTGTGAAGACAGTGCTCTCCCGCTGAGCTACGCGCCCGCGCACC
>CAYVUM010000031.1:0-32794 GCA_964454795.1 uncultured Rhodospirillaceae bacterium
GACCGTGACTTGAGTCGGTGTCTGCTGCGTCGTCGGCTTCTGCGGCACCGAAGGCGGCGGCGGCGGCGGCGGCAGCGGCGGCGGCGGCGGCGGCGCGTTCGAGGTCCTCGCCCGCGGTCGCGTCGTGGTCGGAGAGGCAGCGGACCTGCTCGCGAGGGGTGGAACCGGGGGCAGCGGCACGACGAGAGTTGGCGGCAACCCTGGTGGTTCCGGTGGAGCAGGTGCAAGTGGCGCCGCCGGCGACGGCGGCGATGGCGGCGCCGGTGGGACCGGCGGCGATGGCGGGCAGTCGGGTCCGGGCGCCGGGGGGGCCGGCGGCACGGTCAAGCTGTTCGGCTCGGTGGTCGAGGCCGAGGACGCGGTCGTCGACACGTCGGGCGGTGCCGGCGCCGGCGATCCGCCGGTGCGGATTGCTGATCCCGGACTGTCGGCGCGGTTCTACAACGTCGGTGCGCTCTCAAACCTGCCCAACTTCAACACGCTGACTCCGGTCGAAACCCGGTTCGGTGTCGATGCCGTGTTCGAAGGCAACGGCGCCGGACGATTTTCCAACGCCACGGCCAGTGCCGACAACTTTGCCGCCCGCTGGACCGGAAACATTGTCGTCGAGCAGGATGCGACCATCAACTTCTTCCTCGGCAGCGACGACGGCTCCCAACTCTGGATCGACGGCAACCTGATCGTCGACAACAACGGCCTGCACGGCTTCCAGTATCTGGATGCCGCGAGCCAGGGCCGGCAGACCTTCTTCCAGGCGGGCACGTATGACATCGACGTCCGCTTCTTCGAACGGGGCGGCTTCGCCGGAATTGCCCTGGAGTACGGAGCGGAAGGGGTGCGGCGGCCGCTGACAGTGGCCCCCCCCGGGGATGACGGCCGGTTCATCATCGGCAAGAACGCTGGCACCGGGCCGACGGTCGTCACGGCCGCGTCCGTGTTCGACAACCCCATCGGCGGCTTCCGGTCGGGCAACCCGTTCGTCGAAGGCGACCCTGAGACGCCGCTGATCGCCGGGCTCCAGGGTGGTGCCGAGGCCTATGGCCTGCTCGATGTCTTCTCGGACCGTGCGGCCCTGAACGCCTTCCTCGCCAGCGTCGACGCGGAGCTCCTCGCTGGCGAGACACTGGCCGGTGCGCCGGACGATGCACTGGCGGCGGTGGTCCGGCTTGATGGGGGCCCGGCGGGCTTCGCCGACGACTACGCCGGCTTCGACATGATGCTGGTTGTCAACCTGAGTGATATCGCCCTGGCGGCACCGGAGCTCGGCATCGCCCCTGGCGACCCGTCCAGCGAGGATGACAGCCCGCTGCTGACCGGCGGCTTTGCCACCGATCCGGTGTTCGGCGGCACCGGGGGCCCGCAGACGCTGGCGGCCCTGCCGGCCTACGGGGTGTGGGCGACACTGATCCCGGACACCAATGAGACCGACCCCGGGCTGACCATGGACTACGTCACGGCGTCCGTGGACGGACAGGTCCAGGGCATCAGCGGTGAGAACCTGCGTGACGGCGAGAGCGCCTTCCTCCGCGCCCCCCGTCCGGCCGATGCCGGTACAACCACGCTCCCGGGCGTGCAGGATGTGACCGCAAGCCCGGACGGCGAGCACGTCTACGCCGTCAACACCGGCCAGAATGTCCTGATCGTCGTCAACGGTGACGGACTCGATCAGCGCCAGCAGTTCCGCGACGGGATCGCCGGCGTCGATGGTCTCGACGGTGCCCGGACAGCGATCGTCAGCGGCGACGGCCGCCACGTTTATGTTGCCGGCGGCGATGACGGTAAGATCGCGCTGTTCGCCCGGGACCAGGCTACCGGCGATCTCACGTTCGTCGATGTGACCGCGCAGGTCGCCGGGCAATCGGCGTTCTCTGCCATCGATGTCAGCGATGACGGCAGCCGCGTCGTCGCGGCCGGCGCCGACGGACTGATCACATTTGCCCGGGACCCGGGCACTGGCGCCCTGACCCCGCTGTCATCGCTCGTCACGCCCGGTGGCATCGGCGACTTCACCGACGTCGCGTTCAGCGCCGACCGCAGCACGATCTATGCCGTCAGCCCGTCAACGGACACTGTGGTTGTCGCCGATGCCAACGATCCGGCAAGCGCCCTCCAGGTCCTCACCGGCGCCGCGAACGGCCTCGACGGCGCCCGCGCCCTTTCGGTCAGCAGCGACGACCGGTTCGTTTACGTGATCGGCGAGACAGAGGGAACACTCGCCGTGTTTGCGCGCGATCCCGCCACCGGCCTGTTGAGCAGGCTGCAGGTCCTGCGCGAGGGCGAGAGCGGCATCCGCGGGCTCGCCGGTGCCAGCGACGTGCTGGTATCTGCGGACGGCGCCTTTGTCCATGTGGCCGGCGGCGCCGGGCGGGCGCTCGCCGTCTTCGCGCGCGCGCCCGATACCGGCCTCGTTCAGTTCGCACAGGTGCTGCGCGGACGGCCCGGCCTTGAGTCGCCGGTGGCCCTGGCCGGAGGCAACAACGACGCCGTCTATGTCGCCTCGGAAACCGGCTTCGGGCTCACCGCCGGCGGCCTTGCGGCGTTTACACGTCTGCCCGACGGCGATGGTCCCACGGGTGTCGCCGTGCAGTTCACCAACCTGGACGCCCTGACGCTTCGCACCGGCGACGCCGACGACAGCGCCCGCCAGATCGACGCCGCGCTCGTCGAGATGCTGACCATCGACCTGGGCGACGGCTTCAATACTGTCGACCTGCTGAACGTCGCCGGGACCACCACGGTCACCACCGGGATCGGCAACGATGCCGTCTCCCTCCGCTCCGCCACGGCCAACGGCGTGAGCATCTCGGTGGACACCGGCGGCGGCTCGGATGCTGTCGTGGTCCGTCAACTCGCCGCCGGCAACGGCCTCGACCTCCACCTCGGCGGCGGCGACGACGAAGTGCAGGTCGCCGGGGACGAGTTGCCGGCAGGCAGCGCGATCTTGCTTGCCGGCGATGCCGGGATCGATACCCTTAACTTCGATTCCGCCGGCCAGCCGGTGACGCCACCGCAGCCGGCGATCCCCGATGGCAGCATCGGCATCGGCGATCCGGCGTTCGCCCCGGTGGCATACTCGGGCTTCGAAGCAGTCCCGGGCTTCGCTGCCGCCGTTGTCGGGGCCGGCGGGCCTTACACGATTGCCGAAGGAGCGGGGCTGTCGCTGAGCGGTTCAGCGAGTCCGGCCACCAATACCACCATCGCCGCCGTCGACTGGGACCTGAATGGCGATGGGACCTTCGGCGATGCCGTCGGACTGGCGCCGGTCCTGACCTGGCCCGGGCTGGTCGCCCTCGGGCTCGGCGATGACGGTTCCTACGACATCACCCTTCGGATTACGGACGACCGTGGCGTTGCCACGACCGATACCGTTTTGCTGACGATCACCGACACGCCCCCGGTCGTGGAGGTGAGCGGGCGGGCCACGGTGCCGGTCGGCGAGGCGTTCGCTCTTATGTTCTCGGCGGCTGACCCGGGAGACGATCCGATCACCCGCTGGACGGTCGACTGGGGCGACGGTGGTGCTGCGCAGACGTTCGCCAGCGACGCCATGGACGCGACCCACGTCTATGAGACGACGGGCGTGTTCGACATCGCGGTGCAGGCGGTCGACGAGACGGAAGCCGGTCCGGGCGGCAGCGCGACCCTGTCCGGGATCACCGTGACCGCCGCCGTTCCGACCCTCGCCACGGTTGGCACCGCCACCGACCTGGAGATCGCCGAAGGGGAGGGGGTCACCTTCCGCGCCGCGGCGCCCGGTCTCGCCACGTTCACCTGGGATGTGAACGGCGACGGTGTGTTCGGCGACGAAGCCGCAGTCGGTGTCGCCACGGGCGGCGACCTGGCCCTGAGGGCTGCCGATCTGGCTGCCCTCGGCCGGGATGACGGCGACGCTGCGTATCCGGTCGCGGTTCGCGCGGTTTACGGGGCGGGTCCGGATGGGGTCGCGGAAACCTCCGCACTGCTGACGCTGCGCAACGCGCCGCCGACGGCGGCGCTGACCAATTCGACGGTCGGTGGCGGCTCGCCGGTGCCCGAAGGGACGAGCGCTACGGTCCGGATCGTCGCGCCGAGCGACCCCTCGGCAGCCGACCGGCGGGCCGGCTTCTCGTATTCCTTCGACTTCGACAATGACGGCGT
Source organism: uncultured Rhodospirillaceae bacterium (assembly GCA_964454795.1). Classification (GTDB taxonomy): domain Bacteria; phylum Pseudomonadota; class Alphaproteobacteria; order Rhodospirillales; family Defluviicoccaceae; genus CAYVUM01. The sequence goes on from CAYVUM010000031.1 coordinate 4,138, forward strand.
CTTCGAGATCGCTGACACCAGCGAGGCCGAAGTTGCGGTGCCGGGGGCGTTCCTTGCGGACGCCGGGATACAGGCGGTGCGCGCGGTCATCACCGACAAGGACGGCGGTCAGCGCGAGCTGATCACCGGCGTCCGGGTTGCCGAAGTGGCGCCGACGCTGGAGCTGACCGGGGCCGACGGCTCGGCGGAGGGGGCAGTCTACACCCTCGGTCTGGCGGCGACTGACCCCGGCGACGACGTGATCAGCCGCTGGATCGTCAACTGGGGCGATGGCACCACCGACACTGTGGATGCCCCGGCCGCCAACCTCGAGCATGTATTCGCGGACGACGGCACGGCGACGATCGTTGCCACCGCCATCGACGGCGACGGACTGTATACGGCGAGCCGAACGGTGAACGTGGCCAACGTCGATCCGGTGCTGTCAGTCTCCGGTCCGGCGACCGTCAACGAGGCCGAGGCCTTCACCCTGACGCTGGCGGCCGCCGATCCGGGCGACGACAGCCTCAGCACCTGGTCCATCGACTGGGGCGATGGCAGCCGCGATACCGTTGCCGGCCGAGCGACATCCGCGAGCCATGTCTATGCTGACGACAGCGCTGCCGAATCCGGCGGCCAGTACAGCGTCACCGTCACGGCCACCGACGAGGACGGCACCGTCTCCACCACGACGGCGGTCACCGTCGTCAACGTGGCTCCGACGGCGTCGCTTGGCAGCTTCGGCGGCATCGCTGCCCAGGCCGAGGGACCGGCGCGGATCAGCGAAGGGCGGAGCCTGACGCTCGTTGTCGGGGTGCCGGTCGATCCGGGGGCGGACACCGTGACCGGGTATCTCGTCGATTGGGGCGACGCCAGCCCGGTGCAAGTGGTGCCGGCACCGCTGCCCGACCCCGGCGATCCGCTGCCGCCGCTGACCGTCGATCACGTCTACACCGACGGTGATGCCGCCTACGAGGTCAGCGTGACCCTGGTCGACGAAGACGGCGGCCACCTCAACGCCGACACCCTGGACATTCAGGTTGACAATGTGGCGCCAACTGTCGACGTGCGCGGTGCTGAGCGGGTCCGGGAAGGCGAGACCTATATCCTGACCCTCGGCACCCCCTTCGACCCCGGCGATGACTCTGTAACCGAATATGTCGTGGACTGGGGTGACGGCACGGTCGAGAGCGTCTCCGCGGCCGGCGACGTCGGTCACATCTACCGCGGTGCAGGCCTGCGGACCGTAAGCGTGGACCTCATCGACGAGGACGGTGCTTACCGCGATGTTGCCACGCTCGCTGTCGAGGTGGAGGACGTTCCCCTGGTCGTGACTGTCGGAGCGGCCGACAACCGGGTCGATGAGGGACAACCCTTCGTGCTCGAACTGGGGCCGGTCTTTGATCCCGGCCTCGATGCCCTGGTCGATGCGGACGCCTTCGTTATCGCCTGGGGCGACGGAGCCGTCGATGCGCTGGCGGGAACGGTGGCCCGGGCAAGCCATGTCTATGCCGATGGCGATTTTGACTACACCATCCGGGTCGGCGTTGAACGGGGCGGCGTGCTCACCAGCCGCGCCGGGACGTTCGCGGTCGCCGTTGACGATGTGGCGCCCTCCCTGACCCTCGGCGGCGATCCGACGACGGCTGTGGGTGCGACCTATGAGCTCACCCTGGCGGCGTCCGATCCGGGCAATGATACGATCACCGCGTGGTCGATCGACTGGGACGGCGACGGCAATTTCGACGCGACGGCCGCCGGCAACGCCCCGTCGATCAGCCACATGTACGAGACATCGGGGACCTTCGCGATTGTGGCGCGCGCCAGCAACGAAGACGGCACGTTCGCTGCCGATCCCCTGGTCGTGACGGTGAGCGAGACGGCGCCCGAACCGTTGCAGGTGACCGCGTTGACCGCGACCGCTTCCGGATTCCAGGTCCGGTTCAACCACGCGTTCGATCCTGCCGTCATCGACCTGTACGACGGCTCCGACGGCGGGGCCGGTTCTCCCGATCTCACCCTCATCGGGGCCGGCGGCGCCGTGGCCGGTTCACTGGTGTTCGATCCGGACCTCGCCGGCTTCACGTTCCTGCAGACCGGCGGGCCTTTGCAGGCGGGCACGTACGCGGTGCAGCTGGCGAGCAGTGCCGAGTCCTTCCGGGACGCCGTGGGCGCGCTCGATGGCGACGGCGATGGTGTGGCCGGAGGCGACTTTGTCGCCCAGTTTACGACCGGCCCACTTACTGCGGTCGTCGGCATCGCCGATGTCATGCGCGGACCGGGCCAGGCGCTCGATGTCCCGGCAACGGCAGCTGGGCTTCCGGTCACGCTGACAAGCGCCGGCGGCATCACCCGCATCAGCTTCACACTGGACGTCGATCCGCTCCTCGCGACGATCTCCGGGGTCAGTGCCGGCAGCGGCGTGCCGGCGGGCACGGTGGTGTCGGCGGACCTGAGCACCCCGGGCCGGGTCGAGGTGACCGTCGAGGCGCCAGCGCCGTTGGCCGCGGGATCCCTGGAACTGGTGCGGCTCGCGGGCGCGGTGCCTGCGGCCGCCACGTACGGCAGCGCGCAGGTCCTCAATATCACAGTCAGTTCCGTCGAAGGCGCAGCGGCGGTCGCCGATGACGATGGTCTCCATGTCATCGGCTATCCGGGCGACGCCGACGGCAGCGGCGGTTACGAGATGATCGATGTGGAAACGCTCCAGAAAGCCATTACCGGTGCTGACAACGGCTTTGCGATGTGGCGGCTCATCGATCCGGTGGTCATCGCCGATCTGAACGGCAGCGGCGTGTTGACGTCGATCGACGCAACCCGCCTGTTGCAGGAGATCTCCGGCTTCGATCGTCCGGAAATCCCGCCGATACCGGCGGGCCCGGGCGGCACGGAGCGCTCCGAAGGGTTCATTGGGCTATCACCGGCGGCGCCGGCTTCGGTCCAGAACGGGGACATCCCGTCCGACCACGGCGAGGGGTCAAGTCCGGATCAGGCCAAGCCGGAGGAAGAAACGGCGGGCGGGCCCGGAGAGGATGCTGAAGGGGCCGTTGCCAGCGGGCACACAGGAAGCGGTAATCCCTCCGGCAGTGAGACCGGCAGCCGGCTGCCAGGGCCGGAAACGAACGCAGATGCCGGGGAAGAAGAGGGTCCGGTCCTCGATCTCAGCAAGCGCATCACCGATTACCGCCTTGAGCGCTGGCTGCTCGCCTGGGCGAGCCAGGGCAAGACGCCCTGGCAGGTCGCGCTCGCCGACGGCACGGCAGATCTGGAACGGGCCAAGGAGACCCTGCGCATCCGCCTGAACCGCCTGGCGGACCAGGCTTAGTGCAGCGGCGCATCGAAACACGGCGCAGCCCCTGCACCTGACTGTTCGTCTCGCGTGCCTGTGACCCATTCGGCTGTCGCGAGGCGCGGGCTCTCAACGCCAGGGCGAAAAGACCCGGAGTAAGGCGGCATTGGCAGGAGTGTGCTGAAAGGAGACGAACGCCACAGGACGCCAACCGCCTGTTCGCAGTGCAATTGTGCTGAGATTCCGCGGCTGATACACTCCGGGGCCAGTGGATCGGATCCTTCGCTTGGTTCCCAAGCGGATGATCGGTCGATCCACTCAACGATTGATCCTGTGGTTCGATTCATCTGACGGGCGGGACTTATCCGTCAGCATCGAACCACTGGGACATTCGAAGGCTCGACCGCGGCCCCGTCGACCGCGTAACCGGTCGCGGGGTGGGACTTTGAACCGCGAGGGGGCTCATGCCCGACGATGCCGGCCGACCCGGCTACGGTCCCTGGTTTTCGTTTGTGACCGCCAGCACCGCAGCAGAGTTCTGTGCCGGCTGGCTGGCGGTTGTCTGCGAGAAAATACCGGCGACTGTCGCCGGCGTGCTCGTTCTCAGGCAGGACGACGACACGTTCGTCCCGGCTGCCCTGTGGCCGGAGTCGGGCCTCGATCCCGCTTATCTCGCCCCGGTTGTCGAACGAACGCTGAAGGCATGCCGGGGCGTTTCGGTGCGGACCGAGGCAACGCTTCCGGCGCGGGGTTCCCCGCCGGCGCTCCGGGGTCAGGTCGGTTATCCGGTCGAGCATAATGGCCGGCTTGAAGGTGCGGTTGTTCTCGACCTGCGCGAGCCGACCGACCGGGACATGGAAGACGTGCTGCGCGACCTGCACTGGGCGAGCGCCTGGTTGCACGGTCTGTTGCGGGGGCGGGAGGGCGACTCCGACCGCTGCCGGCTGGAACAGGCGAAGACCGCCCTGGAGACCGTGGCGGTGGCCCACGAGCACAGGAAGCTCCATGCCACCGCGATGGCCGTGACCAACGAACTCGCCCTTCGCCTCGGCTGCGATCGCGTCTCGATCGGCCTGCTCCGGCGCGATCGGATGCGGATTGTGGCGATGTCCCACACGGCTTGGTTTCAGCGCATGAACAAGCTGGTGGGGACGATCGAGAACGCGATGGAAGAGGCGGTCGACCAGCATGCTTCGGTCACCCTTCCGGCCATCCCCGCGACCGGGAGGCGTGTTACCGCCGCCCACGCCGATCTGGCGAGAGCAACCTCGGCCAGTGGTGTGGCGTCCGTCGTCATGACCAGCCGTGGCAGGCCGATCGGGGCAATTACCCTGGAACGTCGTCAGGGTGAGCCGTTCGATGTGGAAGCGGTCGAATTGGGCGAAACCATCGCCTCTCTCGTCGGCCCTGTTCTGGAACTGAAATCGGACGCCAGGCGGTGGTTCGCCGGACGGCTGGTTGAGGGCGCTGCGGACGGCATCCGGGCGGTGCTCGGCCCGCGGCGGCCGTCGATCAAGCTGGCGGCGATTGCCGTCCTCGGGCTTCTTGCGGTTCTGGCCATCGCCCGCGGCGAACACCGGGTTTCGGCCCGCGCCGTGGTCGAGGGTGAGCAACTGCGGGCGGCCGTGGTGCCGTTCGAAGGCTATGTCACCGAAGCGCACGTCCGCGCGGGCGATACGGTCAGAGAAGGGGACCTGCTCGCGAGCCTGGATGATCAGGATCTCCAGCTCGAGGCGGCGAAGGTCAGGGCCACGCGCGCCCAGCTGGAACAGAAGTATCGCGAAGCGGCCGCCAAGCATGACCGGGCTTCGGCCCGCATCCTGGCGGCGCAGATCCGGGAAACCGAGGCGGAACTGCGGCTGGTGGAGCAACGGCTCGCCCGGACCCGCATTGTGGCCCCGTTCGACGGTCTGATCGTCACCGGCGATCTCAGTCAGAAGCTCGGCACCCCGGTCACCAAGGGGGAAGTGCTGTTCGAGATCACGCCGCTCGAGGCGTATCGGGTGATCCTGCACGTGGACGAACGCGACATCTCGCGGGTCGGCGAAAGCCAGGAAGGCCGGCTTGTCCTCGCCGGCCTGACCGGTGAGGCCCTGCCGTTCACCGTCAATACGGTCACGCCGGTGTCGATTCAGGAGGAAGGGACGAACGTCTTCCGTGTCGAGGCAGCGCTCGGCGCGACCGGTGTCCGCCTGCGGCCGGGGATGGAAGGCGTCGGCAAAATCGTTGTCGGTGAGGCTCGCCTCCTTTGGATCTGGACCCATCCGCTGTGGGACTGGCTCCGGCTGACAGTCTGGAAGTGGACGCCCTGAACCCGCGATGAGCGAGGCCTTCCTCAGCCCTTCGTGGTATCGCGTCGCGAGCCTGCAGCCGGCGCTGCGCCCCCATGCGCAAGTGCATCGCCACCGGTACCGTGGCCAGGCTTGGTATGTCCTGCAGGACCACGCGTCGGGACGCATGCACCGGTTCACACCGGCGGCCTATCTGTTCATCGGCCAGATGGACGGGGTTCGGACGGTTGACGCCATTTGGTCGGAGGTGGTCGACACGCTCGAAGATGATGCGCCCACGCAGGATGAGATCGTGCAGCTTCTCTCGCAGCTGCATGCTGCCGACCTGCTCCAGAGCAACGTGTCGCCGGACGCGGGCGAGCTGTTCGAGCGCTACGGCAAACAGCGGCGGCAGGCTTTGCGCCGCAATGTTTTCAATCCGCTGTCCGTTCGCGTGCCGCTGTGGCACCCCGATGCCTTCCTCGAGCGCACGGTGCGGTATGTGGGCTGGCTTTTCGGGCCGACCGGCATGGTGCTCTGGCTGCTCACCGTCCTGCCGGCGATCGGCCTCGCGTGGGTGCACTGGCCGGAGCTGACCCACAATCTCAGCGACCGGGTGCTGGCCGCTGAAAACGTCGTCCTGCTCGTCCTCATCTACCCGGTTGTGAAGGCGCTTCATGAGCTTGGCCACGGCTATGCGGCCAAGGCCCGCGGCGGCGAGGTGCACGAGATGGGCATCATGCTCCTCGTGTTCTTTCCCGTGCCCTATGTGGATGCCTCGTCGGCGACCGCGTTCCGGAGCAAATGGCAGAGAGCGGCGGTCGGGGCTGCCGGTATCCTGGTTGAAGCCTTCCTGGCCGCAGCGGCCCTTTATGTCTGGCTGCTGATCGAGCCGGGCCAGAGCCGTGCGGTTGCCTTCAACGTCATGCTGATCGCCGGGGTGTCGACGGTGGTCTTCAACGGCAACCCCCTGCTGCGCTTTGACGGCTACTATGTCTTCGCCGATCTGATAGAAATTCCGAACCTGGCTCAGCGGTCCAACCGCTACTGGGCGCACCTGGTCGACCGGTATGTGTTTGCCACCCCGAACGCGCGGCCGTTCCCCGCCGCCCCGGGGGAACGAGGCTGGTTCCTGGCCTACGCCCCGGCTTCGTTCGCCTATCGCATGCTGGTGCTGTTCAGCATTGTTCTGTTCGTAGCCGGGGAAAACCTGTTCTTCGGCGTGCTGATCGGCGCGTGGGTGATCGCGTCCAGCATTCTCTTCCCGCTCGGCAAGATGCTGTGGCATGTGCTGAAAAGCCCCCGGCTGCATCGCAACCGCCGCCGGGCGGTGGGTTCGACCGGCTTTGCCATCGCGGCGCTGATCGCGATGCTCCTGGCGGTGCCGGTGCCGCTGCATTCGGTGAGTGAAGGCGTCGTCTGGCTGCCGGACGACGCCCATGTGCGGGCTGGGACTGACGGCTTCGTGCAGCGCTTGCTGGTCCCGCCGGGCACGTTGGTGCGGACCGGCGATGCGCTGATCAAGAGCGAAGCGCCGACCGTTGCGGCAGAAATTGAACTCCTCTCCGCGCGCATCGATGCGCTGAAAGCCCGCCTGACCGCGCAGACCGTCGTTGACCGGGTCAACGCCGCGGTCACCGGTCAGGAGCTCGAGAAAGAGCAAGCGGCACTGCAGCGCGCCCTGGATCGTGCCGACCGGCTGACGGTTCGCAGCCCCGCCGACGGCCGCTTCGTGGTGCCGCGGGCAAGCGACCTGCCCGGCCGATATTACCAGAAAGGGGAGCTTCTCGGCTTCGTCGTTGTGAATGAGGCGAAGATCGTTCGCGTCGTGGTCTCGCAGGACGACAGCGAACTCGTTCGCCAGCGGCTGCGCAGTGCCGAGATCAAACTGCCCGATCGCCCGGCCGCGACCTACCCCGCCGCGGTCGTACGCGAGGTGCCGGCGGCGATCGATCAGTTGCCCAGTAAGGCGCTTTTCGGGGATGGTGGCGGCGCCATTGCCGCCGATCCCCGCGACCCCGAGGGAACAACGGCGTTCAACCGCTATTTCCAGCTCGATCTGGCCCTGCCGCCCGACAGCGAGGCCGCGGCATTTGGCGCCCGTGCCTACGTCCGGTTCAACCATGCCTGGGAGCCGCTGGCGTTTCAGCTCTACCGGCGCGCACGGCAGCTGTTCCTCTCGCACCTGGATGTTTGACGCCCGGTCGCGACGGGCGGGGGCCCACGACAGCTTTTCCGGTCCCTATCCGGAGCGCCCGGAGCTCCGATCCAACGGCTTGGACGATGTGCTCGCCTCGGCCTACGGCCGGTTGGTGCCGAACCTCACGGGCGCGGGCGCCCGCCTTGGCCGGATCGCCGTTGCTGTCGAAGCGGCGGCCGACGCGGTCGCAGCACTGAGCGATCAGCGGCTGCGGGATGCCGCCGAGCGCCTGCGCGGCCCGCTGCTGCGCGAGGGATTCACCTTGCCGCTGGTTGCCCGCACCTTCGCCCTGGTGCGGGAGGCGGCGACCCGCCAGATCGGCCTGCGGCCCCACCCCGTGCAGCTGATGGGGGCCTGGGCCCTGTTGCAGGGCACTCTGGCGGAGATGGAGACCGGCGAGGGCAAGACCCTGACGGCCACCCTTTCGGCGGTGACGGCAGCGCTTGCCGCCACGCCGGTGCACATCATTACCGTCAATGATTACCTCGCCGAGCGTGATGCCGATCTGATGCGGCCGCTCTATCGCGCCTTCGGACTGAGCGTTGGTCTGGTCTGTCAAGGCCAGGAGCCGGCAGCGCGGCGGGCCGCCTACGACTGCGACGTCACATACTGCACCAACAAGGAGCTGACCTTTGACTACTTGCGGGACCGCATCGCCCTTGGCCATCGTCGTTCGCTGGCATCGGTGCAGCTGGAGCGGCTGTTCGGCAGGCGCGATCGCAGCAGTCACCTGCTGCTCCGTGGACTTCACTTCGGAATCGTCGACGAAGCGGACAGCGTGCTGATCGACGAGGCCCGAACCCCCCTGATCATCTCCGGGCAAGGTGCTGATGCGAGCGGCTCCGGCCTGTACGCGCAGGCCGTCTTACTGGCCAGGGATCTGGAGCCCGGCCGGGACTTCCACATCGCTCCCGGCGAACGGACCGTCCAGCTGTTGCCGGCGGGCCAGCGCCGGCTGGCGGCGCTGGGGGCCAGCCTTGGCGGACTCTGGCGGGCGCGCCGGGCCCGCGACGCGCTGGCGGAACACGCGCTATCCGCCCTCTACCTCTACGATCGCGACAGGCACTACATGGTCGGCGACGGTGCGGTGCAGATCGTCGACGAGTTTTCCGGCCGGGTCATGCCGGACCGGTCGTGGGAGCGGGGCCTGCACCAGATGATCGAAGCCAAGGAGGGATGTGCAACGACGGCCGAGCGCCCGACTCTGGCCCGTATCACCTATCAGCGCTTCTTCCGCCGCTATCGCCGGCTCGCCGGCATGACGGCGACGGCGACCGAGGCCGCGGGCGAGCTGGCGGCCGTCTACGATCTTGCCGTTGTTCGCATTCCCCCGAACCGGCCGCTGCGCCGCACGGACCTTGGCACCCGGGTGTTTCGCTGCGCGGAGGCGAGGTGGCAGGCGGTCGCCGGGACGGTCGACACGATGAGCCGCATCGCCCGGCGTCCCGTCCTGATCGGGACGCGCTCGGTTGCCGCTTCAGAGCATCTGAGCGCAGTGCTCACCGCATCCGGGTTCGATGTGGTCGTCCTCAATGCCCGCCAGGACCGGGACGAGGCCGGGATCATTGCTGGCGCAGGCCAGTCTGGCCGGATCACCGTTGCGACCAACATGGCCGGGCGCGGAACCGATATCCGTCTGGGACCGGGGGTTGCGGAGCGCGGGGGCCTGCACGTCATCCTTACCGAGTTCCACGAGTCGGCGCGGATCGACCGGCAGCTTTACGGCCGGGCCGGCCGCCAGGGGGATCCCGGCAGCTTCGAGGCGATCGTCGCCCTTGACGATGAACTCTTCACCCGTTTCGCCGGCCCGGCCGCCCGCCTTTTCGCCGCGACCGGTCCCTCCGGGGGCGAAGTCCCACGGGTGGCCGCAGCGGCCCTCCGGTCCCTGGCCCAGCGCTCGGCGCAAGCGCAGAGCGCGCGCATTCGCCGTGCGACCGTGAAGCTCGACAAGCGGCTGGACACCTCGCTCGCCTTCGCCGGGCGGCGGGAATGACGGAGCGGCGTATACAGCGATTGAGGGGATCTTATTTGCCATAATATATCTTATGCGACAGCCGCTCCCGCACGCGGATTTCTCTGTCTCGCCCTACAGCGACATCAATGGCTTAGTGGATTTACCGATGACAAGCCTGGGAACCGGCGGCTTGATCCGATCCATCCGGTGCTGCCGGAACCAGTCAGAGCACCCGGGCTGACAGATCATCGATTTGGCGCATCAAATGGCCGTAGTCGGGAGAGTCCTTTGCTGCATAATTGAAGTTCTTAAAAAGTCCGGTGAGCCGAATGAAGAAATCCCGGGCGTCCTGTTTGCTGTCGAATTTGTAGGAACGCATCATGACGTCGTAGACTTTCTTGAAAACAAGTCGTTGTCTTTCGAGGGGGACCGAGGCATCAACTGGATCAAAAGCATCCTGCTGCAGATAGACCATATCGAGAAACACTGCCTTCTGGTATGTCACGAAGTCATCAAGCGTGACCCCCTCTTCTCCAGTGACCTGCATCATTTGATTCACTGCATCGCCGTCGTGCAACAGGGCCTGCATTTCCTCGACACGGTTGGTCCACCCTGTCTCAAAGTGCGTGTCAAACCAGGAACGCAACTGCTGAAGGTAACGTGACCAGGAAAGAAGCGGGTCGACTGCCGGATAGAAGCGCTTATAAGCGCGGTCGGCGGAAAGCCCCAGAAAGCACTTGACGGTTGCCAGGGTGGACTGGGTGACAGGCTCGTCGAAATTGCCGCCCGACGGGGAAACGGTGCCGATCATCGTCAGACTGCCGATCGCGCCGTCATTGGTCTCAATAACGCCGGCGCGCTCGTAAACGCTCTTGATCGACGATTCGAGATAGGCCGGGAACCCCTCTTCGCCGGGAATTTCTTCGAGACGTCCCGAGGTTTCCCGCATCGCCTGGGCCCACCGCGACGTCGAGTCGGCAATCAGCAGAACGTCTTTTCCCATCTGACGATAATACTCACCGATGGTCAGTCCGGTGAAAATCGAGGCCTCCCGTGCTGCTACCGGCATTGAGGAGGTATTGCAGATGATAACTGTGCGGTCGATCAGGGCGCCGCCCGTCTTTGGATCCGACAGCTTGGGAAAGTCGTTAATCGTTTCCGTGACCTCGCCGGCCCGCTCGCCGCAGGCGACGACAATAACGACGTCAACCGACGAGTGCCGCGAAATCAGGTTTTGGAGAACGGTCTTCCCGGCGCCGAAAGGACCGGGGATGCAGGCCGTGCCGCCGCGGGCGATGGGAAAGAATGTGTCGATAATGCGCTGCGTTGTGACAATGGGCTCATCGGGATAGAGCCGGCGCACCAGGTTCCGCTTGAGCAGCCCCCCGGTGAGCGGCCTGCGGACCGGCCATTTCTGCGACAGGGTGACTGACCGCTCCCGTCCCGACGCGTCCTCAAGGCGCGCCACCATATCCTGGATGTAAAAGCTGCCTTCCTGGATCCAGGACACGCGGAACTGACCCGGCCAACCGAAGGGCACCATGATTTTGTGCGTGAACCGCCCCTCCTGCACGGTGCCCAGCGTGTCGCCGGCGACGACCTCCGCACCCACCTTCCGGGTTGGAACAAAAGACCACTTCTCGGTCCTGTTCAAAGCCGGGATGTCCACGCCGCGGGGCAGGAAGATCCCGTATCGCGCAGCCACCTCCGGCAGCAGGAGCTGCAGCCCGTCGTAAACCCGCCCGAGCAGCCCCGGCCCCAGTTCAACCGAAAGCATTTCCCCGCTCTGCTCGACCGGGTCGCCGACGGCGACACCCTGGGTGCTTTCATAAACCTGGGCATCCGCGGTCGCGCCGCGCACCCGCAGGACTTCCGCCTTCAGCCGCTCCTGTTCGCCGCGTTCGTTGGGGATGCCCGGACAGATGTAGATCACCTCGTTCTTGACAATCTGGGCGGGCCGGCCGTCGGGGCCTTCGAGCGCTTCGATCTCCACCAGATCGTCCTGTACGGCGACAACGCGCGCCGATACATCGGGCGTGAGGTCTCGCTGGTCGTCCGCATGCGAGGTTGGAGAGACGGCACGCGCTGTTTGAGCCCCCGCTGGTTTCCTGGCCATCAGACCTTTTCCTCTTGAATTGACAGTTCCGCAAAGGCCCCGAGGCCCGCCCGCGTCAGGTCCTCGAACCGCCGGGCGGCCGCCTCGGCGTTACTGCGTGCCCACGTGTCGACGATCGTCCATTTCAGCACGTAGATGACCACGGCTTCGAAATCGAACGGGTGTTCGCCGCCATAGCGTTTGAGAAGCTTGTACGCTTCTTCCAGATGCAGCCGCTCGAAGGCAACCGGGTCGTCCTCCCGTAACAACCGGTCCGCTTCCCGGATCCAGGGGAAAATGCGATCCAGGCGAAACCCGGGCTCGGTCCAGTGACGCGCGATGTGGCCGACCCAGCGTCCGAATCCCCATGGCACGTCCACGCCAGGCGGGCCCTCACCGCGGGCGCGACGGCGCAGCGCCGCCACGCAGGTCCGCATCTCCAGCCGGTCGCGAACGATGAGCCGGAGCGTCGCGTTGTCGATCTCGGACAGAGCCTCTCTTCCCCGATCGATCATGTCCTGCTCCGACAAACTGATCGGACACTGGCGCCAGTCGAGAGCGTTCTCCACCCGTCTCAAGGTTACCGCATCTTGCGGCGTCAGGACGCGAAGACGCTGATCAAGCTTCAGCCGCGACAGCGGCGGCTGCTTCTCAAGGAACAGCGGCCCCGGCGTCGGCAAGCTCGTGATCAACATGACGTAGGCATCGGGGTCACTCATCGCCTTGACACCGGCCTACTTCACAATTCCCTCAAGGATCGCGCGGAAGCGCGGCTGGAGGTGTTGCAGCAGCAAAGCGGCAACGGCCTCTTCGGTGAGGTCGAGCACGATGTTCTTGTCCTCAACCTCGATCCGGATTCCCAGCGCCCTGTCTTCCGATGCATACAAGGTCACGCCCTCGCGCAACATCTCGCCGGTCAGGCCGAGGACGTACTTCGTCAACGGCCCTTCGCGTAACTCCTCGGGTCGGCGCCGGAGTTCCTCAAGGCCGACAACCGTTTCCGGCAACCGGACCCGGAGCTGGCCCTCAGCGGCAATCTCCGCATCCTCGGCGACGCGCCCGGCCACCGCGAGGATCATCTGCCGGAGGACGGACTCGTCCTCAAGCTCCCGGGCCACGAGGCGTTTGACGTCGGAGCTGAAGCGCTCCATCAGGGTGGACTTCATGTCCAGGATGGCGTCGCGCATTGCGGTTCTGAGGGCCTGCTCCCCGGCCGAACGATAGGCATCGGCCTCCTTGCGGGAGGTCTCCAGCCGGTCCAGCGCTTCGGCATTGGCCTTGTCGAGAATGCGCCTGGCCTCGGCCCGGGCCTCCGCGAGGATCCGGTTGCCTTCATTGCGCCCCGCTGCAACGCCTTCTTCCCGCAGCCGGGCGATAAGAACGTCGACGCCGCTGGACAGGAGTTCGGGATCTGCCGTCCGCGCAGCCATTATTGGACCCCCGGAATGCCGGCGCTGATGACCAGGGCGAAGACGAACGCGAAGACAGCGAAGCCTTCAATGATCGCTGCCGGTGCCAGTGAAAGGCCGAAGATTTCGGGTTTCTCCTTGGAGGCGTTGATCGCGGATGCAAGGGCCCGACCTTGCCAGATGCCACAATAAAGAAGCGCAAGTCCGGCAAACACGCCGATGCCGAACAGACCACCCGCATTTTCCGCCGTCACCTCACGGTTTAAGGTGAACATGACGACAATTCCATAGATCACGAATGTGGAGGGAAAGGCCGACATGCCGATGTAGCGGCCGTAGCCACTCTCCGTTTCCAGCATGGCGCCGATACCAGCCTGCCCGGCAATGGCACAGCCGATGGCACTGGCGATCGCTCCGATGGCCATGGGCGCATAGATGCCGATCCAGCCCAGAGCGATGACGAAGTCGTTCACGGTTGCACCTCCTTTCGGGCGAAGCGCTGGAAGGAGGTTCCCTCCTCCGGAAGCCCCCATTTGTAAAATTCGATGAAGTTGAGCCGGAGACCGTGCACGACCCCGCTCATCACGGACAGCCCGAGATTCAGGGTATGGCCGATACCGACCACGAGAATCGCGGCGAGAAGTCCCATGCCAGGCAGCGCGGCATGGATCTGTCCGGCCAGATCATTGAAGGTCACGGCGAGAGACGCGCTCGCGAGACCCAGCGCGAACAGCCGCATATAACTCAAGACGTCGCCGAAGGCGCCCATGACACCCGCGAGGTTCTTGCTGCCGTCGAGCAGGCGCCAGAGGTAGTCCGTTGTTTTTGCGACAGGTCGTACACTGGAAAACAGCAGAACCGCGAGCAAGCCGCCGCCCATCAGGCCCGCCCCAAGCCAGGTGACGACGCTTTCCGGGCCGGCAAGCCACAACATCAGGCCGCCGAAGAGGGCTGCGATCCAGCCCAGCCTGGAGATGGCCACAGGACTCGACCGGTTCACGTAGGCCACCATCGCATTTGCAAACGTGACGTGAAGCACGCCGATCACAATCGACAACTTCATCATCGTATCGAAGTCGTTCACGCTGAGCAGATGCAGCCGATCCAGGAAGGAGTCTTCAGGCGGGGTCATGCCGAAATAACTGCCGACCACAATTCCATAGACGATCGTAAATCCGAACAGCGCGAGGCCAAGATACCGATAGGCGCGGCTCTTCGGGCTGGATCCCAACCGACGCCAAAATACCAGAAGCCCTAACATCAGAACGAGGCCATAGCCGGCATCGGCCAAAATCATAGCGAAAAACAGGGAAAAAGACGCAACCAGCAGCAGCGTCGGATCCCAGCTTCGATAGCTCGGTACTTGGTAGAACAACGCGAGATCGACGCCCGCCCCCATGCCTTCCGGCTGATCGAGAAGAGTCGGCGGACTTTCGTTGGGAGCAGGATCCTCGATCAGACAGGCCAAGTGGTTTGTTGTCGCATACGCCTCGACCGCGGCAACGGCATCCACCGGCACCCAGCCTTGTACAGCGACAATCGCGTCGTCGTCGCGGGTCTGCTGCTCGGCGTGCGCGAGAGTGGCGTTGTTCTCCGCTTCGGCGCGATGAACGCTCATCAGATAAATGTAGCGGGTCAAAGCGCGGCGCTGGGCGAAAAGATCGTCGATCTCGATTTCGACATCCTCCAGCTGGGCCCTCAGGTCCTCCAGGGGCACGGAACCGAGATGCGTCCGCGGAACCGGCAGGAGATCGCTTGGCGGCTCTTCCCTGGCGATGACAACGACGTAGGCGAAGCGATGGTCCCGGCGGATGACCTGCCAGGGCTGTTCGACGCGCTTCAGCGCCGAGAGATCGGCGAGCGGCAGCGTGTAAAACCACAGCAGATAGCCGGCGAGCGCCGCGCGCGGCGGAAAGTGAATGTTGCCCCAGGCTTCGACCGTGGCAATGCGGTCCTCCAGGAAATCGCGACGGTCGCTGGCATCGCGAAGCCGTTGCTTAAGGTCGAGTACCTCGCGGTCGATGATTTCAATATCGAATGTCGGATCCCGCACGACCTGCCGGCGTTTCTGCGGTGCCTCGGCGAGGAAACGCAAAGCCTTGTCGGCGGCTTCGGCATGCGGCGAGGCAGCGCTTTCGATTTCCGCTGGCGGCGGGCGCAGCGGCAAGAGGTGCATACAGCCACGCCCCTGAAGCTCCGTAAGCAGCTTTTGCTTTTCCTTGCGAAGACCGCACAGCGCTACCTTCTTGAGCGGAACGATGCTCATGCTACCAGCGCCTCCGCATTCTTCCGCTTGGCTAGCTTCGAGCGGACCACGGCCGCCATTTGCTCGTCTGAAAGATAGATTCTGATGCGCTTAATATTGGATTTGGTCCTCGGGATCAGGACCTTCTCGAAAAGATTGACGCGCTGGGTGATCGTCTTGACCGCCGCATCGAGCAATGCCACGCGCCGCTCCTCGACCTGCACCCGTACGCGCAGTTCAAGCATCTCGAACAGCCTGGCCGTCAGAGTGTCGACCCAGTGCGGCGTTGCCAACAGTGCATAGGGCCGCATCTCCACCTCTATACCGATGAGGTTCGGCAATTTGGTGCCGACGACGTTTTCGGTGCCCAGTTCCGTCCGGGTGATTTTCACCAGATTGGTGAGATCGACGTCCGGATTGGCGAGCATGGGAAGCTTGCGTCCGGCCTCAGCCCGAATTCGCTCAATCTCCCGGCCGGTTTCGGCCAGCGCGTGCGCGGCCCTGGCCCGCTCGGCCATCAATTGCTGGCGCTTGAGGTCCAGCGAAGGAAGGAACCGCTCATAAGTGCGCAGGTTCCTGATTTCCCGTGCCAGCGAAGACTTACTGAGTTGCAGCCTCGCCACTGCTGTCTCCCTCTAATGCAGCGTCGCTGCGCGGGCTCGCGTCGGGTGCTTCGACGAATTCTTTCGGGAAGTACTTGTCGATCAAGTCCTGCTTCATGAGTAGCTGCTCGGGCCGGAAACACTCGGCAAGGGTCTGCCAGCACAGGTCGAGAGCGTCATCGAGCTGGAGAGACACGTTGATATCCATAAACCGTTTACGGAACATTGCGCTGAACTTCAATAGTTGGTAGTCATAATCGGACAGATCGAAGGCCATCGCTTGTTTCTGCTCCGCATCCCGGCCTCCCGAGTAAAAGCGGATCATGGTGTTCATGATCTGACCGTGGTCTTCTCGCGTCACCATACCGATGACGTTCTGTTTGAGGCGCGAGAGGGAGCCGAATGGGTCAATCACTCCGTCGTGCAGATAAAACTGGCCTTCGGTAATATAGCCGGTATTGTCGGGCACGGGATGCGTGATGTCGTTGCCCGGCATCGTCGTGACCGTGAGGACGGTCACCGAGCCCCCTTTAGCGTAATTGCATGCCTTCTCGTAGCGCCGGGCCAGCTGGGAGTAGAGGTCACCCATGTAGCCGCGGTTCGACGGGACACGCTCCATGGAGATCCCCACTTCCTTCAGCGCGTCAGCGAAGGCGGTCATGTCGGTTAACAGCACCAGGACACGCTTCCCCTCCTCCACCGCAAAGCGCTCTGCCACGGCGAGCGCCATGTCCGGGACCAGCAATCGTTCGACGATCGGGTCGGAGGCCTGATTGATAAACATGACAGTGCGGGAGAAGACGCCAGCATCTTCGAACGTCTTCCGGAACGTATAGTAATCATCGAAGATGAGTCCGATCCCGCCAAAAACGACAATGTCGGCATCCGCCTGGATGCCGATCCGCGCCAGGAACGGATTGAAGGGCTCTCCGGAAACGGAGAAAATCGGGATTTTCTGACTTTCCACCAGACAGTTGAAGACGTCAATCATCGGGACGTCGGTCCGGATCATGTTTTTTGGAACGAGCCGCTCGCAGGGGTTGACCGAAGGTCCGCCGATGGCAATCCGCTGGTCCAGGGACAGGTCCGGACCTCCGTCAGTGGGATGACCGGCACCGTCGAACACCCGGCCGAGAATGTTTTGGGAATAGACCACCCGCATGGGATGACCAAGAAACGTCACCGTCGATTCCGTCGAGACACCCTTTGTTCCGGTAAATACCTGCAGTGACACGGCTTGTCGGTCAATGGTGATCACTTGGGCAAGGGACTTATGTCCTTCCGAACCTGCCAATACGGCCAGATCGCCGAGTCTGACAGGCGCGGTCTTGCCGCCAGCGGCCGCAGGAATCTGCACCTTGAGAATATCGCCGACGATTTCCAGAACTTTTGTGTAGCGAACAAGTTCGTTTGCCATGCCCTCATGACCGTGATGCTGTGAATACGTCGTCGCGATCCGCGCGAGCATCGGCTGCGGTACCCCGCCCCGCGCTTCTGTCTCCCGTAAAACCGGGTAGCACGTGTGGTTTCCCTGTTCAAGTGGCGAAGATTCGGTCTTCCTTCCATCCACATCAACGCGTTTGTGACAGTGCGGCGGGGAGTCGAGCCAGGCCGGAGCCGCCACTGGCCGTGTCGCGGGCCGTGTGAGACGCGCGCTTTCACACGCCAGCGCTGGTGCCAGCGAAGGTGGCCGGTCGGCGGAGACCTCGGTCATTCCGAGCCTGCCGGCCGCGGCCCGGCTGCTCGCCGCTGCCGGCGTCGATCCACTTTGCCGCGAATGCCGCCTCAGGGTGTCGTCATCCACGCATATCCCTCACCGGCGCGGGCCGCGCCTGAGGGCCGGCGAAAATGGCCTCTCGATCGCGTCGATCGGCAGGGGCCGTTGCGCTGACGGCGTCTCCTTCGCCGCCGTCGCCGGACCGGCAAAGCCGCACAACTGCAAAGCCGCCTGCGAGCCGGTTCAGGTTGCGGTCTCGGCCGGAGTCTGCAGGCTTGGACGAAGCAGTGACACCTGCTAAGAAGGGCTTGTCAGGTCGGAGGGAGATTGTGTAACGCGCGCGTGCGGACTTCGCGAATTCCGTGGTGGCGCAGAAGCGATGGCAGATCCCCTTTTCCTATCTGCAAGAGTCAGGGGCTCGTCTGTTCCATGCAATACGCAGATCCAGATCGACCGGCAGGTCCCGCCAACGCTCGAAGTCAGAACGCGCCCTTAAGGCTTTATGCTCTCGCCTTCCGGAGGCGCAGCTATGAGGGCCGCACTCTCGGGGTGTCCTGCAATTCGAGAGCCGGGAGGTGTGTCGAGAGCCGGAAGGTGTGGTCGGCCCGCGCCAGCCAGGCATCGATCAGCGGCGCACATCGCCCGGGAGCGGCGCGTTGTATCGAGGTCGTCGCGCCGCTCCTACAATTGCCTGAGGCAAAAAAAATGCGTCCCTTCTTGCCGGACAGGCGAAGGGAACAAAGGAGGAAGCCGGATGAATGATACTGAGCGCCTGGCAGCGATAGAAAACAGGCTGAAACGCTTTGATGGGTTGGATAAAGAGGTGTTTGACCGCCTGTCCGCAGCGCTCGACAAGACCCAGGGCCGGGTTGGCTATGATGAACAAGGTCGCATGAAAATAGCATTTTTCGATGCCAAATCGTATGATATGGACTCATTTACTCGGACGAATGCTGACCGCTATGACCTTCATTATATCTCGGCGGCTCTCGACCACGATACCGCTGACTTAGCACGAGGCCATAAAGCTGTTTGCATTTTTGTGAATGACACGTGCGACGCCGCCGTTGTTGAGACCCTGGCAGCTCACGGAATCGAAATGATCGCGCTGCGCTGCGCCGGATTTAACAACGTCGACCTGGCGGCGTGCGAAGCCCACAATATCAGCGTCGCCCGTGTGCCCGCCTATTCCCCGTACGCCGTGGCCGAGCACACGATCGGCTTGATGCTGATGCTGAACCGCCGCTTGCACCACGCTTACATGCGAAACCGTCAAGGTTATTTTGTGCTCGACGGGCTGACCGGTTTCGATATGAACGGCAAGACTGTCGGCGTTGCCGGGACGGGCAAGATCGGTCAGTGCGCGATCAACATCTTGCTGGGCTTCGGCTGTAAGGTCCTGGCCTTCGACGCGTTCCCCAATCCGGCGGTCTCGGCCATGCAGGGCGTCGACTATGTCGAGTACGATCAATTGCTCACGCAATCGGAGATTATCACGCTGCACGTCCCGCTCACCCCGGACACGCGGCACATGATCGATCGGACCGCGATCGGGCAGATGAAGAACGGCGTGATGCTCATCAACACCAGCCGCGGGGAACTTGTGGATACGCGAGCGCTGATCGAGGGGCTGAAGTCGGGAAAGATCGGGGCAGCAGGTCTCGATGTCTATGAAGAAGAGGCTGGTATTTTTTTCCATGATCTGTCGCACAAAGTCCTCACCGACGATGTCCTGGCTCGATTGATGAGCTTCAACAACGTCGTGGTGACGTCTCACCAAGCCTTTCTGACCCGTGAGGCCCTGACCAACATCGCCGACACGACGCTGCAAAATCTTGATGAATTCAGCGGAGGAAAACGCGGCGCTGAATTGACAAATTGTGTACGGCCCTCATGAGACTGCGCGCACGGTCCGGTATCCCTTGTATCCAGATCCTCAATTGGTCTTCCGCCAACCCACTCCTGATGTAAGCGCGAACAAGGCCAATCCATGGATCTGATCGTTTCACTTGCCCCCATCGCGCTGCTCATCTTCTTAATGACGAAGAAAAACAGCACGCCGTCCCATGTCGCACTTCCGCTTATTGCTGGCTTGGTGTATGCGATCCAACTAATCTATTTCGAACAGAACGCCAATCTGGTCAACGCGACCGTCGTCAACGGATTGCTCACCGCACTGACACCAATCCTCATCATCTGGGGCGCCATTTTCATGTTCAAGACAATGGAGCATTCCGGCGCGATGCGGATTGTGAGCCATTGGCTGAATGGGGTCAGTACCAATTCTGTCGCCCAACTCATGATCATTGGGTGGGCTTTCTCATTCATGATCGAAGGCGCGAGCGGCTTCGGAACCCCGGCGGCACTGGCGGCTCCGATCCTGATCGGTCTCGGCTTTCCGGCGTTGCCGGTGGCGGTCCTGGCGCTGATCATGAACACGGTCCCGGTGTCGTTCGGCGCTGTCGGGACGCCCACCTGGTTCGGGATGGGTCAATTGGGTCTGAGCGACGCGGAGCTGCGCCAGATCGGCTTCCAGACCGCCGTGATCCATGCGCTGGCTGCGCTTGTGATCCCGATCATGGCCTTGCTCGCGGTCGTTCCCTGGCGCGAACTGCGGCGCAATCTTTTCTTTGTCTACCTCTCGATCTTCGCATGCGTCATTCCTTATGTTCTTCTGGCGCGATACAGTTATGAATTTCCAGCTCTACTTGCGGGAATGATCGGGTTCGTCGTGTCCATTGTCCTTGCACGAAACGGAATCGGATTGGCTGCCGGCGATCGCCCGCAAACCAGCGCCCTGAACCTGCGCACGGGGATTTCGACGGGCCAGCTGGTGAAAGCCTTGTTTCCGATCTGGGCAACGGTTTTGCTGCTCCTCGTGACCCGCATCGAGGAATTCGGGCTGAAGACGTTTCTGACCGACCCCACGCCCGCCCTCGCCGTCTCTCTCGGCACCTTCGGTCAATTCAGCACCAGCTGGTCCCTGGTGCTTGTCCTCGACGGCATCTTTCAGGCGGACAGCTCTTGGGTGTTCCAGGCACTCTACGTACCGGCCATCGTGCCATTCTTCGCGGTCTCGGCCATGGCGTTCGCCGTTTATCGGGTCGATCGTTCGGTGATTGTCCGCGTCGCTGCCGAGTCCTACCGGCGCATGCTGAACACGATCCTCGCGCTTGGCGGAGCGCTTGTCATGGTGTCTTTGCTGATGACTGGCGGCGATGGGTCGATGGTCGTCTTGATCGGTAAAGGATTTGCCTCAGTCGCTGGCGCATATTGGCAATGGGTCGCGTCATTGCTCGGAGCGCTTGGAACCTTTTTCGCAGGTTCCGCAACCATTTCCAATCTGACGTTTGGAGCAATCCAGGATTCGATTGCGAGCTACGTTGTTCTCGATCGGACCCTCGTCCTGAGCTTACAGTCGGTCGGTGCCGCCATGGGCAACATGGTGAGCATCAATAACATAGTCGCTGTCTGCTCGATCCTCGGCATTGCCAACATGGAAGGAGTCATTCTTAAGAGAACTGTTATTCCGATGATCGTTTACGCTGCGATCGCCGGCCTTGCCACGCTTGTATTGTGAGAGGTCAAATTGCGGATCCTGATATCTTGAATGAAACACTTCACTTTCCTGATCCGGGGAATGTTGCCATGACCGATATTCGAGTCGCAGAACTCATGCTCCCGCTGACGCAATACACGAGCGTTTCTGAAGATGCGACCTTGGAGGACGTTTTTCTGGCGTTGGAGGGTGCACTGAAGGGGAGCACAAAATCCGATCCAGACAGGGCGCGGGACTTCGCCGTCCTTGTCCTCGACCAGAACAATCGCGTGCTCGGCCGGCTCGGGGTCTGGGATGTCCTGCACGGACTGGAACCGCAAGCCGGCAGGCGCGTCGACGCATTGGCCATGGTGGATGGCTACGAGGCCTGGGATCGGCCGTTATTGCAATTGGCGGTTAGAATAAAAAGCGTTCGCGCCAAAGACCTGGTGAAGGCGCTTTCGAAGGATGAATACATCGACGAAAGGGCCGGCTTGAATGAAGCGCTGCGCCGGCTTGTCGATAACCGGTTCCTGTCCTTGATCGCCATGCGCGGCCGCGAGACGGCGGGCATTGTGCGGGTCGTCGACGTTTTCCAGTACGTGTGCGATCGGCTTCACGCCGAACGTAGCGCGGAGAACAAGTGAGTTGCGGTCATGCTCACACAGGCGACGGTCGCGGCGGCGTGTCGGGCTCATCAGGGCACCAGAGTTGGACGTGTCTCGAATGCCCGGTTTCGCCGCTTTGCCGGCACCACGGGATGTTGAAACAGAGCCCGATTATGCCCGTTTCCAATGGGTGTTTCCGGTACCGAGAAAGGAAGGGAAGAACAATGCCGATCGCTGAAGCCATTAAAAATGATCGAGAAGCGTACCCGCTGAAGCGTGATCAAGTGATTCGGATGCTGGGTGATTGGAGGATGGCGCCACCCGAGAAAAAAGCCCAAATCGCCGAGCGGCTGATTATCCTGGTAAAGGTCCAATTCAAGTGCCAGTTGAGCGATCTGTCAGACGATCGCGATTTCGACAAGGAATTCACGCCCGATGTCGTCGCCGACATCACCAGATCCATCGCGTAAACCGGCTTCGGAGCCTGGCTCGTGGATCGGATCATCCGCCTGGTTCCCAAGCGGATGATCGGTCTATCCACTCAGCTATTTATCCTGTGGTTCTATGCTGACGGATGGGACTCATCCGTCAGCATCGAACCACTATTGGCCGGCCGCCCTCGAGCATCGTTGCGGCGGTGTCCCATCGCAAAAGGCGTGTTCGCCTCGGGCGCGGGCGCGCTCTCCGTTCGCCCGGCTGTCGCGGCACGCGGCGCGGCGCGCTTCGCGCGTGCCAGCGGGCCGAACGTCAGTTCGTCGCCCGGGTGATCTTAGTCTTCGCGAACGCGACCATCTGCCAACCCGCTGCGCACGTCGGGTTCGCCGCGTTCGATGTGCAGCAGGCGCAGGACATTGGTGTCGCTGACAGCCTCCAGGGGCAACCCGGCTGTCAGCACCAGGTAGTCCCCCGAGTGCGCATAGCCGCGCTTTAAGGCCTCGCGAATAGCAATCGCTGCCATTTGCCCGAAGTCGTCCAACTCCTCAATGGCAAAGGGCTTGACGCCCCAAACACAGCAAAGCGCGCGGGCCACGCGCAGGGAGGGTGTCAGGCCGAGGATCGGCACGGACGGGCGCTTGCGCGCGGCGCGGAGCGCTGTCCGCCCGGATGCGGTGATCGTGACGATCGCCGCGGCCGGCAGAGCGGCTGCGGCCCGGCGTGCCGATTCGGTAATCGTGTCGACCGTTGTGTGTTGCGGCAGGGCGAGGCAAGCATCAAGCAGGTCCGGAAAGGCGGGGTCCTGTTCCGTCTGGATGATGATCCTGTGCATCATGTCGACGACGGTCGCGGGATGGTCGCCAACCGCCGTTTCGGCCGACAGCATGACGGCGTCCGCGCCTTCGTTGACGGCATTCGCGACGTCCGAAGCCTCAGCGCGGGTCGGTGTCGGTGATCTGACCATCGAATCCAGCATTTGCGTGGCGACGATCACAGGTTTGCCGGCCTTTCGAGACGCCCGAATGATCCGCTTCTGGATCGCGGGAACCGTCTCCGGCGGTAACTCGACGCCGAGGTCTCCCCGCGCCACCATCACCCCGTTTGACAAATGGATGATCTCGTCGAGATGCTCGACGGCAGACGGTTTCTCCAGCTTCGAAATCAAATAAGCCCGGCCATCGATCAGCCGCTTGGCTTCCTCCACGTCCTCAGGTCGCTGTACAAAGGACAAGGCAATCATCTCAATGCCGATGCTCAAAGCGAAATCGAGATCGCGTCGATCCTTCTCCGTCAACGGAGAAACGTCGAGCAGTACATTCGGCAGATTGACACCCTTGTGATCGGAGAGGGGGCCGCCGACGACGACGGTTGTGTTCGCATGGTCGGGTCCACACGACCCGACGTCGAGCCGCAGTCTTCCGTCATCCAGCAACAGGCTCGCCCCCGGCCGCAGGGCTGCGAAGACTTCCGGGTGGCGGAGCGGTGCCCGGTCGGTGGTTCCGGGCTCTTCGGAAAGGTCAAGTCTGAATTGTTGGCCCTTCTCAAGCAGAACCTGACCTGTCGCAAAACGGCCGACACGGAGCTTCGGGCCTTGCAAGTCAGCGAAAACACCGATCGGTCGTGAAAATCGGTCTTCCAGCGAGCGAACGATATCGAGACGCGCGGCGTGCTCCTCGTGGGTTCCGTGGCTGAAGTTAAAGCGTAAAACGTCTGCACCCGCCTGCACCAAGCTGCTGAGCGCTGCTTCTGTGTCGCTGGCAGGACCGACGGTGGCAACGATTTTGGTTTGTCTTGATCTGCGCATGTTTCTGTTTCGTCTCCAAATTCTTTCAGGACCGCCGGCAGAAGAGCGATCGGACAAGACGACGCACGTCTCCGTTCGGACGTCTGAGCATATCACGAGATTCGGCGGGCCTGCTCGTCAACACCTCCATCCGGCGCCGGCCGATTTCCGACTGTCTGGATAGCACTTGCCGCGACCACATCCTGGCACCACTGGCTGACGACGATGGCAGAACCGGTTGGCGGCTCGCGAGCGGTGGCCCGGGTTCGCGGACCGGTTGCACGAGCGATTCCGCCTGCTCGAAGCCGTGCCGGGTGGCGCTGCGACGGGCGCGACAACCGCCCGAAGGCTCTCGCGCCCGAGGGATAACCTCAGCAGGTCCGGCTGCCAACGCGCCCGCCTGACACGGCAACCCGCCAGAACCGAACCGGGGGCGGCAGCGACGCCTCATCCGCGACACGCGCTGCAGGCCTACCTCGCCTGCGCGTCCAGGGCGTCCCACGCTGCGCCATGAAGCGCCGCTTTCGGGTCCAGGATGACCGAAACCGGGATTTTCGTCAGCCAGTCGCGGAAGCGTCCCTTGTAGCAGATCGCATCGAGGAAATCGCGCTTCTGCAGCCGGGAAAGTATTCGTGGTGGCAGGCCCCCACCGAGGTAGAGGCCGCCAGTTGCCAGAACGCGGAGCGCCATATTGCCGAGTACACCGCCCAGAATGCGAACGAACAGGTCAAGCGCGGCAATGCAGACCGGCGCCTTCCGCTCGAACCCGGCATCCATGAGCAGCGGCGTCGGATCTCTGGCATCGCGGATGCCTGCTCGCAGCCATTCGGGCTCTTCGTACCGGCCCGTGGCGACGAGATAGTCATAGATGTTTGGAAAGCCGCTGCCCGAACAGACCCGCTCGAAGCTCACGTGCCCGAAGCGGGGCTCCAGATACTCAAGCAGCTCGAGTTGTTCCGGCGTTACCGGGGCAAACGACGAATGGCCGCCTTCGGAAGCCCACGCCTGATAGCGCGAACCGTTCCAGGTGAGAAACGCCTCGCCGAGACCGGTCCCCGGGGCGACGACGCCGATGACCCCTGTCGGGTCTTTGGTCCCTTCGTTCAGCGTACAAACGTCGCCCGCTTCAAGGTAAGGAACCGCGGTCGCCACCGCCTGCAGATCGTTGAGCAGATGAACATCGGGGATGGCAAAGTCGCGGCTGATCACGTCAGCGTCGACGAGCCACGGCAGGTTTGTGGCCTGACACTGCCGACCGGCGATCCGACCGGCGATGCCGAAGCTGGCCGCCGACGGCCGGTCGTCCGTTTCTCCCAGGAACCTGCTGATGATCGCATCCAGGGAATCATATTCCTTGCTGGCAAACCGCTCTTCCCGCACCGGCTGCGCCGGGCCAGCGCCCGGATCGACCAGCGCAAGCACGGTCTTCGTGCCGCCGACATCTCCCGCAAGGATCATTGCCTCTTTTCCTTCGCCAGTGTGTCTTGCCGCCCTCGCCTGCTGACGGCGCGCCTGGTGCGGCGGTGCGCTCAACCCTCAGTTTCTGATGCTCAGAGGCTCTCCGCTGACTCATCCGAGTGCTTCTGTGCACCGGGTCTCGATTCCGGCACGGACCCGTTGTCAGGCCGGGGGGCGCGATCCTTCCGGATTGGTCGCCTCGGCGATCGCTTCCAGAGCCTTCCCGGCCGCGCCCTCCTTGACGGCGTGGGCGTCAACGCTGCCAAAGAAGGCAAGAAGCGTTGCAACCATGCCGGTCCAGCCCGTCTGGTGACTGGCGCCGATACCGGCGCCATTGTCGCCGTGGAAGTACTCGTAGAACAGGATATGCTCGCGCCAGTGAGGGTCTGACTGGAAGATTTCCGCGCCGCCAAAGACCGCTCGCCTGCCATCCTTGCCGCGCGTGAAAATTCCGACCAGGCGATCAGAGATCGCTTCGGCCACTTCGTACAATGTTCTGTTTTGCCCGGATCCGGTCGGGTACTCGACTTTGAACGAATCGCCGTAGTAGGCGTAAAGGTTCGTGAGGGCACGGAGCAAAATGATGTTGGCGGGCATCCACACCGGGCCGCGCCAGTTGGAGTTGCCGCCGAACATGCCGGAGTCAGATTCGCCTGGAAGATACCCAACACCGAACTGCTGATCACCCCAATGGAAGACATACGGATTATCCGCGTGGTAGCGCGATAGAGAGCGAATCCCGTAGGGACCGAGGAATTCCTTTTCGTCCAGCATTCTTGACAAAACGCGGCGAAGTTTTCTTTCGTTCAGGACGGCCAGAAGTCGCCGGTTCTCCAGGCCCGGCGTTTCAGGACACGCAAAGTTTTGGCCTTCCCCTTTTGCGGCTGCAAGGGCATTAAAGCGTTCCTTAAAGCGGGGGCATTTCTCGAGAACCTCGGCGTCAATGATGGTTGCCGCGGCCAGCGGCAGCAGGCCGACCAGAGAGCGCACCTTGATCCGCGTCGCCTGCCCGTCCGGGAAGTGCAGCACGTCATAGAAGAACCCGTCGGCCTCGTCCCACATCTCGTCGTCGTGCTCGCCGATGCGGTCCATCGCGCCGGCGATGCTGAGGAAACGCTCGAGGAAGGCGAGCACCCGACCCTCGTAACCGGGATCGTGGCGCGCCAGCTCCATGGCCATGGTCAGCATGTTCTGCGCAAACATGGCCATCCAGGCGGTCCCGTCCGACTGTTCGAGGCGCCCTCCCGTCGGCAGCGCCGAACTGCGATCAAACACACCGATATTATCGAGCCCGAGAAAGCCGCCTTCGAACACATTGCGGTCGGTCGGCCCCTTTTGCTCGACCCACCAGTCGAAGTTACGGCACAGACGCTCGAAGGCATCCCTCAGGAAGTCGAGGTCGCCTTGTCCTTTGCGGCGCGCTTTGTCAAAATTGTAGACAGTCATCGTCGCGAAGGCATGAACGGGTGGATTGACGTCGCAGAAATTCCATTCGTATGCGGGAATCTGGCCGTTTGGATGCTGATAGCGGTCGCTCAGGAACAGCGAGAGTTGGTCCTTGGCAAAGTCAATGTCAACAAGCATCAGCGCGATCGTATGGAATGCCGAATCCCAGACCGCGTACCACGGATACTCCCATTTGTCCGGCATAGAGAGCACGTCGTGGTTATTCATATGAGCCCATTCGGTATTGCGCAGCCGCTTTGCGCCGCCATGCTCGTCGATCCATTTCTGCACGTCGTACTCATAGTACTGCTTGGTCCACATCATGCCGGCGAGGGCCTGACGCATCACGACGCGCTCGTCCTTGTTCAAGGACGTTGGCGCCACGGCGTCGTAGAACTCGTCGGCTTCGTCCTGGCGCACGCTGAAAATTGCATCGAAATCTTCGAAAGCGTCGGCGGTTTGGCTGACGCGAAGTCGAAGGCGGATGACTTCTGTTCCCCCGGACTCAAGGTCAACGCGGTAATCGGCGGCCACCTTGGTGCCCGTCCCGTCCGGGTTTACGGCGCCTTCGTTGCCGTTCACCACATAGGCGTTTATACCGTCCTTGGTGTAAGGTGAGGCGTTTATCCCGCCAAAGAGGGCCTCGTGGTTCGTTTCGTTTTCCGTGAACAACAGTGGGGGCGCCGCATCACAATAAAGGTGAAAGTCACCACCCTCGGATCCCGTGGCCCGAACGACACCCTCGCCGGCCTTGCGGAGGTTCGGCTTGGATACCCCCTCGAACCAGGACCAGACATTGCGGAACCACAGTGTCGGCAACACACGCAGCGGCGCGCTATCCGGCCCCCTGTTCGTCAGAGTGATCCGGATCAGGATGTCGTGCGGCGACGCCTTTGCGTACTCGACCTCGACGTCAAAGTAACGGTTCTGGTTGAAAACACCCGTGTCGATCAGTTCGTATTCGAGGTCGGCATATCCTCGGGCCCTGTTGGTTTCGACCAGGTCCGCATACGGGAAAGCGGCTTGTGGATACTTGTACAGATACGTCATGTACGAATGGGTCGGCGTGCTGTCGAGATAGAAGTAATATTCCTTGACATCTTCGCCGTGGTTGCCCTGCCCGTTGGAAAGTCCGAAAAGGCGTTCTTTCACCAATGGATCGGCGCCATTCCATAGCGCCACGGCGAAGCACAGGCGCTGCCGGTCGTCGGAGATGCCGGCGATCCCGTCCTCGCCCCAACGATAGGCGCGCGCCACAGACTGGCTGTGTGGAAAGTAGTCCCAGGCGTTGCCGTCGCTGCCATAGTCCTCTCGCACCGTACCCCATTGCCGCTCGCTCAGGTAGGGTCCCCATGCCTTCCAGTCCGTCTCCTGCCCGCGAGCCTCGGCGAGCCGTCGTCCTTCTGCGGTCATGTTCTTGTTCCCTGTCAGCCGTGGTCCGTCCCCGATCTTGCGATCAACTTGACCTGATGAGGTGGACGCCGCCGCTGCCGGAGTCGCCAAGCGTCAGAGTGTGACCTCAGCACCTGCCACGATGACGAGGCGCGTCCAACTCAACAGATTATCCGCTATCCTCTTTTGGTTGACAGACGCAAGGGGCTTGGCCGACTTCTGCTAGTGGATCGGATC
>CAYVUM010000032.1:0-32622 GCA_964454795.1 uncultured Rhodospirillaceae bacterium
GCGCCAGTCCGGGTGGCTGCGACCGAGGAACGCCTCCAGCACCTGGCGCGTGTCAACGTCGCTCTGCCACTCGGCGAGGAGGTGCAACAGCTCATCGAGGGCGAGATCGCTGAGCCGCCGGCCGGCGAAGGCGCCGCGGACCACCTCACCGTCAAGCACGCCGGTATCATGGTCCAGCGTCATCCGCACCCCGGGGGTCTCCACGGTCGACGACCGGCCCTGACCGCCAACCCCGGCCATTCGGGCGAACCCTTTGACGGCCCGCCGGGCCTGCAGAATCCGGACCATCAGCGGCGCCAGCACCGAAGCCGCCCCGAGCGCCCAGCCAAGCCTTCCGGTCAGGAGCAGGAAAAGCGCGAGCACCAGCAGCAGCGCCGCGCCAACCCACGTGGCATACTTCAGCACATCCTTCGGCTCAGCGGCCACGAACCACCGGCCGATCAGGAGCAGCCCGATGACCAGGGCGATACCAAGAAGAAATGCCGGGAACAACGGCCTACCGCGAACGGGTCTGGTCGGCGAGCCGGGCGACCACACCACCACTCTTCAGAGCATAGCGGTCAAGGGCTGCCCGGCCGCCGGCTGCAAAAACGGCAACGGCACACAGCAGGTCCCGGAGCATCCGCGGGCTCGCGGAGTCGAACCGGCATGCCGCGCCGCCGGAAAGCCTGGCAATCTGTTCGAACGCGAATTCGGCGACCGGATCGTTGCCCTCATGGAACAGGAACACCGGCACCCCGAGGACGCCCAGCTCGCCGGCGGTGGTCCCCAGGTCATCCACATCTTCCTCCATGCAATCGCCGACGAACACCACCGCGCCCAGCCGCCGGCGCCGGGTTTCGTTGATGGCATGGCGGAGGACCTTGCGGATCTGCGTTCGTCCGGCCAAGCAACTGACCCCGGACATCATCCGGACCAGCCGGTCCGGATCGGACAGCCAGGGCGAGGCCTTGAACTCGCCAAAGCCGCGATAGAAGCAGAGCTGCACGGCCAGTCCGCCCAGGTCGGCCGCCGCTTTGA
The DNA here is from genome assembly GCA_964454795.1 of uncultured Rhodospirillaceae bacterium. Taxonomy (GTDB): domain Bacteria; phylum Pseudomonadota; class Alphaproteobacteria; order Rhodospirillales; family Defluviicoccaceae; genus CAYVUM01. The sequence continues at coordinate 1,021 of CAYVUM010000032.1, forward strand.
ACATCTCCGCCTGCAGGTGAATGGCGCGATCCCAGGTGGGCTGGCGGCTTGCCGTCGCATCCATGGCGAACAGCAGCCGCCCAGGCTCGCCGCTCGGCGCGACCACATCGGGCCGCCGGGCGACGGCATCCAGAAACGCTTGCACGTCCCGGCCGGCTTCCGCGCCCGGCTCGTCTCGGGTCACCGACCGGCCGCTGCCTGATCCGTTTTTCTCTTTCGCCATCGCCCTTGATGTAACGTGAGCGGCCGGTGGATTCCAGCCGCCGGTCAGGCGGGTTTCGGCAAGGCCTGGGGCCGCCAGCGCGGCCCGCTCCGGGCAACCTCCAGGACAACCTCGGCAGCCCGAGCGCTCGGGTGCTCGCCGCCCGCCCGGAGCTTGCCGATCGCGGCGGCCATTCCCGTGGCCTGGCCTGCCCGCGCCGCCGGGTCATCGAGCAGCGGTGCCACGGCCCGGGCCAGCCGATCCCCGCGGCACGCCTCCTGCAGCATCTCCGGGAAGACATCCTCTCCGGCGAGGAGGTTCACCAGACTGACCCGGTCGATCTTGATCGCCCGCCGCACCGCCCAGGCCGTCAACGGATTGAGACGATAGGCGATCACGCTCGGGGTTCCGGCCATCGCCAGCTCAAGAGCCACCGTCCCGGAGGCCGCCAGCGCTGCCGTCGATGCCGCAAACGCCGCGAACCGGTCGGCCTCCCCGGTGACCACCAGCGCCGGCACGGCCAGCGCCGCGGCGCGGGCGCGCACCTCGTCGGCAAAGGAATCGACGGCCGGAACGACGACCCGCAATCCCGGCCGCGTCGCCGCCAGCCGCGCCACCGCATCGGCGAAGCGGGGAAACAGCCGGCGGATTTCGCCTTTCCGGCTGCCCGGCAACAGGCAGAGCAGCGGCGCGCCGGCATTGATCCCGTGGCCGGCGCGAAACCCGGGCCCGTCGCCGCGGTCGGCGCCGCTTTGCAGCACCGGGTGACCGACGAAGGTCGCCGGCAGTCCCTCCCGCTCAAAGCAAGGCGGCTCGAACGGCAGGAGACAGAGAACGTGGTCGAGGAAACCGGCGATCTCGGCCGCGCGCTGCGGCTTCCAGGCCCAGACCTGCGGCGCGACGTAATGGACCATCGGCACCCCGCGGCCGGCGAGACGCGCCCCCACCTTGAACGCAAACCCGGGGACGTCAATCGTCACCGCTACGTTGGGCCGCAACGTGTCGATGGCGGTGACGGTCTCACTGATCCGGCGCAGGATCGTCCGCAGGTGCGGCAGCAACTCGGCCGCACCGAAATGGGCGATGTCGGTCATCGGATAAAGGGAATCCAGGCCGGCCGCGGCCATTTTCGCACCACCGACTCCGTGGAACCGGATCGGGCCGTCGTGGCGCTTGCGCAGCGCCGCCATCAGCCCCGCCCCGAGCGTGTCGCCGGAGGGCTCGCCGGCAAGCAGGAAAACGGTCAGCGGGGTCCCGCTCTCGGCAGCGGTCACGAACCGGCGCCTGCGTCGACGCCGATCAGGAACAGCCCGGCGGCGTCAGCCGCCACCGCCACCGCCTGACGGTCGATGATCAACGCCCCGCCCGTCTCCACTGCGATGCCGCGCAGGCCCGCCGCCGCCGCCGCCGCGATGGTCGCCGCGCCCACAGTCGCCACATCGGCACGCCGCTCGGACTTGCCGCTCGAAACCTTGACCAGCACTCCGCCCTCACCGGGCCGGCGCAGCGCCGCAGCCCGCTCCAGCATGGCATCGGTGCCCTCGATCGCTTCAACGGCAAGCACAATGCCCTGCTGGACGACGACCGCCTGACCGACGTCAAGGCCGCACAGGGTCCGGGCCACCCGGAGGCCGCGGTCGATGTCGTCCCGCGCGGTCTGATCCGGCGGTTCCAGACGGCCGACCATCCCGGCCGGCGCAAGGACTCCCGGCAGCACCGCTTCCGCCCCCACAACCCGGAAGCCCTCTCTGGTTTCCAGCTCCCGGACAATGGCGCCGAGCAGCCCGTCGTCCCCGAGGGATTTGACGCCGGCCCTGGCGATGAATTTGGCGGTCCAGAGGTCCGGCTTGAGTTCGGACAGCGACGGCCGGCGCACCGGCCCGGCCAGGACCAGTTCTTCGACCCCCGCGTTTTTGAGCAGCTTGATCGCCCTGCCGGCGGCGCCGAGGCGAACCCAGCCGTGCTCGACCCCTTCCACCGTGGACGGTGGCGTCTGACCCTCGAAGGCGATCACGAAATGCGGCCGGCCGCTGCCGCGGCAGGCTTCGATAATCCGTACCGGCAAGTCCCCGCCGCCGGCGATGATCCCGAGCTTAGGCAGCATCGTCCAGGGCCGGCTGGCAGATGCCTCGCGACGAATCGGCGCGGATGAAGTTGACGATCTCCATGACCGTACCGTTGTCGCGGTAGAGCGACTCCACGTCGGCAAGTCGCTCGGCCATGGTCCCTTCATGGGCGAAAAGCAGGCGGTAGGCGTGGCGCAGATCATCGATGGTCTGGCGGGAGAAGCTCCGCCGCTTCAGTCCGACGAGATTGAGGCCTTGCAGCCGGGCCCGGTTACCGGTCACCAAGCCGTAGGGAATGACATCGCTTTCGATGCCGGACATGCCGCCGACCATGGCATGCCGGCCGATGCGGGTGAACTGGTGGGCCGCCGAGACGCCACCGATGATCGCCCAGTCGTCGATCTGAACATGGCCGCCGAGGGTCGCACAGTTCACCAGGATCACGTGGTTGCCGATCTGGCAGTCGTGGGCAACATGGGACCCGGCCATGAAAAGGCAGTCATCGCCGATCCGAGTGACCATGCCACCGCCCTGAGTGCCCGGATTCATGGTCACGTGCTCGCGGATGACATTGTCGCGCCCGATCTCCAGACGGGACATCTCGCCGCGGTACTTGAGGTCCTGGGGCGGCAGGCCGATCGACGCGAACGGCAGGATCCGGGTGCCGGCACCGACCCGGGTCAGACCGTCGACAACGACGTGAGAGACGAGGGTGACGCCGTCCTCCAGTGTCACCTGGGGGCCGACGATGCAATAGGGGCCGATGCTCACCCCTTCACCGACGCAGGCGCCGCCGGCGACGATCGCCGTGGAATGGATGTCGGCCATTCAGGACTCGCGGATCATCGCCGCGTAGACGGCGTCGGCAACGACCACGCCGTCGACCCGCGCTTCGCCCCGAAATTTCCAGACATTGCCGCGGTTACGGATTTTGGCGACATAAATCTCGATGGTGTCGCCCGGCACCACCGGCTTGCGGAACCGGGCAGAGTCGATCGACATGAAATAGACGAGCCGGCCTTCCTTCTCCCGACCCAGAGTCGCGACAACCAGAACCGCTGCGGTCTGGGCCATCGCTTCAATGATCAGCACGCCCGGCATCACCGGTTCGGCCGGAAAGTGCCCCTGAAAAAACGGCTCATTCACGCTGACATTCTTGATACCGGTGGCGTGTACGTCGATGACAACGTCAAGGACTTTGTCGATCATCAACATCGGAAAGCGATGCGGGATCATTTCCTTGATGCGGCCGATGTCGATGACGTCCTCAACGACCGCGGCGGTTTCCGAATCCATGCCTCAGCGATCCTTATTTTTATTGGCCAGGCGAGCCAGGGTCACAAACTGTCGCATGAACTGCCGGCCGGGCACGGCCGGGCTGCCAAACACACTCTCGCCCGGACCCACATCGCGCATCAGGCCACTCTGCGCCGCGATTCGCGCGCCGTCGCCGATCCGCAGGTGGCCGGCCGAGCCGGCCTGTCCACCCATCATGACCCCATCGCCCACAATCGTACTCCCGGACAATCCCACCTGTCCCGCGATGAAACATGCCTTTCCTATTCGTACGTTATGGCCGATCTGCACCAGGTTATCAATTTTCGTGCCGGCGCCGATCACGGTGTCGCCGAGCGTGCCGCGATCGACCGTGGTATTGGCGCCGATTTCCACATCATCGCCGATCATCACTCGTCCCAGCTGGGGTATCTTGATGTGGCCACGGGCACCGGGAGCGAAACCGAAGCCGTCCTGGCCGATCCGCGCGCCGGGATGAACGACGACCCGCTCGCCGATCAGCGCGCAGGATATGGTGACACCCGGGCCGATCGCGCACTGGCGGCCGATCATGACACCTGCGCCGATCACTGTGCCGGCCCCAATCGACGAGCCGGCGCCGATCTCCGCGCGCGCGCCGACCACCACCCCGGCCTCGATCCGGCAGTCCTCGCCGATCCGGGCGGTTGGATCGATCAGGGCCGTCGGATGGTGCCCGGGCACGACCGCCGGCGGGCTCGGATGGAATGCCTGGGCCGCAAGGGCGAAACCGCGATAGGGGTCGTCGACCAGCAGCGCCGCGGTGGCCGCGGGAAGCCGCTCCGCCATCGCAGAGCGGATCAGGCAGGCGCCGGCAGCGGTGAGTTCCGCACCTCCGGTGGATTTCCGGTCGTCGAAGAACGTCAGATGGTCCGGTCCCGCCTCGGTGAGCGAGGCAACGTCGGCCATCAGGCGGCGGGGATCGCCTCTGCCGATCTCAGCGCCTGCACGCGCGGCGAGTTCGCCGAGCGGAAACGGACCGAGGGGAGTGAAGAACCGCAGGTCGGCCATGGTGCTCAATTCTCCGGGAGGTCGGCATCGCTGCCGAACTGGACCGCGTCATAATCGGGAAGCCGGATGTTGATCCGCTCGATGACCTCGTCGGTGATTTCCAGCGCTGATGCCGCCAGAACCGTGAGGTCCTTGCGGAGAATCAGGGTCAACGCCCGTTCGTTGGCGATCTCAGTGACGATCCGGTTCAGCTCAGCCTGCACCCGGCTCATCCCCTGCAGCTGGGTCTCATCCAGATTGCGCTTGCGTTCCTGAACCACCGCCTGGGCGCGCAGCAGGCGTTGCTCCAGCTTGCGCCGCTCTTCCTCGTAGGCCTCGTCCGTCAGGATCGCCCGCTTGCGCGCCAGTTCCTGTTGGGCGTCGCGAATCTGGTCCTCCTCGGCCTGGACCTGGGCGCGGTAGGCGTTGAGCGAGGCCCGGATATGGTCGCGGATTGCATCGACGGCCTTGGCCTCCTGGAACACCCGGTCGACGTTGAGGATTGCAACCCGGAGGGGGACGCTGGCCTGGTCGCCGGGCCCGGCCGCGGGCGATGGTCGCTGCGGCGCAGCGACCGTCTCCTCGGCGGACACGTCAGGGGACAGACTGCCCGCGGCGAGGGCAGCAATCCATCCGGCCGCGAGACCAAACGCGGCGGCAGAACGCCTGAGCCGGACCATGTCAAAAGCGGGCTCCGAAATTGAAGCGGAATGCCTGGGTCCGATCGAAGTCTTCCTTGAGCAGCGGAATGCCGAAATCAACACCGATGGGCCCGAAGGGCGAAACCCAGGTGACGCCCGTGCCGATCGAGAGGCGCAGCGATCCGGTGTCGGCGATGTTGGGTCCGCTTGCGGCCAGCTGTCCGGCACTCCCGAAGTCGGTGAACACCCGTCCGGAGAACTGCAGCTCCTCGGGGAATGGCAGCGGGAAGGACAGCTCAACGGTCCCGGTGTAGAACCATTCGCCGCCGAGAGCGTCGTCCGTGTCCAGGTCGCGCGGCCCGACGCCGGCGGTCTCAAAGCCACGGAGGTTGTCACCGCCGATAAAGTAGCGATCGAACAGCCGGACATCCTCGCCGAGCCCGGCGATATAGCCGGTGGAGCCGATCACCCCGAGCGTCCAGCGGTCGGCGACGGGATAGTAATAGCCGGTCTCAAGCGTGTTGCGCAGGAAGTGCACGTCCCCACCAATCCCGGCAAACGCAGTGATCAGGAACGCATAAAAGCCTTCCGTGGGATTGATTGCACTGTTGCGATCGTCGTAAGCGATCGTATGACTCAGTTGCGAGGTCAGGGTATTCCCTTCCTCCTGGCGGATGAAGTCAGAGGCAGTATCCGGAACATCGGTGATTTCTGTGTACGTCAGAGAATATTGCCATCTCTGACTCCAACGTTCCGTGATCGGATAGCCTCCCCGCAGCGAGAAGCCGGTATTCGCCTCGTCAAACGAGCTCTCGTCCTGGCGATCCACGGAGAGCCGGAAAATGTCGAAACCGGCACTGATCTCCCGGTCCAGAAAATACGGTTCAGTGAAGCTGAGACTGATCTGGCTATCACGCTGGGCGATTACAAGACGAGCGCGAAGGTCCTGTCCCTTACCGAGCAAATTGCGCTCGCGCAGATCAATTGAGCCGAGTGCACCACTGGTCGTTGAGAAGCCGGCACCAACAGAAATACTGCCTGTCGATTTCTCCTCGACCTCGACACGGACGACCGCCTTGTCTGGAGCCGATCCGGGAACCTCCTCCACCTCGACGCTGCTGAAGAAGTCGAGGTTGACCAAGCGCTGCCGTGACCGACGGATCTTCGAGGCATTGAACGGATCACCCTCGACGATCCGAAACTCCCGGCGAATCACTTCGTCTTTTGTGCGGACATTGCCCTGAATGTCGATACGTTCAACGAATACTCGGGGTCCTTCATTAATTTCGAAGGTCACATCAATGGTTTGTTCCTCGCGGTTGCGACGCAGCCGCGGGCGGATATCCACAAACGCATAGCCGAGGTTGCCGACCGCGATGGTCAGGGCGTCGATCGCTGTTTCGATCTGGTCCTGGTTGTAAGTGTCGCCGCTCTCGAAGTTGATCTCATCGCGCAGAGCTTCCGGATCGAGACCGCGCAGGGTGGTCTCCAGGGCAATTTCACCAAAACTGTACCGCTCGCCCTCCTCCAGCGTGAACACAAGGTAGAAATCCTTGCGGTCCGGCGACAGTTCAGCGACGGCCGAAATCACCCGGAAGTCTGCGTAGCCCTCAGACAGGTAGAAGCGCCGGAGCAATTCCTGGTCGAGCACCAGACGGTCGGGGTCATAGGTATCGTCAGACGTGAAGAAGCGCCACCACGCGCTTTCCGACGTCCGGATCACGCTGCGCAGTTCCGAATCACTGTAGGCTGCGTTGCCAACGAAACGAATCCGCTCGATTTCGGTGGTTTCGCCTTCGTTGATCTCGAAGACAAGGTCGACGCGGTTCTCAGGCAGCTCGATGATCTTGGGTTCGACGGTAGCCCCGAAACGACCGCTGCGCCGGTAAAGGGTGAGCAGGCGCCGGACCTCGCTCTGAACTTTGGTGCGCGTATAGATTTGGCGTGGTTTGAGGGAAATTTCGCTCTCGAGGGTCTCGTCGTCGATCCGGCTGTTGCCCTCGAAAGCAATGCGGTTGATGACCGGGTTCTCCACGACGCTCACAACAAGCGTATCGTCGCGGCGGTCGATGGCCACGTCAGCGAACAGACCGGTCGCGAACAGACTTTTCAGCGAGCGGTCGATCCGCTCCCGATCGAAGGGGTCGCCTTCGCGGACGAGCAGGTAGGAACGCACGGTGGCGGGCTCGATCCTCTGCGTGCCCTGAACGACGATGTTGCGGATGACATCGAAGCCCTGGGCAAGAGCGCCTGCCGCAACGACCGCGAGCCACACCAGAACGATCGCGACGCCGGTCGCGCGTAATCCGCCAACCAAGCCCCTTCCCTCCCCGTTTCGTTCGTCATGTGACCAGGTTGCGCAGGTAGTCCACAACCTCGAACTGCACCAGATCATTCCAGGTGGCAAATACCATCAGGGTGAGGACCAGGAACAGCCCGACCCGGAACCCGTATTCCTGAGTGCGGCGATCGAGCGGCCGCCCGCGAACCGCCTCGGCGGCATAGAACACCAGGTGCCCGCCGTCGAGCATCGGCACCGGCAGCAGATTGATGAGGCCGAGATTGATCGACAGCAGCGCGACAAAGAACGCCAAGCTGGCGACGCCGTTTTCGGCCATGTCCTTGGACAGCTTGGCGATTCGAAGCGGACCCCCGAGTTCCTCAGCCGACCGGTTGCCCGCAATCATGTCGCCGATGACGTCGATGATGTTCCAGGTCACCGTGCCGGTGTAAACCACCGCTGACCACGAGGCCGAGAACGGGTCCTGGCGCTCATAGCCGCCGTGAAGGACTCCGAGAATCCCTCGACCCGCCGGAACCCCCATCTCCTCGTCTGCCGTTTCCGCCTGAGGTCCCTGCCGGTCAATGGTTGCCGCAAGGGTCAGGATCTCGTCCCCGCGCTCCACCCGGAACGTGAGCGTCTCCTCCGGATTCTCCCCGACGATGCGCTGCAAATCGGGGAACGTGGGCACCGGCTCGCCGTCGATGCTGAGAATCACATCACCGACCTGGAATCCGGCGGCCTCGGCGGCAGAGCCCTCGAGCACGGCGCCGACCACAGCGTCCGGCCGCGGCTTGCCGACCGTGGCAAACAGGATGGCGAAAATGACGATGGCGAGCAGGAAGTTGGCGATCGGTCCGGCAGCGACGATCGCCGCCCGCTGACCGAGCGGCTTATGATGGAACGAGACCGCCTGCTCCTCCGGCGTCATCGCCGTGGTCTCGTCTTCCTCGTCCTGCTCGCCGAACATCTTGACGTAGCCGCCAAGCGGGATGGCCGAGACCTTCCAGCGGGTGCCGGCCCGGTCATGCCAGCCGAACAGTTCCGGCCCGAAGCCGATCGAAAAGGTTTCAACCCGCACACCGTTGCGGCGGGCGATGGCGTAATGACCGAGCTCGTGAAAAAACACGAGCAGACCGAACACGACCACAAACGGCACGATCCAGTATTCGGTCACAAACCCAGGTAATTCCATCCTCTGCTCCGCAGTCAGCCGGACACGGCAGCCAGCGCAGCCACCCTGGCCACGCACGCTTCGGCCGCCGCCCGGCTCTCGCGATCGGCCTCGAAAACCGAATCGAGATCCACCGCCGGCCGGTTCGGCAAGGTGCCGAGCACCGTTTCGACAATTCTTGCGATGTCGAGAAAACCGACCCGCCCGGCAAGAAAGTGATGCACGGCCACTTCATTGGCGGCATTGAGAAATGTCGGGGCGAGTCCGCCGGCTTTCAAGGCGTCGCGCGCCAGCCGCAGGGCCGGAAACCGCTGCGGGTCGGGCGCTTCAAAGGTCAGCGCCCCGGCCTCGACCAGCGAGAGCCGGGGCGCCGGGGTCGAAATCCGCGCCGGCCAAGCCAGCGCAAGGGCGATCGGGGTGCGCATGTCCGGAGTACCAAGCTGGGCGAGAACCGATCCGTCCACGTATTCCACGAGGCTGTGAACAACCGACTGGGGGTGAACCACGATCCGGATCCGCGCCTCGTCCACCGGGAACAGATGAAAGGCCTCGATCAGCTCAAGCCCCTTGTTCATCATCGTCGCCGAATCGACTGAGATCTTTGCACCCATCGACCAGTTGGGATGGGCCACTGCCTCGGCCGGGGTGACCGTCGCCATTTTGTCCCGGCTGGCAGCGCGGAAGGGCCCGCCGGAGGCGGTGAGGATGATCGAATGAACGCCTTCGGGGTGAGCGAAATCAAAGACCTGGTAGATGGCGCTGTGCTCGGAATCCACGGGAACCACGGTCGCACCGCAACGCGCCACCTCAGCGGTGAGCACGGCGCCGGCCGAGACCAGGCATTCCTTGTTGGCGAGACCGATGATTGCGCCGCGGCGGACCGCTGCCAGGGTCGGCGCCAAGCCGGCGGAACCGACAATGGCGGCCATGACCACATCAGAGGGGCGCGCGGCGGCAGCGACGATCGCCTCCGGTCCGGCGGCAGCCTCGATACCCGAGCCCCACAGCGCCTCGCGCAGCGGCAGATAGGCCGCCGGATCGGCGACCACGGCCAACCGGGCGCCGAGGTCGCGGGCCTGTTCGGCGAGCCGTGCGGCGTTGCCACCTGCGGTCAGCGCCTCCACCCGGAAGCGCCCGCGGTGGCGGCGGAGCAGGTCGACGGTGTTGCAGCCGACCGATCCCGTCGACCCCAGCACGGTAACACTGCGAGGCTCATCGCCGGACGGCAGCGGGAGGTCTTCTACATCCATGGCGCCATACTGCCGCCGGCCGCCGCCGCAATCAATGCCGCGACAACCGCGGCGATCATCAACCCGTCGACCCGGTCGAGAAGGCCGCCATGGCCGGGGATCCAGCCTCCGGCATCCTTGACGCCGAAGCGGCGTTTGAGCGCCGATTCGGCCAGATCACCCGCCTGGGCGACAGCGCCAATCCCGGCGCCGAGCGCCGTGGCCAGCCAGGCCGGTCCGCCGCCGAGAACGAAGATCGCGGTGCCGCCCGCAGCGGCGGCGGCGAGCAGCCCCCCGGCCACGCCGGCCCAGGTCTTATTGGGGCTGATACGCGGCGCCAGGCGCGGCCCGCCGATCAGCCGCCCCGCTGCGAAGGCGCCGATATCCGACGCCCAGACCACTGACAACAGCCAGAACAACGCGTCCCGGCCGGTCTCGCCGCCGCTGCGCAGGTAGATGAGCGCCCCACCGGCAAGCGCGATGTAGGCAACGCCGATCGCTGGCCAAGCGATTGCGGCCCCGGCGCACAGCCGCCACCATTCACGGATCAGCACCAGGCAGCCGGCGATGATGAGCCCCTCGAACCAAGGCGAGCCGATCCAGACAACGATAAGGACCGGTACCGCCAGCACGACGGCCGATGCGGTGCGGATCGCCAGATCGCGCATCGCCCGTCCGTGGGGCAGCGACGTGTCATGCACGGGCCGCGCCGTATCGCCGGTCGCGCCCCTGGAATTCGCGCACAGCGCTCAGAAAATCCTCCGACGAGAAGTCGGGCCAGAGCGTGTCGATGAAGACGAACTCAGCGTAGGCGACCTGCCAGAGCAGGAAATTGCTGACCCGCTGTTCGCCGCTGGTGCGAATCAGCAGATCAGGATCGGGAATTCCGGCGGTATAGAGACGGCTGGAGATGGTCTTCTCATCGATGGCTTCGAGGGCAAGGCGCCCGGAAGCCACGTCCGCGGCAACTTTTCGCGCCGCCTCGACGATTTCGGCGCGGCCGCCGTAATTCAGGGCGATGATCAGATCGAGGCGCTGGTTGCTGACCGTGGCCTCCTCGGCCTGCCGGAACAGGGCGACGATCTCGGCGCCGAACCGCTCGCGGTCACCGATAATCCGCAAGCGGACGCTGTTGCGGATCAGGAAATCGATCTCAGTGGTCAGGTAATGGCGGAGCAGCCCCGTCAGGTCACTGATTTCCTCGGCCGGGCGCTTCCAGTTCTCTGAGGAAAACCCGAACAGGGTCAGGTAACGCACGCCGGCGCGGATCGCCGTCTCCACGGTGGTCCGGACGGACTCGGCGCCGCGGCGATGGCCGGCGGTGCGCGGCAGGCCGCGGCAACGCGCCCAGCGACCGTTGCCGTCCATAATGACCGCGACGTGGACCGGACCCGGCAGTTCCTGGGAAAGAAGGGGCGCTGCTTCCATCCGTTCACACCTGCATTATTTCGCTTTCCTTCTTTTCAAGCAATTCATCGACTTTCTTGACGTGGGCATCGGTCTTCTTTTGGATATCCTCCATATGAAAGCGATGCTCGTCCTGGGAAATCAATCCGGCTTTTTCTGCCTTCTTGTATTCTTCAAGGGCATGACGGCGGACATTGCGGATCGAAACCCGAGCCTCTTCCGCGTAGCGTCCAGCGACTTTCGTCAGCTCGTGACGACGTTCCTCATTCAGGGCTGGAATAGGAATACGCACCAGTTGTCCGTCCGAAGCCGGGTTGAGGCCGAGGCCAGCATCGCGGATCGCCTTTTCCACGGCCTTAACGAGGCCCTTGTCCCAGACCTGGACGGTGAGCAGGCGCGATTCGGGAACGCTCACCGTACCCACCTGGGACAGCGGCATCTGGCTCCCGTAAGCCTCAACGGTGACCGGATCGAGGAGGCTCGCCGAGGCACGCCCCGTGCGCAGCCCGCTGAATTCCTTCTGCAACACCTCCACCGCCGAATTCATCCGACGCTCGGCTTCGCCGGCGACTACCGCGACGTCCGCCTCTTCCACAGCCGTACTCCTCCGTCACTCGATCAGCGTATATCGTCCGGATCCTTGTAGCACATTCGCAAACGCGCCCGGTTCATGAATGCTGAACACTAAAACCGGGAGGTGATTGTCCCGGGCCAGAGCAATCGCTGCGGTGTCCATGACCTTGAGGTTGTCCGCCACCACCGTCTGATAGTCGAGCCGGTCGTAACGCTGCGCCCCCGGATCCGTCTTGGGATCGGCGGTATAGACGCCGTCCACCTGGGTTCCCTTCAGCAGCACATCGCAGCCGGTCTCGATGGCGCGCAGCGCCGCCGCCGTGTCCGTGGTGAAGTAGGGGTTGCCGGTCCCCGCAGCGAAGATCACCACCCGACCCTTCTCCAGGTGGCGGATCGCCCGCCGGCGGATGAACGGCTCACAGACCGTCGCCATCGGAATGGCGGACTGAACCCGGGTGTCGACCCCCTGTTGCTCGAGCGCACTCTGAATCGCCAGCGCGTTCATCACCGTGGCCAGCATGCCCATGTTGTCGGCGGTGGTCCGCTCGATTCCGGTGGCCCCTGCCGACATCCCGCGGAAGATATTCCCACCGCCGACAACCAAGCTGACCTGTACACCGAGACCGAGAACCCGCTGCACGTCCGCGGCGATCTGCGCCGTGATCGCCGGATCGATGCCATAGCTTCGGTTCCCCATCAGCGCTTCCCCGGACGCCTTCAGCAGAACGCGCCGGTAACGACAGGTGCCGGTCATCGGCGCTGTCCCCGGGTGCGCCGGATCGGCGCGGATCAGGCGCCGGCCGCCTCCGCCACTTCGCTGGCGAAGTCCTTGTCCTGCTTGTCGACGCCTTCGCCTAGGGCAAAGCGGACGAAGCCGGTCACCGATACCGCCGTGCCCACATCCTTGGCGGCTTGGTCGACGACGGCCTGAACCCTGCTCTCGCCGTCGATGACGAACACCTGCTCGAGAAGGCAGACGTCCTCGTAGTATTTGCGCAGCCGGCCTTCGACCATTTTCTCGATCACCGCATCCGGCTTGCCCGAGGCCCGCGCCTGCTCGGTCAGCACCTGCCGTTCCCGCTCGAGTGCGGCGGCATCCACATCCCCCCGGGAGAGGAACAGCGGGCTCGCCGCCGCCACATGCATGGCGATTTTGCGGGCCAGATCGTGCAGCGGTTCAGCCGCTGCCGCCGACTGCAGGCTCACCAGCACACCGATCTTCCCGAGACCCGGCGCCTGCGCAGCATGAATGTAAGAGCCGACCACGCCCGCCTCCACGGCCAGCACCGCCGTGCGACGCACCGTCATGTTTTCACCGATCTTGCCGACCAGGTCGGTCAGCGTGTCCGCGATGCTCTTCTCTCCGCCGGGCAGGGTCGCTGCCTTGAGAGCCTCGAGATCGCCGCCCGCATCCAGGGCCGCCCGGGTCACGGCCTCCACGAACGTCTGAAATTCAGGATTACGGCTGACGAAGTCGGTCTCGCTGTTCACCTCGACGAGTGCGCCGCGACTGCCCTCGACGATCGCCCCGACCAGACCTTCCGCCGCCACCCGGCCGCTCTTTTTCGCGGCCGCCGCCAGGCCCTTCTTGCGCAGCCAGTCGACTGCGGCATCCATGTCGCCCCCGGCCTCGGTCAAGGCGGTTTTGCAATCCATCATCCCTGCGCCGGTCTTCTCCCGCAGTTCCTTGATCTGCGCGCTGCTCACTGCCGCCATCACGCTCTCCTGAGATTCCTGTGTGTGGTCGTTCCCGCCGCCCGCCCGAGCCGGGATCGCGGACCCGGCCGGTTGTCCTTCCTGTTTTGCCTACCGGCGACTTCGTCCGGGCTGTGACCGCCCGGGCCGGCGGCGCCGACCGGGCGGACGCCGGCCCGGCTCAGCCGTCGGCTGTCACCCGCGCCGTGCGACCGGCCTCGTCTTCCGCCGGCGCCGTGCCCGCTTCGCCGGTCGCCGCTTCAGCGCCGGCCGGCTCATCGCCGGTCACTGCGGCTGCGCGCTCCTCAGCCTCGCCCTCGAAGGCTGTCGCCAGATCCTCATCAGCCGCCACGCCCTGGTCTTCGAACTCGTCCAGGGCCGGCTCGGTCACCGCTTCGGCCTCACCCAGGTCTCCGCCTGCCGCGGAGAACTCTTCCTGAATGCCGGCCAGCACCGCCTGCACGGCTAAGTCGCAATAGAGATTGATCGCCCGCAAAGCGTCATCATTGCCGGGGATCGGAAAATCGATACCGGCCGGGTCGCTGTTGGAATCGACCACGGCAATAACCGGAATGCCAAGCTTGTTGGCTTCACTCACCGCGATCGCTTCCTTGTTGGTGTCGATGATGAACAGGACGTCGGGCAGGCCGGCCATTTCCTTGATGCCGCCGAGCGCCTGCTCGAGTTTATCCCGCTCGCGGGTCATGTTGAGCAGCTCTTTTTTGGTCAGACCCACAGTCTGCTCGGCGAGCTGGGTCTCCAGTTCGCGCAGCCGGCGGATTGAAATCGAAATCGTCCGCCAATTGGTCAGCATGCCGCCCAGCCAGCGATGGTTTACGAAGTACTGTCCGCAGCGGCGGGCGGCATCGGCGATCGGCTCGCTGGCCTGCCGCTTGGTGCCCACAAACAGGACGCGCCCGCCGCCGGCAACGATGTCGCGCAACGCCAGCAGCGCACGATCCAGCATCGGCACCGTCTGAGCGAGGTCGATGACGTGAATGCCGTTGCGGGCGCCGAACAGAAACGGCTGCATTTTCGGGTTCCATCGGCGGGTGGTGTGGCCGAAGTGCACGCCGCACTCGAGGAGCTGGCGCATGGTAAAGGTCGGCAGGGCCATGCCTCTTGATTCCTTATCGTCCGGTTCAGCCGCCGCGGGCAGTGGCAGGCCGCAGCCTGCACCGGAGTGCCACCCCTGACGCTGCCGGGATGGCCGAGTGCCCGCGTGAGAATTTAACCCCCGTTACATACAGGCGAGTTGCATCCGGTTCAAGCCGCTCGCCGGTGCTGCGCCAGCGGAAGCGCCCGGTTCCCCTGTGCCTTCATCCCGACCCCGGCTCGCCAGAGCGCCGCAACCGGCCCCCGGCTCAGACCACCCGGGCGTCGAACACGCCGCCGAGCCGGCGGAGGCGGCTGACCGTCTCCGGTCCAACGGCATACCGGCCCGGCAGCGCGACTTCCACCTCCCGTCCGCTCTCAATCCACGACACCAGCCGCACCCGTCCCGGTCCAGTTCCGCTCGCGGTCAGGACCTCGCGGACCGCGGGCAGGCATTCCGCGCCGCCAACCGACAGCAGTAGGGTGACCGGCGTCCGGCTGGCCACCGCGTCGAGCGCCTCGACCGATTGCGCGGTCAGCCGCGGGCTTTCCGCCTCGACCTGAACGGCGACCCGCAGCAGCAACGGACTGCCCGGTTCCAACAGATCGCGACAGCCCGAAAGGGTTTCCGAGAAGACCATCACCTCGAACGAGCCCGAGGCGTCCGACAGCTCGACAAAGGCGTAACGACCGCCCCGGGACGAGGTCCGTTCCTTTCTCGACATAACCGTCCCGGCCATGACAACGAGGTCGGGCCGCCCGCCCGCCTGCGCGGTACGGACCACGTCCGCGAACGGCACGACGTTGAGTCGCCGGAGGACCCGCTCGTAGGTCTTGAGCGGATGCGCGGACAGGTACATTCCGAGGGCGTCGAACTCCTCGGTCAGCCGCTGCATCGGCAGCCAGTCCTCCACATCGGGGAGGGTCGGACCGAGCTCCGCGGCGCCGGCATGTTGTCCGAACAGTCCGATCTGGCCGCTGTTGCGGTCCTCGGCGACAGCACCGGCGTGACGGAGGATCACCTCGACCCCCTCCACGATGCGGCGCCGGTTCGGCTCCAGACGGTCGAAGGCGCCGGCCCGGGCAAGATTCTCCAGCTGGCGCCGGTTGAGGTGGGTCGGATCGATCCGGCCTGCGAAATCCAGAACGCTTGCGAACGGCCCGGCGCGCCGGCGTTCGGCGACGATTTCCGCCATCGCCGCCCCGCCCACATTCTTGACCGCGGCCAGCCCGTAGCGGATCGACCGTGCCGGCGTCCCGGCTTCGGCGGCGGTGGTCTCCACCCCGAAGGTGACGTCCGAGGCGTTGATGTCCGGGGGCAGGAGGGGAATCGCCAGCCGGTCCAGCTCGCGGCGGAAACCGGCGAGCTTGTCCGGATGGTCGATATCGAGGGTCATCAGCGCGGCAAAGAACGCCACCGGATAATTGGCCTTCATCCACGCTGTCTGGTAGGCGATCAGGGCATAGGCGGCGGCGTGGCTCTTGTTGAACCCATAGCCGGCGAACTTGGCGACCAGATCGAAGATGTGGGATGCCTTGCCCGGCTCGACGCCGCGGGCAATCGCGCCATCGACGAACGTCTGGCGCTGCTTGTCCATCTCCTGCTGGATCTTCTTGCCCATCGCCCGGCGGAGCAGATCGGCGGCGCCAAGCGAATAGCCGGCGAGCACCTGGGCGATCTGCATCACCTGTTCCTGGTAGACGATGATGCCGTAGGTTTCCTTGAGGATGTCTCCGAGCATGGGGTGGATGGTATCCACCGGCTCCTCGCCATGCTTGCGGCGGATGAAGCTCGGGATGTTGTCCATCGGCCCTGGCCGGTAGAGGGCGACCACGGCAATGACGTCCTCGACCGTGTCCGGCTTGAGCCGGCGCAGCACGTCGCGCATGCCGCTGGATTCAAGCTGGAACACCCCGACGGTATCGCCACGGCCGAGCATCTCGAAAGTCTTCCGGTCGTCGAGGGGCAGGGCTGAGAGATCGATCGTCTCGCCCTCGCTCTCAGCGACCCGGCGCACCGCTTCGGACAGCACGGTGAGCGTCTTCAGGCCGAGGAAGTCGAACTTCACCAGGCCCGACGACTCCACCCACTTCATGTTGAAGCCGGTCACCGGCATGGACGAACGCGGATCGACGTAAAGCGGGATCAGCTCCCACAACGGCCGGTCGCCGATCACCACCCCCGCGGCGTGCGTGGAGGCGTGGCGGTAGAGCCCCTCCAGCCGGCCGGCGACGTCGACCAGCCGGGCGACGTTCTCGTCGCCGGCAATCATCGCCTGGAGTTGCGGCTCGCCCTCGATCGCCTGTTTGAGCGTCACCGGCTTGGCCGGGTTGTTGGGAACCAGCTTGCAGATCTTGTCGACGTGGCCATAGGCCATGCCGAGGACCCGGCCCACGTCGCGCAAAACTGCCCGAGCCTGCAGCTTTCCGAAGGTGATGATCTGCGCCACCCGGTCAGCGCCGTAGCGCTCCTGAACGTGGTGGATCACCTCATCCCGGCGATCCTGGCAGAAATCGATGTCGAAATCGGGCATGGAGACCCGTTCCGGGTTCAGAAACCGCTCGAACAGCAGGCCGAACCGCAGCGGGTCGAGGTCGGTGATGGTCAAAGACCAGGCCACCAGCGACCCGGCGCCGGATCCCCGCCCCGGACCCACCGGAATGCCCTGGCCCCGTGCCCACTGAATAAACTCGGCGACGATCAGGAAATAGCCGGCGAAGCCCATCCGGCAGATCACGTCGAGCTCGTGCTCGAGCCGCTCACCGTAGGCGCGCCGCCGCTCCCCACGGGCCGGGTCATCGAGACCGGCGGTGAACACATGGCGCTCGAGCCGGAGCTCCAGGCCGTCCCGGGCCTGGCGGCGGAGCTGGTCCTCCTCGCTGAGGCCGGAAGCCGGCTCGAAGGACGGCAGGATCGGCCGCACCGGCTCGATCATGAACGCGCAGCGCCGGGCGATGTGGACCGTGTTGGCCAGGGCGTCCGGAAGGTCGGCAAAACGCCCTGCCATCTCCGCTGCACTCTTGAAATGGTGCTCGGGGCTGAGATGGCGGCGCTCGGCATCGGCGACGTGGACGCCCTCCGCGATGCAGATCAGCGCATCGTGGGCCTCGTACATCTCGGGCGAGGCGAAGAATACCTCGTTGGTGGCGACGATTGGCAGGCCGAGCCGGCCGGCCAGCGCCAGGAAGGCGGGCTCCGTCGCCGCTTCGGCGGCAAGGCCGTGGCGGAGAATCTCCAAATAAAGGCGCCCCGGAAAGGCCGCCGCCAACCGTTCGAGCAGCGCCGCGGCGGTGTCGGTCTGTCCGGCCTGGAGCAGCCGCCCCACCGGCCCGGCCGGGCCGCCGGTGAGCGCGATCAGTTCGCCGGCGTGGTCGGCGAGAACTCCGAGCGGCAGGCCGGGCGCGCCCGACCGGCGGGTCTCTTCCTGGCTGAGCGCGATCAGATGGAGCAGGTTGCGATAGCCGGCCTCGCCCTGGACCAGGACGACCATCGGGTCGGTTACGGTCCGTCCCCGCTCGCCGGCACCGGCCGGGCCGTCCCGGAGGATCGACAGCTGACAGCCGATGATCGGCTGGAGTCCCGCCTTGGCGAGACTGACCGACGCCTCCATCCCTCCGAACAGGTTGTCCGTGTCGGTGATCGCCACCGCCGGCATGTTCCGCTCGCGACAGAGCCTGGCCAGATCGGAGATGCGGATCGCCCCCTCGGACAACGAGTAGGCGGTATGAACGCGAAGGTGGATGAACCCGGGATCCGCAGCCATGGCCGCGAGAGTGGCATGCCGGCCGGGCCCTGTCACGCCCGCCGCCGCGATCGCCAGGCTCCCCGGCGGCGGGGCCGGAGCGGCCTGATCAGGTCGCCGTGCTGAGGCGCGCTGCGTCCGCGGCTTCGGCCTCAGCCTCACTCTCCTCGTCTGCCGTCGATCCTGCGGGAGGGCCGGCCGTCGCGCCGGCTGCCAAGTCCTCCCCCGCGCCGGCCGCGGTGGGGCCCGGGTGGGTGACGCCGGGGGAGAATCCCGGGCGAATCACCCCGTCGGCGAGATGCACCACCCGGTCCATCCGGGCCGCCAGCTCCAGATTGTGGGTGGCCACCACGGCCGCCAGGCCGGCGGTCCTGGCGATCGAGACCAGCATCGCGAATACCTCGTCGGCGGTATGGGGATCGAGGTTGCCGGTGGGCTCATCGGCAAGCAGCACCCGGGGCACGTTGGCGACGGCGCGGGCAATCGCCACCCGCTGCTGCTCGCCGCCGGAGAGCTGTCCCGGCCGGTGCCGCAACCGCTCGCCGAGGCCGAGACAGCGGAGCAGCGCGGCGCTGCGCTTGCGGGCCTCAGCCGCCCCGGTGCCGGCGATCAGTTGCGGCAACGCCACGTTCTCCTCAGCCGAAAACTCGGGCAGGAGATGATGCTGCTGATAGACAAAACCGATCGCATGCCGGCGCATCCGGGTTCGGGCGTCGTCGCCAAGGCCGGAACAGGGAGAACCGTCGACCACCACCTCGCCGCCATCCGGACGCTCCAGCAGACCGCCGATGTGGAGCAAGGTGGACTTGCCGGCGCCGGACGGGCCGGTCAGGGCGACGACCTCGCCGGCCTGAACGTCCAGGTCGGCGCCGCGCAGCACCTCGAGGCGGTCCTGGCCCTGCCTGAACGTCCGGACGATTCCGGCAAGCCGGAAGATGGATTCACTCATAGCGGAGCGCCTCGACGGGATCGATGCGGGCAGCCCGCCACGATGGATAAAGGGTGGCGAGGAACGACAGCGCCAGCCCGACAGCGACCACGACGGCCACTTCGGCCGGGTCGACCCGCGACGGCATCTGCGAGAGGAAGTAGATTTCCGGCGAGAACAGTTCGGTGCCGATCAGCCGTTGCAGCAACTGACGCAGGGCTTCGATGTTGGCCGCAAACGCGAGGCCGAGCCCGAAGCCAAGCAGGGTGCCGGTCACACCGATGCTGGCTCCGGACAGGAAGAAGACCCGGAGGATCATCCCCCGCGTCGCCCCCATCGTCCGCAAAATGGCAATGTCGGCGGCCTTGTCCTTCACCAGAATCACCAGTCCCGAGATGATGTTGAAAGCGGCGACGATGATGATCATCGTCAGGATCAGCGACAAGACATTCCGCTCCACCTTCAGGGCGTTGACCAGGGCGCTCTGGGACCGCTGCCAATCCAGCACCTGATAGGCATCGCCGACGACGCGGCGAACTTCACGGGCGACGGCATCCGCCCGGGTCGGATCATCGACGAAGATTTCCAGTGTGGTCACCCGGTCGCCGAGCTTGAAGTAGGTCTGGGCGGCGGCGAGCGGCAGGAAGATCACAGCTTCATCGAAGTCGGTCATGCCGGCCTCGAAGATCGCATCCACGCGGTAGCTGAGAACCCTCGGCATCGTTCCGAAAGCGGTGACGTTCCCCCGGGGCGAGATCGCGGTGAGCGAATCGCCGACACGAAGGCCCATGGCTTCGGCGAGGCGCTGACCGATGACCATGCCGCCTGCCGTGTCGAAGTCCTCCAGGCTCCCCGAGCGGATATTCCCCGCGACAAGTTCCTTGGCCACCAGGTCCTCTCGCTGCATGCCCCGCACAAATGCGCCGCGGGTCACCCCGTTGGCGGTGACGATCACCTGCCCCTGGACCAGGGCATTGACCCGGACGACCCCGGAGACGCCGGAGATCACGTCGATCAGCGCCGGATCGGTGACCAGGCCGGCGGGGCCGGCGTAAACTGTAATGTGGCCGTTGAAGCCGAGGATCCGCGACAGAATGTCGTGGCGGAAGCCATTCATCACCGCCAGTACCACGATCAGGGTGCCGACACCGAGGGCGATCCCGATCACCGACAGCCACGCCACCACGGAGATGAAGCCCTCCTGCCGGCGGGCCCGCAGGTAGCGGAGGGAGATCATCCATTCACAACGGGAAAACACCGCATGCAACTCCTCTGGTTCACTCCGCGGGTTGGAACGACCCGGCTCATCGCCAGTCACGGCGCCAGGCGGCCCGGACGCACCGTTGGAGTTCAGGCAATCAAACGGGCCAGCGCTGACTCGGGCGCCACTTCCGCCCGTTCGCCGCTGCGCCGGTCTTTCAGTTCGACGATGCCGGCGGCGAGGCCCTTCGGTCCGATCACGATCTGGCGGGGCACGCCGATCAGGTCCATGTCGGCGAACTTGACCCCGGCCCGCTCGCTGCGGTCGTCGTAGAGGACCGCGACCCCGCGCATGGACAGGGTCGCGTAGAGTTCATCACACGCCGCCGTGCAGCGGTGGTCATCGGCCTTGAGATTGACGATACCCACCTGGAAGGGCGCGATCGACGCCGGCCAGATGATCCCGGCGTCGTCGTGGGAGGCTTCGATCACCGCGCCCACCAGCCGGGAGACGCCGATACCGTAGGAGCCCATCTCGATCGCCACCGTCTCGCCGCCAGGGCCGGTGACTGTGGCGCGCATCGGCGCCGAATACTTCGTACCGAAATAGAAGATGTGCCCCACCTCGATGCCGCGCCCGACCCTCAAATCGCCGCCGAGGCCGGCTTCGACGGCGGCATCACGCTGTTCGTCCGTGGCCGCATAGCGGGCGGTATAGCTGTCCACCAGCGGTTGCAGATCACTTTCCGGGTCGACCATGCCCCCGATGCGCTCCGCCGCCCCAAGATCACGATGGTAGGCGATCTCGCTTTCGCCGGTCTCGGCGAGGACGACGAACTCATGACTCATGTCACCGCCGATCGGGCCGGTGTCAGCGCGCATCGGGATCGCCTGCAGGCCCAGGCGGGCGAAGGTGCGCAGATAACACGCGAACATTTTATTGTACGAAACCCGCGCCGCCTCAGGACTTATGTCAAAAGAGTACGCATCTTTCATCAGAAACTCCCGCCCACGCATGACACCGAATCGTGGCCGGATCTCGTCGCGGAACTTCCATTGAACGTGATAAAGCAGTTTCGGGAGCTGTCGGTAACTGTGGATCGTCCCTCGGACAATTTCCGTGATCATTTCTTCGTTTGTCGGTCCATACAGCAGTTCGCGTTCCCGCCGGTCGCGTATCCGCAGCATTTCCGGCCCGTAGGCATCGTAGCGACCGCTTTCCTGCCAGAGCTCGGCCGGCTGGATCGTCGGCATCAGCAACTCCTGACACCCGAACCGGTCCTGCTCCTCGCGGACGATCCGTTCGATATTGCGAAGCACCCGAAGCCCGAGTGGCAACCAGGAGTAGATACCGGCGCTCGACTGGCGGATCATCCCGGCGCGGAGCATCAGCCGGTGCGAGACGATTTCCGCCTCGGCGGGGGTCTCCTTGAGGGTCGGGATGAAATAGCGGGACAGGCGCATCGGCGAATCCTTCATGGTCACAGACTGAACTTTAGGCCAAATCCGGCGATCACATCAACGCCGCCGCCGCCGGCGATCCCGATCCGACAGCGCTCGGAGGTCGGGAGTGCAGATCAACGCGGCCGGCCCTGCGGTCCGGGCGACGGAGGTGAGAGAGCGGATACTTCCCCGGCCGACCGAATACATGGTTTTGCTCGCGGCCGACCGGCGCAGAACTGGACTCGGGCCGAAAAAAACACGTGACGGACGGGATATCGCCGGCTATACTCCCCTTTGTAACAAAAGCGTATCACCAAACGTGAACCGACGGCCCGGGTTTTGGGAGAGCTACCGAGAACATGTAACCAACAAGCGCGAGTCACGCGCGAGCAACAACCAAAAAACAACTGAGCGGAAGTGCAGGCAAGGTCGCTTTGATCTTGCCTTTCCTGTGAGTGATCTACAACTGTTTTTCCCAATCGATGGCCGGCTCAGGACTGTCGGCCGCACGCGAAGACAGACCAACTGTGCCCGCGCGTAACGGCAAGTCCCCTGATCTTTGTAACCGGGACGCCGGCCGGCCCTACTCGCGGAAAGAAATCACGCCGCTTTCAATAATCAAGTAGACGATCACCCACAGGACCGCGGCCACGACGGTGGTCACCGCGAGCTTCAAACCCAGTCGCGGCCGTTCGGGTGCACCACCCTCGTGGCCCCGCAGGACCTCGTCATCACTGATCCGGCGAACACCCCAGGGCAGGACGGCAAAAATCACCAGCCACCAGATCACGACATAAACGGCGATTCCCGTAACCCAGCCCACGCTCGATCCGGATCCGTCACTGGCTGCGGACGCGTCGCCGCCGGGACCGCCGACGGCAACACTTCAACGCTTATCAACCAACTTCAGCCAAAAAAAAGGTGCCGCTTGCCCTGGCCCGGACGCAGTTTCGTCCCACTCACCCGGCCAGCTTGGCGTAGGCTTCGATGACCTCAGGCGGCGCTTGCACAAGCTCGATCAGGACGCCCTCGCCGCTGATCGGCTGCTCTTCGTTGCCCTTCGGGTGCAGGAAGGTAATATCGAAGCCCGCCGCCCCTTTGCGAATGCCACCGGGCGCGAAGCGCACGCCGTTGGCGCTGAGCCATTCCACCGCTGCAGGAAGGTCGTCTATCCAGAGGCCGATGTGGTTAAGGGGCGTGTTGTGCACCGCCGGCTTTTTCTCGGGGTCCACCGGTTGCATCAGATCGACTTCGACTTTCAAGGGGCCGGAGCCGATCGCCGCGATATCCTCATCGACGTTCTCGCGCTCGCTCTTGAAATTGCCGGTAATCGTCAGACCGAGGCAGTCCACCCACAACTTCTTCATTTTTTCTTTATCTGGACCGCCGATGGCGACCTGCTGTACACCGAGAACTTTGAAGGGTCTATCGCTCATGTAACCTTCCCTTTGGTGCGCGATCAAAACAAAGCGTCTGGTGAAGTATGCCACAGGCCGCCGGGGTTGTGAAGGCAGTCAATTGAACATGGTCCGGCGCGGGCGCAAGAGGTTCTGATCTCGCCCTTTGCTCCCCATCGTCTAATTGGTCGATCCACCAGGGTATTCCTTTCCCGGCCCACAGCCGCCGCGGTGGGCAATGTTGCGGCGATGGATAAGCAACAGACCTTTCAGGGTCAGGTCTGGATCGGCGCGGCGCAGCGCAGTCGTGCTTTCCGTGAACAGCGGGGCCAGACCGCCGGTGGCGATGGCTTCAAGTGGAGCACCATACTCGTCGCTGATGCGCCTGACCAGCCCTTCGATCAACCCCACATACCCCCAGAAAACCCCGGCGCGCATGGCCTGAACGGTGTTCTTGGCGATCACGCGGTCGGGACGGCCGATCGCCACCCGCGGCAGTTGGGCACTGGCCGCGTGCAGCGTCTCCAAAGAGAGGTTGATGCCGGGAGCGATCGCCCCGCCGAGATAACTGCCGTCGGCATCGACAACGTCGAACGTGGTCGCTGTCCCGAAATCCACGATGATGATCGGACCGCCATAGAGTTCGTGGGCGGCGACGGCATTGACCAGCCGGTCCGCGCCAACCTCTTCCGGCCGGTCCAGA
The DNA here is from genome assembly GCA_964454795.1 of uncultured Rhodospirillaceae bacterium. Classification (GTDB taxonomy): domain Bacteria; phylum Pseudomonadota; class Alphaproteobacteria; order Rhodospirillales; family Defluviicoccaceae; genus CAYVUM01. The sequence continues at coordinate 25,102 of CAYVUM010000032.1, forward strand.
CGAACCTCGACCCCCAGTCTCACATCTGGCGTGCCGACGATCAGCGGCTGGCAATCGAAGTAACGCCGGCAGAGAATTCGCAGATTGAACACGGCCGCCGGCACCACCGACGAGATAATCACCGCGTCGACGTCGCTGCGCTGCAGACCAGCCAGCCCGAACACGGTGATGAGCCACACCCCCATCTCATCGGCGGTCCGGTTAACGCTTGTGGACGCCCGCCATTCGCCGCGAATGGCACCGTCGTCGTCGAATACGGCATAAACGGTGTTGGTGTTGCCGCAGTCGATAGCGAGCAGCATCTCGCACTGCCGTCCCGGTTACCCGGCCGCGGGAAAGACGTCGCCGGCAGCGATGCGTCGCATTCCGCCGCCGCCGGTGGCAAGCAGCAGGGTGCCGTCCGGCTCCAGGTCGACGAACACGCCCTCGATCGCCTCGGCGCCAACGCGCGCAACCACCCGACGGCCCCGGCCATGAGCCCGCGCCAGCCAGGCTGCCCGCACCGGCGGGAAGCCATCCCGCTCCCACACGGCGAGCCAGCGGTCGAGCGCGCCGGCATAGGCGGCGAGCACGGTCTCCACGTCGATCGCCGGTGCAAAGGCGGACAGCGCCGCGGACGGATACGGCGCGACCGGCATGGCCGGCGCGCTGGCCACGTTGATGCCGGCCCCCATGATCACCCAGTCGACCCGGTCATCGCCCCCGAGTGCCGACTCGAGCAGGATGCCCGCGACCTTTCGCCCGTCGACAAGGACGTCGTTAGGCCACTTGCAGGTGACTGCCGGGGCCGGTCCACCGCCGGGCGCCGCGCCGCTCAGCCCGCTCGCGGCCTCGGCAACGGCAAGGGCCACCACGAAGCTGAGGTTGGTCGCCGCAGCCGCCGCGCAGCCGGGGCGGTAGACCACCGAGCTGTAAAGGTTCCCCGGCGGAGAGAGCCAGGTCCGGCCGGCGCGGCCCCGGCCGGCCGTCTGCTCAGCAGCGATGATGAGGGTGCCACTGCAGGCGCCGGTGCGGGCCCGGCGTTCCGCCTCCGCGTTGGTTGAGCCGACGGCATCCAGGCGGATGAGGTGAAACCGGGCCGGCACGGCAGGTGCCGCCATCACGGCCGGTCAGCCGCCGAAAAAGACGCTGGCGGCGGTATTGGCGCTGGTCAGGAGCGGGTCCGGAAACAGAAAGAACAGCAGAACGAGCAGTCCGGACAGAACCATTACGGCGCCGACTTCGCCCGGGACCCGCCGGTCAAGGGGCTCAACCGCCTCTTCGAAGTACATGATCTTGACGATCCGCAGATAGTAGTAGGCGGCGACGACGCTCGCCAGTACCGCAATGACCGCCAAGCCGAACAATCCCGCCTCAACGGCGGCAAGAAAGACGTAGAGCTTGCCAAAGAAGCCGGCCAGCGGCGGGATCCCGGCCATCGAAAACATGAAGATGCCGAGCGCCAGGGCCATGCCGGGGTTGGTCCGGCCAAGGCCGGCGAGGTCGCTGAGATTCTCGACCGCCCGGTCGCGGCGGTTCATGCTGAGAATGCAGGTGAACACGCCGAGATTCATGAACGCGTAGATGACCATGTAGATCATGACGCCGCGGGCGCCCGCCTCGGTGCCGGCGGCAAGCCCGACCAGCGCATAGCCCACATGGCTGATCGAGCTGTAAGCCATCAGCCGCTTGATGTTGTGCTGGCCGATCGCGGCGAACGCGCCGAGGCCCATGGATGCGACGGCGATCACAACGATGATCTGCTGCCACTGGTCCACCAGCGCGCCGAACGGTTCGAGCATGACCCGCAGGAACAACCCGAACGCCGCCAGCTTCGGCGCCACCGAGAAGAACGCGGTGACCGGCGTCGGCGACCCTTCGTACACGTCCGGGGCCCACATGTGAAATGGCACCGCCGACAGCTTGAAGGCGAGACCGGCGAGCACGAAGACCATGCCGATGATCACGCCAGTGGCAACCGGCTCCTGATCACCGCTCAAAACCTGCGCCAGGTCCGCGAAGTTGGTCGTCCCGGTGAAACCGTAAACGAGAGACGCACCATACAGCAGCAGGCCCGAGGCAACGGCTCCAAGAATGAAATATTTCACGCCGGCTTCGGTGGAACGCAGCTCGTCACGACGAAAGGCCGCCAGCACGTACAGGGCAAGGCTCTGCAATTCGAGGCCAAGATAAAGGGAGATCAAATCGTTCGCCGACACCATCATCATCATGCCGACGGTGGAGAGCAGCACCAGCACCGGAAACTCGAAACGGGCGCTTTCGTGGCGCTCCAGGTGGTCCCGGGCCATGACCAGACACAGCGCCGAGGCGATGAGGATGAAGATCTTGAAGAAGACGGCGAAGGGATCGAGAACGAACAGCCCGTCGAACGCTTCCGAAGGTCCCTGACGGCCGAGCGCCCAGGTGACAAACAAGGCGAGCACCAAGGCGCCGAAGCCGAGGCGGGAGACCAGTCGCATCGCCGGCACTGAGAACCCGGTCGCCGGCTCCCGCTGGAAGACGCCGACCATCAGCAGCGCCATCGCCGCGAGGACGAGGAAGATTTCCGGCAAAGCCGGCTCGAACACGGGCAGCGCCATCTCCGTCACCGGCCCACTATCTCCCTGTTGCCATGGTCAGCGGACCGCCACGTTCGCGGCCTCGGCCGCCGCAGCGGCAGCGCGAACTGCCTCGATCTGGTCGACCAGGTGCGCCACCGAAACCTGCATCACATCCAGAACCGGCGCCGGGTACACCCCCATCCACAGTACGAGGAGGATCAGCGGCGCAAACACGGCCATCTCGCGCCGGTTCATGTCGAGGATCTTGCGCAAGTGTTCCCGGGTCAGGGTCCCGAAGATGACCCGCCGGTACAGGTACAACATGTAGACGGCGCCGAGGATGACCCCTGTCGCGGTCAGCGCGGCAACCCAGGCGCTCACCTTGAACGCGCCCACCAGCACGAGAAACTCCCCGATGAAACCGCTGGTTCCGGGTAGTCCCACCGAGGCCAGCATGAACACCATGAACACCAGGGCATAGCGCGGCATGCGGTGGACGAGTCCGCCGTAAGCGGCGATATCCCGAGAGTGGATCCGGTCATAGACGATGCCGACGATGAGAAACAGTGCCGCCGAGACAATCCCGTGGCTCAACATCTGGAAAACCGCGCCCTGGACCCCCTGGACCGTCATGGTGAACGTACCCACGGTCACGAAGCCCATGTGCGCCACCGAGGAGTAGGCGATCAGCTTCTTCATGTCCTCCTGGGCGAGAGCGACCAGCGAGGTGTAAATGACGGCGATGATGCTGAGCCCGAAGATCAACGGCGCGAAGTCGATCGATGCTTCAGTGAACATCGGCAGCGAGAAGCGCAGGAAGCCGTAACCGCCGAACTTCAGCAGAACACCGGCCAGGATCACCGACCCCGCTGTCGGCGCTTCCACGTGGGCATCGGGCAGCCATGTGTGCACCGGCCACATTGGCACCTTGACGGCGAAGGAGGCAAAGAATGCCAGCCACAACCACGTCTGCAGGGACCGCGGGAAGTCGTGATCGAGGAGGGTGGGAATATCGGTGGTCCCGGCTTCCATGTAGATCGTCAGCATGGCGATCAACATCAGCACCGAGCCGAGCAGAGTATAAAGGAAAAACTTGAAGGCAGCGTAGACCCGGCGCGGACCGCCCCAAATCCCGATAATTATGAACATCGGGATTAGTACACCTTCGAAGAAGACGTAAAACAGGACCAGGTCCAGGGCACAGAACATGCCAACCATCATCGTCTCCATGACGAGGAAGGCGATCATGTACTCTTTGACACGGTCCCGGACGCTTTCCCAACTGGCCAACACGCAGATCGGCGTGAGCAACGTGGTGAGCAGGACAAACGGCATGGAGATGCCGTCGACGCCGACGTGATAGGCGATCCCGAACGGCGCCATCCAGTCTGCGCGTTCCACGAACTGAAAGGCAGCGGTCGAGGAATCAAAGCTGAACCACAATCCGAGTGAGAGGACGAACACCACAAGGGAGGTCCACAGCGCCACCCATCGGGCGTTGCGAGCGACCGTCTCTGCGTTGCCGCGAATGGTAAAGATGAACGCCGCACCGACAAGCGGCAGGAACCAGAGCAGAAACAGGATCGGGACGCTCATGACGGCAGATGTCCTCGTCAGCCGCCGGCGAGCAGCAGATAGCCGCTGACCAGAACGAATACGCCGATCAGCATGGCGAACGCGTAGTGATAGATGTAGCCGGTCTCGAGGCGGCCGGCGCGGCGCGCCATGGCCAGCGCCGTCGCCGCCACCCCGTCCGGCCCCATGCCATCGATCAGGTCGCCGTCGCCGGTTTTCCACAGGCCGCGGCCGATCCGCATCGCCGGTCGGACAAACACCGCGTCATAGAGCTCGTCGAAGTACCATTTGTTGTGGACGAACCGGTAGATCGCGCGAAGGAGATCCCCAAGCCGTCCAGGCAGCGCCGAAATGCGCGCCAGCGTCGCCGGTGCCAGGGCATAGAACCAGACCGCAACGCCGATTCCGGCCAGGCCGACCACCACCGGCGCCAACTTCACCCACGTGGGTACATGATGGGCGTCGTGGAGCGCGGTATGGTTGTCGAGCACCCGGATCGATTCGCGCCAGAACGCCTCAAGGCCATCGCCAACGAAGGCCGAGTAGCCGACAAAGCCGGCGATGACCGCACCCAGGGCAAGCACGGCCATGGGAATCAGCATGACCCGCGGCGACTCATGAACGTGCGCCACAACCTTCTCATCACCGCGCGGCGGACCATGGAAGGTGAGGATCAGCAGCCTCCAGGAATAGAACGCAGTCAGGAACGCCGCAGCAAGCCCCAGCCAGAATGCATACGAGCCGACCACCGTCTCGGCGGCATAAGCGGCTTCGAGAACGACGTCCTTGGAAAAGAATCCGGCAAACGGCGGCATGCCGGCAAGCGAAAGCGAGCCGATCCACATCAGCACATAGGTGACCGGAACCATTTTCCAGAGGCCGCCCATTTTCCGGATGTCCTGCTCGTCTGACATGGCGTGGATCACCGAGCCCGCCCCCAGAAACAGCAGAGCCTTGAAGAAGGCATGGGTGGTGAGGTGGAAGATGCCCGCGGCGTAGGCCGAGACTCCGCAAGCGAAGAACATGTAACCCAGCTGGGAGCAGGTAGAATAGGCGATGATTCGCTTGATGTCGTTCTGGGTACAGCCAATTGTGGCCGCGAAAAAACAGGTGGACGCACCGATGATCGTCACCACCGCCAGAGCCACTTCCGAGTACTCGAACAGCGGCGACATCCGGCTGACCATAAATACCCCGGCAGTGACCATGGTTGCCGCGTGAATCAGCGCTGAGACCGGGGTCGGGCCCTCCATGGCATCCGGAAGCCAGGTATGCAGACCGAGCTGCGCCGACTTGCCCATGGCTCCGACAAACAGCAGCAGGCAGAAGACGGTCAGCGCATGGGCCTCGACGCCGAAAAGCTCCATGGTCGTCTCGGCATGAGCGGGGGCAGCCGCGAATATCGTCTCAAACTGGATCGAGTCGAACAACAGGAAAACGCCAAAGATACCGAGCGCAAAGCCGAAGTCCCCAACCCGGTTGACAATGAATGCCTTCATCGCCGCGGTGTTCGCCGCCGGCCGGTCATACCAGAAGCCGATCAGCAGATAGGAGGCAAGCCCAACCCCCTCCCAGCCGAAATACATCTGCGCTAAGTTGTCGGCAGTCACCAGCGTCAGCATGAAAAAAGTGAACAGGTTGAGGTAGCCCATGAACCGCGGCACCGAGGGGTCGTGGTCCATGTAGCCGACCGAATAGACGTGGATCATCGCCGAGCACAGGGTGACGACCAGCATCATCACGGCTGACAGGGTGTCGAGGCGGAGCGCCCAGGACACCTCCAGTGTTCCCGAGTCCATCCAGGTGAACAGCTCGACAGCCCGGGCATTGCCGTGGACGGCAACATCCACAAACACACCGACCGACAGAAGTGCCGAGAGCAAAAGCGCGCCGCAGGTGATCCACTGGGACAGGACCTTGGCGCGAGCCTTGCTCCCCTCGTCGTCGCGTCCGACGAATGCGAGGAGGCCGGCGACAATGGCGCCGAGCAGTGGCAGCAGGACGGCGAGAACGGCCATGATGCGAGGTCAGCCCTTCATCAGGTTGATGTCTTCAACAGCGATGCTGCCGCGATTGCGGAAAAACACGACCAGAATCGCAAGCCCGATCGCGGCCTCTGCAGCCGCCACGGTAAGCACAAACATCGCAAAGACCTGACCGACCAGATCATTCAACGCCGCAGAGAACGCCACAAAGTTGATGTTGACGGCCAGCAGCATCAACTCGACCGACATCAGGATGACGATGACGTTCTTCCGGTTCAGAAAAATCCCAAAAAAGCCGAGGGCAAAGAGGATGGCCGCCAGGGTCAGGTAGTGGGTCAGTCCGATTTCCCACATTAAAGGCCACTCCCGCTCGGCACCTTGCGGATGCGGATCGACTCCTCAGGCCGACGGGCCACCTGGGCTGCAACGTCCTGACGGCGGACCCCGGCGCGGCGGCGATGGGTCAGCACAATCGCGCCGATCATCGCCACCAGGAGCACGATCCCCGCAGTCTGAAACACGAAAAAGTAGTCGGTATAGAGCAGCCGGCCGAGGGCCTCGGTGTTCGTGACCACGTCGGGCGGCGGCATCGGCGCCGCGGCCACTGCCGCCGCCTCCGGCGCCAGGGACCACGCACCGATCACCGTCACCAGTTCGGCGACCAGGATCAAGCCGATCAGCGCGCCGATCGGCAGGTATCTGAGAAATCCCTGGCGCAACTCGACCACATTGATGTCGAGCATCATGACCACAAAAAGAAACAGGACAGCGACCGCGCCCACGTAGACGATCACCAGAATCATCGCCAGGAATTCTGCACCCATCAGCACGAACAGCCCGGCGGCATTGAAGAAGGCGAGGATCAGGAACAGGATCGAGTGGACAGGATTGCGGGCGGAAATCACCATCACCGCCGAGGCGACGGCAACGGCGGCGAACAGGTAAAATGCCAGCGCCTGGACGACCATAACCTCCCCTGGACTCCCCTGGTTTGGTGTGAAGGGCCGGCGGCCGGGGGCTGGCCGGGCCGGAGCGGCTGGAGCGGCGCCGCGCGAATGCCGTGTTCTTAGCGCCCCGGGCGCGGCGGTTCAAGCACCCTGACCGGCCCCCGGGCCAGGATCAGCGATAGGGCGCGTCCGCGGCGAGGTTTGCGGCGATCTCGGTCTCCCAGCGGTCGCCGTTGGCGAGCAGCTTGTCCTTGTCGTACATCAGCTCCTCGCGGGTCTCGGTGGCGAACTCGAAGTTCGGACCCTCGACGATGGCATCCACCGGGCAGGCCTCCTGGCAGAAGCCGCAGTAGATGCACTTGAGCATATCGATGTCATACCGGGTGGTACGGCGGCTGCCGTCCTCGCGCGGCTCCGCCTCGATGGTGATCGCCTGGGCCGGACAGATCGCCTCGCACAGCTTGCAGGCGATGC